>JAJTFE010000064.1:0-10378 GCA_021298375.1 Blastopirellula sp. | reverse complement strand
CTTCCGCAGGGGGATCGAGCGCGGGGAACGGCGATTTTCGGGTTGTTTTCGAGAGTCCCCCGCCCCCCTGCTTGCCCACTTCCCCTACGTCAATTATCTGTAATTGCGTTCACTAATATACAGCAAACCAGCTCGATCGCCGACCAAAGGTGTCAGAGGCCTGTACGAAAACACTCAGTACGAAAACATTCCCCAGCCCTCCTAACCCCTAACCATTAACCACTCCCTTCCCCAGCATGTCCTCTCAATCCCAACTGCTGCACCGTCTCCGCGAGGAAATCAGGCAAGTAGAAACAGCCGGCCGAGCCACCCTGTACGACCAACGCGTCCTCAGTGGCGGCGTCGCGGCCTTGGACCAACTCCTTCCTGAAGGTGGATACGCCCCCGGTTCGCTGGTCGAGTGGCTCGCCCCGGTCGCCGGTTGCGGCGCGGAATTGCTCGCCCTGCTGCTGGCGCGCGAAATCGCTGAAGGGGGAGTTGCCAGCTCACGGGGCCCCTTGGCCAGCGCTCACTCACCCAGTCACGCTGTCGCTCAGCGCGCATCTGCAGTCCGGAGTGCGGGCGGTCGCGTGTCCAAGCCGCGAGAACCCGGCGTGATTGTGATTGCCGACCCGCGGCGCGATTTCTACGCTCCGGCTGCAGTCCGCCTCGGCTTGCGTCCCGACCAGCTGATCCTGCTCCAGCACCCTCGCGATGAGGAGCTTTACTGGGCAATCGAACAGGCACTCCGCTGTCCGGCAGTCGCAGCCGTCTACGCAGCGGCCGATCTGAGCAGCACGACCCGCCAATCGTTTCTTGGCAGCAATCTCGACCAGCGGTGGCTGCGCCGGTTCCAGCTGGCGGCTGAACAGGGAGGTGGACTGGGAATTTTTGTCCGGCCCGCTCGCGTTGCCGGCCGCCCCACCTGGTCTGACTTGCAGTGGCGAGTGGCAATCGACTCCGCGCCCCTGCCCAGCCTCGAAGCTCAAGCTTGTGAAGCAAATCTGCCGCTGCGTGTGGAGTTACTGCGCTGCCGCGGGCAGACTTCCGGAGGAAGTGCGTTCCTGCAGTTGAACCTGCAGACCGGTGAAGTTCGCCGCCGGACTCCACCAACTCCCCTGCCCTGTTCGCGGCCACTACTCGCGACTTCGCCACGACAACTCTCCGCCGGCTAAGCGTCACTCGCTCCCATGCAACACAAAAAATCCAATCGAGTCGGTCAAGCCTTGCTCGCCGCGGTCAGCCGCCAGCAGGGTCCAATAACTGCTGCAGGCGAGACTTCCGCAGGCAAGACTTCCGCAGGCGAGACTCGCGCTGCGGAGCAATCCGAGCTGGTTGCCGAGCCGCTGCGACGGTTCACCTCTCACCAGCCGCCGCCGTGCAGAGCGACGACGGTGCCGCGGCGCATCGCCTGCATCGCGTTCCCCAACTGGCCGATTCAGCGGTTGGTCGTCAGTTCGCCCGCCTATCGCCGCGCGCCGCTGGTGCTATTCACCGAAACGGGAAGCCGCGGACAACTGGTCACAGCCGCCTCCCCCCGCGCTCAGCTCAGCGGCGTGCGGATCGGCATGCCGCTGGCCGAAGCCAAGTCGCTGCTCCGCCGCGCGGGCCACAGTCCAGCGCCCACGATCGCGGGAGCTGCCGCAGCGCTTCCGGGAGCAACTGCGGCCAGCCCCACGTTTCTCCCGGCCCAGTCGCAAACCGATCGGCTGGAACTCGCCGCGCTGGCCCGTTCGCTGCAGGACTTCAGCCCGCGAGTGGGCACGCTCTCAGCTCCCGGCCATGCTGGCGAACCGCAGTTCGCCATCTGGCTCGACCTGACTGGCGTCGCGCATCTGTTTGGCGACCAGCCCGGCGCGGAGCGGAACCTCCTCTGTGGCCTGCGCGATCGGCTCGTCACAGCCGGCTTTCTGACAACCGTCGCTGTCGCCGATACGCCCGGCGCAGCTTGGGCTCTGGCCTGTTATGGACGGCCGCGCAGAAGTGCTGCCGGGACGACCGGATCCAATCAGAGCAATCAGACTAATCGGAGTGGGGGAGCGGAGGCAGCCAACCCTGCTCCAGCGGCAGCCGAGCCCGAACATTCTCACTGGCGGTTACCTGTTCTGGAACCGATCATCGCGCCGCTGCGGTCCGGGTGGACGCTGCTCGATCCGCTCCCGCCGATCGCCCTGCGACTCGATCCCCTGATTTGCCTCACTCTGGGGCAGTTGGGAATCGCCCAGGTCAGTCAACTCCGTCAACTCCCCCGCGCCAGTCTGCAGGCGCGATTTGGTCCGCAGCTGGGTCGCCGCCTGGATGAAGTCGCCGGCCTGGCAACGGAGATCTGGACGCCACTCGACGAGTCGCTCGACTTTGCCCTCACCGCCACTTTTGACTTTCCGCTTCGCGACTTGGCCACGATTCAGGTCGTGATCGAACGCCAGCTCGACCAGCTCTGCGCGCGGCTGCGGCCGCTGCAGCGGGGAGCACTGCAATGGCAGATCGCTCTCCGCGGCGAGTCGGGAGGAAACCTTTCAGCACCATCGACCGAGCCAATGGAGTTGGCTGAGCCCGCTCTTTCTCCGGACTCCCGCGATCCAGTACATGTTGCAAGGCTGGTGATCAATCTCTTCCAGCCCACGGCGACCGTTGCTCATGTCATGCAGCTGATCGCCATGCAACTGGAACAGCAGCGCGACCTCGACCTCGAGACAACGCCAGTCTGGGAAGTCTCGGTCCGCGCGGCTCGCTGCGTGCTGCTCGCAGAAAAACAACGCTTGCTGTTTGATGATGACCCGCGATTGGATCACCAGGCGCTCTCTCAGCTGCTCGATCGGCTGGCAGTGCGATTGGGACCGGAGCGGATTGTTCGTCCAGTGCCGGTTTCGGGAGCGCAGCCAGAGTTTGCCTGTCGGGCTCACGTTTTGGTCGGCAACGATCAGCCGGCCCCCCGGATAGTCGCCCCCCGCCGCGAACACGCGGCAGCCTCCCGCCCGGTCCGATTGCTCCAGCCCCCCTGGCCGCTGGCAGTTACGGCTGATGCCAGCAGCGGGGCTCCGCAGCAACTCCATCACAGTCGCTGGCAAGCGCAGGTGACTGCCGCATGGGGACCCGAGCGAATCGAGACCGGCTGGTGGCGCGCGCGTCTCGTCAGCCGCGACTACTGGCGCGTCCAAACCAGTGCCGGCCAGTTGCTCTGGATCTATCAAGACCTCGCCAGTCAGCAATGGTTCCTCCACGGCACGTTTTAATTCCCACTTCCCACTTCCCACTTCCCACTTCCCACTTCCCACTGACAACTAACAACTAACAACTCCCCGATGTACGCTGAACTTCACTGCCGCACCAACTACTCCTTCCTCACCGGAGCGTCGCATGCCGACGAGCTGGTCGAGCGGGCGATTGCGCTCGGTTATCGCGGTCTGGCGATCACCGATGAAAATACGCTGGCGGGAGTCGTCCGCGCGTTTGCCGCTGCTCGCGCGGCGATTCAAGCTCAGCCGGCTCTCGATTTCAAGCTCTTGATCGGCGCCGAATTGACGTTCAACGATGCGCCGCCACTGGTTGTCTGGGCGGCCGATCGAGGCGGCTATGGAAATCTCTGCCGTTTGCTGACGCTCGGCCGCTGCCGTGCTCCCAAAGGAGAGTGCTGGCTTCGCTGGGAGGATTTCGCCGCACATCAGGCTGGGCTGATGGCGGGGATCGCACCGGGGCTGTCGGGGGATCGCTGGCCGCTGGCTCATCTCGCTCCCGGGCACAAGAGCTACGAGTGGTACGCGCCGGCTCTGGCGGCCCGCGCGGCGATGCTCAGGCGGGGCGACCAGCAACCGGATCTTGAGCCCCTGCGGCGCTGCATTGAGCTGCTGGGCGATCGCGCTTATCTGCTCACTGAGCTTTACCGGGGAGTCGACGATCGGGCGCGACTGGGCCAACTCAGCGAGCTTTCCCGTGCTACCGGCCTGCCGCTGATGGCGGCGGGCGATGTGTTGTATCACGACCGAGCCCGAATGCCGCTGCACGATGTGCTCACAGCGACGCGGCATCAAACCACTGTCGCCGAGGCGGGCTCGCTCCTGCAACCGAACGCGGAACGGCATCTGCGCTCGCAGGATGAGCTGCAGCAGCAGTTTGCCGCTGTCCCGGCAGCGCTCGCCCGGACTCTGGAAGTGGTGGAACGCTGCCACTTTCGGCTGGATGAACTGCGCTACGAGTATCCCGAGGAACTCGCTCCCGCCGGACAGTCGCCGCTGGAGTATCTTCGCGAACTGGTTTGGCAGGGAGCCGCGCGGCGTTACCCCCAAGGCCTCAGCCCGAAAGTCCAACGCTTGCTCGAACACGAACTGCAGCTGATCGAGGAACTGCACTACGAGGCTTACTTTCTTACGGTCTGGGACCTGGTGCGGTTTGCCCGTTCGCGAGGAATCCTCTGCCAAGGACGAGGTTCGGCCGCCAACTCCGCGGTCTGTTACGTCCTTGGCGTGACCAGTGTCGACCCCGATACCAGCGACCTGTTGTTCGAGCGGTTCATCAGCCGCGAACGGAATGAAGCCCCGGATATCGACGTCGATTTTGAACATGAGCGCCGCGAAGAGGTGCTCCAATATCTGTATCAGAAGTATGGTCGCCATCGGGCGGGACTCGCCGCGGCCGTCATCACCTACCGGAGCCGCAGTGCGATTCGCGATGTCGGCAAGGCGCTGGGACTGTCACTCGACCGGGTCGATGCGCTCGCCAAGCAAGTCGACGGCTATCAGAACGTAGAAGACCTTCCGGCTCGCTGTCAGGCCGTTGGACTCGATCCCCAGTCCCGCGTGGGCCGGCAGCTCTGCCTCCTGGTCGACCAACTGCTCGGCTTTCCCCGGCATCTCTCCCAGCACGTCGGCGGGATGGTGATGACCCGGGGAAACCTGAATGAGTTGGTTCCGATCGAAAACGCGGCGATGGATGGCCGCACCGTGATTCAGTGGGACAAGGAAGATCTCGAAGAGCTCGGCCTGCTCAAGGTCGACTGCCTCTGCCTCGGCATGCTCTCGGCGATCCGGCGCTGCTTTGCCCTGATCGAACAGCACGCGGGGCGGCAGTTGACATTGGCCGATGTTCCCGGCGAAGACCCGGCGGTCTACGACATGATCTGCGCGGCGGATACGATTGGCGTCTTCCAGATCGAAAGCCGCGGGCAAATGAGTATGCTCCCCAGACTGCGGCCCCGCTGCTGGTACGACCTCGTAATTGAGGTTGCCATTGTTCGTCCCGGACCGATTCAGGGGAACATGGTGCATCCCTACCTGCGGCGGAGAAACGGCGATGAACTGGTAACCTATCCCAACCAGGAAATTCGCTCGGTCCTGGAGCGGACGCTGGGCGTCCCCATCTTCCAGGAACAGGCGATGAAGCTGGCAATCGTCGCCGCCGGATTCACTCCGGGCGAAGCCGACCAACTTCGCCGCGCCATGGGTGCTTGGCGGAAAACAGGTGTCATCGAGCGGTTCCGGACCAAGCTCCTGGAGGGCATGCGGAGCCGCGGGCTGTCCGACGAGTTTGCCGAGCAGGTATTTCGCCAGATTCGGGGCTTTGGAGAGTACGGCTTTCCAGAGTCCCACGCAGCCAGCTTCGCCCTGCTGGTATATGTCTCGGCGTGGCTGAAGCATTATTATCCCGCAGCCTTCACCGCCGCACTGCTCAACTCCCAGCCAATGGGATTCTATGCACCGGCGCAGCTGGTGGCCTGCGCCCGTCGCCACGGAGTTGAAATTCGCCCGCCCGACGTCAATCACAGCGACTGGGACGCCACACTCGAACCGTACGGCAATTCACCCAGTGACAATTCACCCAGTGACAATTCATCCAGTGACAATTCATCCAGTGACAATTCATCCAGTGACAATTCATCCAGTGAAAAATTAGACTGGGAAAAATTGTACAGGGAAAAATTGCACAGGGAAAATTCACCTAGAGATGAGGCAGGCGGTAACGCATCGAGAGGAAACTGGGCCTTGCGGCTGGGGCTGCGTCAGATCGCCGGTCTCCCCGCACAGGCAGCCGAGGCGATCGTCGCCGCCCGAAACCGGCAGGGCCCCTTCACGGCTATCGCCGATTTTGCCACGCGCTGCGGCCTGGGGCAGGCGATCATTGCGCGGCTGAGCGAAGCCGATGCGTTTGCCTCACTGCGGCAAGATCGCCGCACGGCACTCTGGCAAGCGCTCGGTCAGGAACGCCGGCCGCTGGACCAGCCGCTGCTCGAATCGCTCAGTCAAACCGATGACGAAATCGCGGAACTGCTTCCCCGGCTCAGTGAACCCGAAGAAGTCTCCGCTGATTACCAGGCTGTTGGCCTGACCCTCCGCGCGCATCCGCTGGCCTTTTGCCGATCGCAACTGGACGAATTGCGCGTCACCCGGGCAGCCGATTTGGCAATCACTTCCGACGGCCGGCAATGCCGTGTCGCCGGGTTGGTAATCCTGCGGCAACGCCCAGCAACCGCCAAGGGAATCACGTTCGTCACGCTGGAAGATGAAACGGGAACCGCCAACCTCGTCGTCAAGCCGGACATTTGGCAGCGTTATTACCAGATCTGCCGTACTTCGAGCGCTTGGCTGGCCCACGGCAAACTCGAACGCCGTAGTGGAGTCATCCACGTTGTCGTCAATCGCCTCGAAGACCTCACTGTGGCCCCGCTCCCCAATCGCCTCCACTCGCGAGACTTCCGTTAAAGAGCGGCCCTGCTGCGAGACACCGAGTAGAGGAAACGAAAGCGGCGAAAAAAGGCCAAAAGGCGGAGAGGTTAGAGTTGAGCCAACAACCGAACGAATGGCGCGGGGAAGTTGAACACGGAATCAGGGCAGCGTCAGAACCTGACTTCGCAGCTGCCTTTCAATCCACCCGGCACTTCATTTCGCCACGCTTGGCCCAAAGCGGTGATTCCCGCACTCCCGCCTCGCTCATTTCCCCCATTTCAGATCGACCCAGACCAACCGGTGGTCAGAGCAGTCGACGAGTTTGAACTCGGCTTGGTCTGCCGCCGGCCAGAAGACGCCGCTCGACTCGACGGAGAGTTCCCTGCAGGGAAGGACGTAATCGATCCGCAAATTGCCGACATTGCGGTCGCCAAAGTCTCCCGTGTCGAGCGCCGGGTCACCTTGGTGCTTGGCGTTCATCTGGGCTTGCTTCTCGGCTTGCTCGACTCCGCCCACGCTCTTGGGTTGCGGGTCCTGAATTCGGGGATGCTCCAGCAATCGCACGGTTGGACGGTCGCGGCTGTCACCGTCCTGCGGATCCGCATTCAGGTCACCAGCGATCACAAACAAGTCATCCGGCTTGAGACCGCCTCTTTTGCCCGAATCGTCGTAGATGAAATCGGCTCCCGAGACGTAATCAGCCCAAAATCGAATCTCATCGTGGTTCCGCGCGCCATTGCGATCTTCGGCTCCATCGAAAACCGGTGGCGTGGGATGACAGACCAGAAAATGCACCGTCCGCTCCCCAATTTTGAGCGGCACGTCCCAGTGACTCTTGGAGGACAAACGAAACCCAGCGGTGGTCGCTTCGTCATACCACGGTTGAGAGGTCTTGGGATCGTTCGGCAGCAACGCGCCCGGCATGTCCTTCCAGAGAAACTTTTGAAACGTCCTCAATTGCACTTCATCGATTGGATACTTGGAGAGCACCAACATCCCGTACTGCCCCGGATGTCGACCAAACCCGAAAGCGTCATCGGGTGTTCCGGTCTTGCCATCCCGATTGAGGTCGAAGCCCGAATCCACTCCGGTATTCGATTCAGCAGCAAAGGCATGCGGATAGCGAACCGGGGCCTGTCCGCCTTGACTCTGTTCCAGGTAATTTTCCCGCAGCAGTCGAGCGGCCTCTCCGCTGGGGTCATAATCAAACTCGTTCAGCAGAAGCACATCCGGGTTGACCCGCTGAATGATCTCCGCCACTTTCTTCAGAGCCGGCTGATTCGGTTTCCGTAAGTCGCCAACCAACTTGCCCGAGGCATCGCGGTATAGCGAACAATTAAAGGTTGCAAACCGCACAACCCCATCAGCCTTACCTGAAACTTGACCACGCACGATGGCGCTGTTCGCCAGCGTCAGACAGGCAATCAACAAAAACCGAACAATCATGACTGTGCTCTGAAATCGATGAAATTCTCTGCTCATACAAATGCCGACTCGGGACGCCCTCCGGGTCGCCTCAGCCGCATACAGTCCCACGCTCTGCGAGTCCCACGCTCTGCGAGTCCCACGTGCTGCGGGGAACACGTGCTGCGGGGAACACCGGCGGACACCGGTACGACCCATTAGCCGCCCTTGAAGGCTGCGTGAAAATTATCACCCTGAGGCTCGCTCAATGGCAACCAGCCTCAAGACTCCTCACGATAGGCAATTTCGGCAGACTGGGCTATGATTGAAGAACCCAATGGTCTCGCCTTGGTCTGCCCCTCAACGGCCCCGAGGGTTCCCCCAGAAAGCACCGTTTGGGCTCCGATTTCCCGCTGTCGCTGCCGAAGTTTCGATACGGGAGAGCAGAACCCAGACTCGGCTGCCAAGGGGAGTGAGAGCGGCCGAGCTTGGCCAGCCCAACTTCGGCCAGCCCAACTGCGGCCAGCCCAACTGCAAACTGACCCGTTTGTGAAATACTGATGAAACTGAAAACGATTGGCCCGGGAGCCGCTGTCATCCCCGGAACCAAACCGAAGTGCGTTCTGTTCGACAACGTCCATGTCATGGCCCGGCACGTGGCTCAGATCGTGGCTGCCGTGATCCGCGAGCGAAATTCGCTGGGGCAGCAAGCGGTCCTCGGCTTGCCCGCTGGCTCGACTCCGTTGAGCGTCTATCGCGAGTTGATTCGGATGCATCGCGATGAGGGGCTCGATTTCTCGCGCGTCGTCACCTTCAACCTCGACGAGTATTACGGGATCACCCGGCAGACGCTGCAAAGTTATCGCCGCTGGATCCTCGAGCACTTTCTCAATCACGTCAACATTCCGGAAGAGAATATCCACATCCCGGACGGCACGATCGCTCCAGAGGAAGCAGCAGCCTTTTGCCAGAATTATGAGGCAGCGATCGCCCGGGCCGGTGGCTTGGACTTGGTCCTGCTGGGAATCGGCAGCAACGGCCACATCGGCTTCAACGAACCGTTCAGCAGCCCAGACAGCCGCACCCGACTGGTCCAGCTCGACCCGGCTTCGCGGCGAACTGCCGCCAGCGACTTCTTCGGTCTCGACAATGTCCCGACCCAAGCCCTGACCATGGGACTGGGGACGATTCTTCAGGCCCGCAAAGTCCTGCTGATGGCACTCGGTGAACACAAAGCAAGGATCGTCAAGGAAACAGCCGAAGGGGTACTCAACCCGAAGATCCCCGCTACCAATCTGAAAAACCATCCCGATGCCGTGATGATGCTGGACGAAGCCGCGGCCAGCGAGTTGACTGCTCGCAAAACCCCCTGGAAATTGGGCAGTGTCGAGTGGGACGAAAAGCTGATTCGGCGAGCCGTCCTTTGGCTCAGCAAGGAGACCGGCAAGGCCCTGCTCAAGCTCGATGACGATGCCTTCCGGGAACATGGCTTGCACGAACTGCTGCGCAAACGAGGCACGGCCCAGACGATTTGCCACGAAGTGTTTCAATTGATGCTGCAGACCATCAATCACCATCCAGCGGGAATTGAAGGGCCGAAGAAGGTAATTTGCTTCAGCCCCCACCCCGACGATGACGTCATCAGCATGGGGGGAACGCTGATTCGACTCAACCAGGATGGGCACGAAGTTCACATCGCCTACATGACCAGCGGCAACATCGCCGTTTTTGATCACGATGCTCAGCGCGTGGCGGATTTCGTCACGGAATACAACCGGATGTTCAATATCGAAAACGACCGAACGCGTGCGGTGGAAGCGCTCGTCAATGATGCACTTCG
This sequence comes from Blastopirellula sp., assembly GCA_021298375.1. Taxonomy (GTDB): domain Bacteria; phylum Planctomycetota; class Planctomycetia; order Pirellulales; family Pirellulaceae; genus BJ22. The sequence continues at coordinate 499 of JAJTFE010000064.1, read as the reverse complement.
CAAAAAGTCAGCCGGGGAACCTGACGTCGACGCCGTGCGCCAAATCAAGGCGCTGATTCGCTGGAGTGAGGCCAAAAGTGGCGCCGTCAAAGTTGGCTGCAAGGAAGAGCACTGCCATTTCCTCGACCTTCCCTTCTACCGCACCGGGACAATCGACAAGAATCCCTGGGGCCCCGAGGACGTCAAGATCATCTCCGAGTTGATTCGCCAGATCCAGCCCGATCAAATCTACATGGCAGGCGACCTCTCCGATCCGCACGGCACTCACCGCGTCTGTGCCGAGGCCATCTTCCAAAGCCTCTACGAACTTCAGGACCAGCACAACCTGGCCCCCGAGGTCCTGCTCTATCGCGGCGCCTGGCAGGAGTACGAACTGCATGAAATCGATGTCGCCGTACCGCTGAGTCCCAGCGATGTGGCCTTGAAGAAGAAAGCGATTTTCATGCACGAGAGTCAAAAGGACGAAGCCCTGTTTCCGGGCAGTGACCCGCGCGAGTTC
>JAJTFE010000063.1 GCA_021298375.1 Blastopirellula sp. | reverse complement strand
AACTGCGCGAGGGGGGCGAGTTGGGCGTTGGCGAGGGTGGTTTGCAGATAAAACTTGCGACCATTTTCGATCCAGCTTTGGCCGTCGAAGTGAACCTGGCCCGAGTAGAGTGTGCCGTGCAGGGACTCCCCGGACGACTGCCCTGCCGGAGCAGCGAAGTAGCCGACCGCAGCGCGATTCTCGTCCAGCCAGACGGGGCCCTCGACTTGTGTCAGTTGCATGCGGAGCAGCGAGAGCGAATCGAGTTTCAACCGCCCGCGACAGGCGGTTGCCTGGCCATCGTAACGCCCTTCCAGTTGCACGGAGCCGCTGACATTTTCCAGCGGCACGCCGATGTGAAGTTTGGCGGCGTCGGTATCGAGCCGAACGTTCCAGTCGAGTTGAAAGCCGGGGGCCGGATGGGGTTCGGAGCGAAGGTCATCGAAGGGAATGGGGCGGCCGTTGGGTGGGGAGACTGCCGTCGCTGCGGGAAAGGCGGTGCCCCCCTGTAACGTGACGTTTCCGGCGAGGTTGAGCAAGCCTGAGAAGGCCAACTCACGACAGGCGGTCTGTAATTTGTTCGGCATGGCAGCCAGCAGGTCCTCGTCCATTTTCAGTGCACCGACTTGGAGGTCCCGCAGGTCGACGCGCCAATTCGCCTCGTCATAACTCCCGGTTCCGGAGCAATTCAACCAGCAGCGGCCATGTTCACCCTCAATTTCCCGAAGAGTGACTCGGCCGTTGGCAACTTGGACATTGCCCCGGAGTTGATTGAGTGCATACGGAAAGGCAACGGGGGCTATGGATGCGTTCGTCGGCGTCTTCGAGCCACGTCGGTGCAAGTCAAAGTCAACCGCAAGGTCGGGGCGGGTTGCGCCCGTGCCGTGCCGCAGATCGATTCGGACTTCGGCGACCTCGCCAGTCGGACGCAGGGCATCCCAGACGCGTTGCGTGTTGGGCTGGAGGGCCTGCCGCAATTCCTGATTCAAGGGGACATTCAGTGCGACCAGTTTGAGGTTCAGGCCATCGGCAGGCCGAAACGCGCCGGTTCCGGAGATCGTGCTGGTGTTGTTCCGTCCGCGGAGCCGTTCAAATTGAACCTCCGAGCCATTGACCTTGGCCAGTCCCTCGATGTCGCGAACCGGCCAGGGGAAAAGTTGATGTCGGATGGAACACTGTTTCAGCTCAATCGCATATTCCAGTTGATTGGGAGTGCCCGGTTTGACTCGGCGGAAATTCCCCGCAACCCCGAAGTAACCCTGCGGGTTCAGCAGTTCCAGTTGCCGAAGGGTCTTGGGATATCGCTGCAAGGCGGTCAGTAGTTTTTCGTTTACGGGGAGAGAGCCATCGCAGGCGAAGCGGAAGTCGAACGTCGGACGGCTGAGCAAGCCCCAAGCTTCGCCGCGGATATCGATCAGCTGGCCGGCCTCCAGCGCTTGCACATTGACCTGGCAATGTTCCTCCTCCAGCCGTACGGTGCCGACACAGTGCGAAATCGGATAGGGAAAGCGGGCCAATTCGAACTCGCCCTGCCGGATTTCGACCAAACAGCGGCGCTGCCGGATTGCTTCATCACCCTGAAACGAAAACCGCAGATTGACCAAGCCGCGGGGGTTGAGTTCATCGAGCACCCGGGAAGGGGCTGCAGGCCATTCGGTAAACAAATGGCGATCGAAATGGCAATTGAGCCACTCCCCCTCGACTTGCCATGGCAGCGGCGCGATCCGCGGGTTCGCCTGCAGCTTGGCCGTCAGGGAGCCGGGGCCGAGGCGCGCGGTAAAATCGGTCACTTCCCAGCTGTCGGGCGAGAGCCGGATTTGTGCTTCTCCCGCCGAGAGCGGCTCGCGAAGGAGCTGATGCTCAGCGGCTCCTTCGCTCATGCGTGCGGAGACTTGATATTGCTGCACTTGGATTGGACCGAGCGTGCCGCTGAGTTCAGCTGAACCCGAGAACATCCCGCGCAGCGAGCGCAGGCCCTCGAGCTTTTCGAGCTGTTGAGCGGGAACCAAGCCCAGCCATTTTTCCGTGAATGCGAGCTCGGCGAAGTCGACCCGCGTGGCGAACGTCCGCGCACAGCGATCGAGAGCCGCCTTCCATTGGAGGGTACCGGCCTCGGCCGATGTTCCGCTCCCTTGCACCATCAGCGTGGATTGTACGCCCGAAGTTTGCGTCTTTGCCAGGAGGTGGACATCGTGAAACGCGACTGGCCCAAAACGGTCGGAAAGCGGATGGAAGAGCCGGACGGTCGCATCTCGCGCGACGAGCGGCACGGTCGGAGGCGGTGGATTTTCGATGGGACAGACCGCAACCAGTAACGCGGCCAGCTGAGGGCTGGTCCATTGGAGCAGGTCGACTTTGATCACGGACTTGTCAAAGATGATCGCCTCGGGGCGAATCGTCCAGGCATCGGGATTCGCCAAGTCCAATGGCACGCGGATCTCGAGCGAGTCGATGGTCAGTGCAGGTTGGGTGGCTTGTTGATAACGGAGTTCAAGTTCCTTAATCCTCAGTCCGCTGTCGGCAACGACTTGAAGCTTGCGAAAATCGACTCGCCAACCAGTTGTGGCGAGCTTGTGATTGAGGTGCCTCAGCAGGGCTTCGCCGATTTGGTGATTTAGTGATGAGCGGAAGTAATAGAGGCCAGCCAATCCGAGGGCGGCACAGATCAGGAGGAAAATCAGGGACGCGCGAAAATGGCGCCAGCCTTCACCGAATGGCGAGTACTTGAGCAGCGGCGGGTTGGAGCGCAACGTGAGCACGACCAGCAACTTGCATCCTTGCGAGTGGCCTTCGTCCCGTCAGTGACCATCCTTGGCGACTGAAGCGAGTGGAGGGTAATTCGCCCCACATCTTAATCCGGGCGGGGAGCCGGCCAAAGAGAAGTTTTCGGAAGCCTGGGCGGTTTAGGTGGGCTGCGTTTTTTGGTGAAGTCGGAAGTCGGTTTTGGGGATGGGCGGAGGGCGATGGCTGCTCCCACCCAAGCCGGGGAAGTTTACGGCGCGGCCGGATTTCGGACAGCCACGGCCATGCCGGCCGTGCCTCCGCGGACCGGGGACTGCATTCGGCACGCTGCCAACTCCCCCCTTCAGCGGTCATCCTCGTCATCCTCTTCGCTGCTCCAGTAGCGTGAGGCCGATTTTTCGTTGAGGCTGAGCCGTTCGATTTTGGTTGCTTTTCCGGTCCGCTGATCGATTTCGAGCAAGGCACCGTTCATGCGCGGATCGTCAGCGGCGACGGTGAACGGAACGGGGCTGAAGGTGATCGCCGCTTCGAGAACGTTTTCGATTTTGCGGCCGAGGATGGAGGCGTGCGGTCCGGTCATCCCGACATCGCATTGAAAGGCGGTCCCACCGGGAAAGATCTGTTCGTCGGCGGTGGCGACATGGGTGTGGGTGCCGAGCACAGCCGAGACGCGACCGTCAAGAAAGCGGCCCATCAATTGCTTGTCGCTGGTCGCCTCGGCATGAAAGTCGACGATTCGGACCTTCACATCGGCGGGGATTTCGGCGAGCACCCGGTCGGCTGCGGTGAAGGGGCAATCGACCGGCTTCATGTAGACGCGGCCCATCAGGCTGACCACGGCCACGGGAATACCGGTTTCCGTTTTCACGACTGCCCAAGTCCGGCCGGGGGCCTGTGGCGGGTAATTCGCAGGTTTGACGATGTTGGTCTGCGACTCGAGAATTTCGACGATTTCCTTTTTCTTGTAGATGTGGTCTCCCAGAGTGACGCAATCAACTCCGGCCCGGAGCAGTTTGCGATAAATCGAGGGCGTCAGGCCCGACCCGCCATCAGCGTTTTCGGCGTTGGCGATGACCAGATCGATCGACTGTTGCCGACGAAAGCCGGGCAGTGTGTTGACGACCAGCTGAATGCCGGGTCGACCGACGATATCACCAAGAAACAGGACTCGCACTGGTTACTCATTTCTACGGGACCGGAGCTGAAAAGCCTGCCGGTTTTATCCCGACCAAGGTCAGATAAAAAACTCGTCAACTTACGGTGGAACGGGCCTGTTCCTCATTTCGCTTGCCGAAACGGGGCCTACCGCGCCAGTTCCATGAACCGGGATTCCCGAATCACGGTGACTTTGATTTCGCCGGGGTAAGTCAGGCGTTCCTCAAAAGCCTTGGCGATGTCGCGGGCGATTTTGGCGGCCTTGGCGTCGTCCGTGTCCTTGGCGTTGGCCAGGACCCGAAGTTCTCGCCCTGCCTGAATGGCGAACGCCTGCTGCACCCCCTGGAATTCGAGCGCAATCGACTCCAATTCCTCCATTCGCTTGATGTACCGCTCCAGCGATTCCCGGCGTGAACCGGGGCGGGCCGCGCTGCAGGCATCGGCAGTGGCAACCAGTACCGTGTAGGGATGCTCAATCAGGATTTGATCGTGGTGCCCAAGCGCGGCATGCACCACTTCCTTGTTCTCACCGTGGCGTTTGAGGATTTCGGCTCCGATCGCCGGATGCCCACCCTCCAGTTCATGATCGGCCGCCTTGCCGATGTCGTGAAACAGACCGCAGCGTCGAGCGAGCGTTCCATCGAGACCAATCATTTCGGCCATCATCGAGCTGAGAAACGCGACCTCAATGCTGTGCCTGAGCACATTCTGGCTGTAGCTGGTGCGGAAATGCAGACGGCCGAGCAGCTCAACCAGTTTTGGATGCACGTTATGAAGGTCAACTTCCTGCACGGCCTCCTTGCCTTTGCGCTGGATCAGTTCCTGGACTTCTTCATTCGAGTCCTTGACGATCTCCTCAATGCGGGAGGGATGAATTCGGCCGTCGTCGATCAGCCTTTCGAGAGACATGCGGGCGACTTCGCGGCGGACGGGATCGAATGAGCTGACAATCACGACGCCGGGGGTGTCGTCAATGATCAGATCGACGCCCGTTTCCTTTTCGAAAGCGCGGATGTTCCGCCCTTCGCGACCGATAATCCGGCCTTTCATTTCGTCGTTGGGGATATCGACCGTGCTGGTGGTTGATTCAGCCGTGACATGGGCCGCGCAGCGCTGCATGGCCATCAGCACAACTTCACGGGCCCGCTCTTCGGCGCCTCGGCTTGATCCAGGCCCGTAATGCGTTGCAGCTGCTGCCGCTGCTTTTCGAAGATCTCGTTCAGATCCTTTTCCCGCTGAGTCGCAGTTTCCAGTTTGGTCCGGAGGCGATTCTGGGTCGCTTGGACGATGGCTTCCTGTTTCTTCAGGTCCTCAGCCTGTTGTTCGAGCTGGGTTTGCCGCTTGTCCAGCGACTTGTTTTGCTGGTGGGCCTCGTCCCGCGCGGCTGAACGCTGCCGCTCGATTTCAGCCTGCGCGTTGACTTGGACTTCGCGGGCCTTGAGTTCGGCGTCCCGGATCGCAGCGTCGGCTTGACGCTGGCCTTCGTCCAGCAGCAGCTTTGCTTTGGACTTCGCATCCGCTTTCAGGAGAAATCCATAAAGCCAGACGAGTCCTCCACCGAGTACCAGTCCCCCCAGTCCGTATGGCAACCAATCCATCGTCGTCCAACCTCGCTCTCAAGATTCGCCATCCACCGTTCGTTCCAGCAGGCGAAAATCTGCCGGCCGAGGGCGGGATGGGAAATAGTCTATTTGCCAATGGCTGCGGCGTTCGCTCAGGCGGTGCAGCAGTCCTTGGTCCGGGCGAAAGGGAAGCTCAGGCGGGAAGCAATCGTGGTGTGACTGCGCGCGGCAAGTTGGGAAAGCGTCGAGGTTTCTTCAGCCATTGACCTGAGTCTTTGGCCAGCTTCGGCGACTGCCCGGCAGTACTTCGCCCACCAACTGGACGGTTGAATGCGGTGCCGGTCGTCCGCCACTGGTATCCCGCCAGTGCTCGCCCCATTCCGCAGGTTCATCTCCTCTGGACGAGCGAAGATAATCGCGGAGCGAGCGCGAAGCGACAAGACAGGTGGCCGCAGCCCAGCGGCAATGTCGTTCGGCACTGCTATGTCGTTCGGCACTGCTATGTCTCTCGGCACTGCTATGTCTTTCGGCACTGCTGTGTGGGGCGGGGCGGCTGTCTGGGGTGACGAGGGCAAGTTGACCGCAGCCAAACGAACCAACAGGCGAGCGCCGAGACAACTCGCGATTAGAATGGCCAACTCGAACCACATCAGGCACCGCCGAACTGCACCGAGACCGCACCAGGGATGCGTCGCTGAAGAACCGAGACCGCCCGCCATCAAACGCGGAGGTCCCAACTTGTCATTCCATTTCGTTTCGGACCAAAACGCGAGCCATTCGAAGCGAACGGACCCAGCCATTTTGTTCGAATTCAAATTTGAGACTGGCGGCTGGGTCACAGCATTCGGGGTGATCGGGCCAATTCCGGACGAATCCGGCAAAAGGTCTGATTTAATCAGGTCGGTTTGTGAAGCCGGTTTCCAAGCACCCCGAGAACTGCGACATTAGCGAAAAACGCCAATCAATTTGCCAATGTTACCAGACGACGCTCCCCCTGAGAACCAGCACCCGATTGAAACGGCTCGCGACTCGCTGTGCGCGGCTGTCTCACGCGCGTTCCCGTCGACCCGCTGGTCCGGGCATCCGGTGATCGTGGGGGTCTCGGGAGGCGCCGACAGTGTGGCTCTGGTGAGACTGCTGATCGAAATCCGAGCGTCCGCACCCCCCGCCGCCCCGTTGATTCTGGCGCACTGCAACTACGGTCTGCGGGGTGCGGCGAGTGACGCCGATGAGGCCTTTGTCGAGGAACTGGCAGCCCGATTTCGCTTGGAGTTCCGCACCCGAAAATTTGCCCCGCAGGAAAAACCGGGCGGAGTCGGCTGGGAGTCGGCATGGCGCGAATTGCGGTATCAGTTCTTCAGCGACCTGGCCCGGGAAAGCGGAGCGCGGTACTTGGCGCTGGCGCATACTGCCGACGATCAGATCGAAACGGTCCTGTTGCGTTTGCTGCGGGGAAGTTCGTTGGCTGGTTTGCGGGGGATTCCCGCGCAACGGCCGCTGACTCCCTTCACCACCGTGATTCGTCCGCTGCTGGGAGTTCGTCGGCAAGTGCTCAGGCGTTATCTCCGAGAACTGGAGCAGCCTTATCAAACCGACTCCAGCAACGAGTCGAACGACTTTTTACGCAATCGCGTCCGCAATCAACTGTTGCCACTCATTACGGAAAACTACAGCCCGGCAATTGGTGATCGCTTGCTTCACTTGGCGGAGGAAGCAGGTGAGACGCAGCGGCTTCTTGAAACGCTGGCCAAGCCTCTGGTCGATCGCATCCGCTCCACTCAACCTGCCGGCTTGCTCATTCCCGCGGAAGCGATGCGAGGAGTCGCTCCGATTATCGCCCGCACGGCGCTGGTGCTGGCTTGGCGGCAACAGGGCTGGAGCGAGCGGGATCTGACCTCGCGGCACTGGCACGCCCTGGCGGAGCTCGTTGGCAGAACAGCTGCTGACTCGTTGGGAAGCGACCAGCCGCAGGTTTTAAACTTGCCGGGAAATCGAGTCGCGCGGCGACGCGATGATGGTTCGGTCTCGATCGAGCCGTTTGAATCGCGGTAAAGAGACTTGGCCAAGCCGATTCGTCCCCGTCCGTTTTCCGCGAGTGGACTCCGCAGATGCTTGGCAACCTTGCAAGTTACCAATCGCCAGCGTTCAGCACTTCTCCACCAGCCCTGGTGAAGAGGCCTAACGCGGTGCGGTAGTCGAGTGACTCACTGAGGAAGCTGACATGCCCGTCGGCAAACAGAAAATTCGCGCCGCCGGCATGAAAGCTGTACGGTTCGTTGTCATTGCGGCGATTCATGATTGCCATGCTTCCCGCTCCCCCCTCGGCTGAACCGTCGGATGTGGTCCCGTCAAAGCTGAAGGGACCTTCGCTGTCTGCCCAGCAAATCCCCTGATCATTGTTAAGTGAATCCTGCAGCCGACGCATGCGAAAGACGCTGGGTCGGGCGGAGCATTCGACGACCATTACGGTGTTCGAGGAGCCGTCGAGGATCTGAGCAAAGTCGTTTCGCGAATTGCGGTGCATTACGGCAAAACGGTTGGTTGGGTTGTAAATAGCCGATGGCAGGTTGGGATTCACTGAGTTTGGCTGCACGCCCTGCAGAGCTTCATAGTCGGTGCGAGCGACCGGCGTGGAAAAGGTCAGGGCGGGCCTCGGTGGCTTGGCGATCGCCAGAAGAACGTCGGGAACGGAGGGACTGCTCGGGCAACGAAAAGCCGGCACGGGAACACTGGCCGCAGTCGGGTTTGTTCCTTCCCACCAATTCAGATTGACATCGTACAGGCTGCGGAGGTTTTCCTGCTCCAAATAGGGCAAAATCAACGGTCTCCAGCTGACGTATTTACCCGCGGGATTCCCGGGGCCGGCGGTTGTCCATCCCGACGCGGGGAAGACTCGGAAGGAGGAGTGGAAACCGCTCAGCGCGAGCCCGATCTGCCGGAGGTTATTGATGCATTGGGTTTTGCGGGCCGCCTCGCGCACCGAAGAGAGGGCGGGAAACAGTAGACCGACCAGGATTCCAACGATTGCGATGACTACCAGCAGTTCAATCAGGGTGAAGCCTGGGCGTCGTGCTTGCTCGGCCCACGATGGAGAACCTGACGCCTCTTCTGGTGATTTCCCCGATGGTTTAAACCGCATAGAGCATTACTCCATCCAAGAGACAGGCTGAGTGAGGGGCTGACGAAGTTACGGTGACTGAGTTTCAGTTTGCTGCCATCGCCGTTAAAAGCAACCCTGCCCGGGGCGGGGAGTTTCTCAAAAAAACGAACCTCCCGTGGTTAACCCGCGAAATTTTTGTCGAAATCGGGCGGCGGGGGCGGAACGAGCTTGCGTCCCCAGCAGCCAGCCGCTAGTCTCCCGCCGCTTTTCGCTCCAAGATGTCACCGATAGGCTTGGCAGTCTGACTGGGGAGATCCGGATTGAAAAGTGACTTCAAACACCTGCAGCGGCCGTTCCACTGGACCGCGCCCTCGCCGGTTCGCCTCGACCTGTTTTGGGTGCGGGGCGGCGTATTGGCAGCGGGATTGATGCTGCTGGGGTTGCTGTGGGCAGCCCGCTGGCTGACTCCGGACAGTCGGGGAATGGGAACGCATGAACAATTGGGCCTGCCACCTTGTGGTTTTTACCTCTGGTGGGGCATCCCCTGCCCCTCCTGCGGCATGACGACGGCGTGGGCCTGGCTGGCGCGGTTTGAGTTCGCGGCGGCATTTCAGCTTCATTTCGGTGGAGCTCTTTTGGGACTGTTCAGTTTTGTTTTGGGGCTCTGGCTGGTGCTCTCGGCGATTCGGGGGAACTGGATTGGAGGTTGGCCATCGGGCCTGGTTTGGGCTGTCGCGATGGCTGGTTTGACATTCGCAATTGTGGTTTCATGGATTGGAAAATTGTCGGCATAAGGATGGTGGCCAACATGTTCAACGGGATATTCCACGACTGGATGAGCAGCGACCGAAGCGCGACCGGAGTGGCTTGCTGCTCCGCGCAGATTTCCCGCAGCCGCGGTCCCCGCGCGCTGGCCGCCCGACGGTTGGGCGTTGCCCTGGCCCTGAGTGCTCTGCTTTTCAATACCGGCTGCGTTGGTGCCCTGGCGCAGTTGATGTACGTGATCAAGGGACATAAAGAAAAAGCCGAGTTCGCTGGTCTTCAGGAGAAGACCGTCGCCGTGGTCTGCATTACCGACAGTGCCGCTTACGGTCCGGATTCTTTGGGTAGCACGATCAACAAGGCGGTCAGCCTGCAATTGAAACAAAACGTTCGCAAATGCACCGTGATTTCTCCAGCCAAGGTGAGCGAGTGGATCGACCACAACGGCTGGAACCAGTCCAACTTCATCGAAATCGGGCGGGGTGTGGGAGCCGATATGGTCGTGGCGATCGATATGGGCTCGTACACGATTAAGGAGGGCCAGACCTTGTACAAGGGAAGAACTGACCTGACCGTCACGGTTTATGACATCTCCAAAGGTGGACAAGTGGCTCACGTTCATGGGCCGACCGAATACGTTTTTCCCAAAAACGGGCGACCGGCGATTCAGACTTCCGAGCGACAGTTTGAAGCGGTCTATCTCGCCAAGTTGACCGATTACATTTCGCGCATGTTTTATGACGCGGACGCACTGGACCAAGTGGCTGAAGATGCGACCCTGATGTAACTGGCTCGAGGGAAGGCACGGGACTGTCAGCTGCCAACTGGCAGGACTAACGGCCAAAATGAGGAGTAGCGTGTCGCCCAATGCCTACGCTGACAACGATCGTGCTGCTGACTTGCAGTAACGTGTTCATGACCTACGCCTGGTATGGCCATCTCAAAGACTTAGAGAGTCGGCCGTGGGTGCTTGCCGCGCTTTGTAGTTGGGGCGTGGCCTTGCTGGAGTATCTGTTGCAGGTCCCGGCAAATCGCATCGGGCATCAGGTGATGTCGCTGGGGCAATTGAAAATCCTGCAGGAAATCATTTCGCTGTCGGTGTTCGTGCCGTTCGCGGTCTTTTACTTTCGCGAGCGCTTGACCTGGGATTACTTGTGGGCTGGACTCTGTCTCCTGGGTGCCGCCTTCTTTATTTTCCGGCGATACTGGAACGCCGATCCGGTCTGAGCTTCGGCCGCGAATTTTGCCCGGGACCTGGGTTTCGAGGCTGCCACTTTTCTGCCTGTTGCCCAGAGAGTTGGGGCAGGATCACTCGCTTCACGACTCTGGCTGAACCGAAGTCAAAACCGTTGCAGAAGAACATCCAGCCGATTACTGGCGAGTGTCATACGATTGCGTCGGCCTGGGGTTCGGAGACATCGTCCAGTGTTACCAAAAGCGACCAGTCGGAAATCGGCTGGTCGAAGTCATACGCCACTCCCGGCTCCTCTTCCGCGTTGACGAAAATCTCGTCGCTGCCAACCGGCTTGAAGACATAATCGAGGCCGGAGGTGTCCACGCGTTCCAGAGGCCCGAGGACTGGGTGCAGAATCTCCAGAACGCGGGCGAAGCGAAACAGCGGTTGGTGGGTCTCCGAAATTGTGCGGTTGAAAAACTGGAAATCGAGCGGTCCGCAACCAACTTCCTGATTCAAGTCCGCCTCCTCGTTCCAGCTGGCACCCCCCCGTTCGGCCTGTTTTGCCGGAGCGATGCTCGCTGGGGCCGAAGCCTTGCTCGCTGGATCGGAAGCCTTGCTCGCTGGATCGGAAGCCTTGCTCGAGGGGGTTGGCCGCGGAGAGCCGAGCGAAGAGTGGGCTGGAGTGAAAAAGGCAAAGCGACTGAACTGTCCGATGCCGAGCGGTTGATCCAACTGGTGCCAACCTGGTCGCCAGAGGGCACGCTTGACGATTTTGATCGGAGCTTTCGTTGTCATGAGGGGAGTGGTCCGCGGGGTCGGAGCATTGTCTAGGGTCGGCCGATTCTAGGAAACGGCCCACAGCTTTTCAACTCTGCGGCGTTGGCTGAACTCAGAGCAACATGCACGTCCGGTGGCCTGAAGTGGCCGCTGCTCCCGCTCAATAATCAAAGGTAATCCCGAGCCGTCGCAGGTCGTTGGCGGTCTGCGGAGCACTCTCGTAGAGGACCGCTCGAAAGCCGCAGGCTTGAGCGCCGGCGACATTTTCACTCCGGTCGTCGACGAAGAAAATTCGCTCTGGCGAGACTCCCGCCAGCCGGGCGGCCGCGGCGTAAATCGGCTCGGCCGGCTTCATTGCCTTGACCTCGTAGCTCAGGATGACCGGGCCGAAAAGGTGGGAAAGAAAGCGGTAGTTCCGCGTAACGTATTCCCAGTGGGCGCTGCAGGTGTTGGAGAGGATGCCGAGCGGCCAGCCTGCGCGGGCCAGCGCTGCGACGAGCGGAACCATCTGCCAATTGGGCCAGAAAATTTCGCTGGCTGCGGCAACGAGTTGGGGCTCGGGGATTTCCGTCTGCAGTTGAGAATTGATGCGCCGGGCAAATTCTGCCGTGTCGATCAGGCCGGTTTCATAGGCAATTTGATTGTCACCGGAAAAAAGGGTCTGCAGGAATTGTTCGGGTGGCAATCCGGTCTGCTCGGACAGGCGGCACGCACCGATGTGGTAGGAAAAGTCGATCAGAACTTTTCCGAGATCGAAATAAAGAAAGTCGACTTGCGGATGGGTGGTCATGAATGGGCCGCCGAAACTTCGAGGCCAAAGGGTGTTTCCGTTTCATCATCAGGAACCGCTGCGGAGCGGTCAACAAGGGATGCGCTTGATAAGCGAGACTCCAGAGCGCATTTGGACCAGTGGCTCCAGAAATTGCGAGGAGCGAGTTGTCGGACTCAGGCGGCGCCGTTCCGGGATGAGGGAATCCGCTGTTAGTCGAGGGCCGCGAATTCGGTTGGGCGTAAGTGTCCAGTTTTGTCCGGGGAGCGGCCGTGTTGTTTTTCCGCCGCTCAAGACAGCTTCAGCTTGGGAGGCTCAGTCGCTGAGGCCGCGGAAATGGCCGGTTTCCTCTTCCGCGGCCCGCCGGAAGCGGGCTGAGTCTGAGCGATTGCCGCGGCTGGGGCTGGGATCTTCACCTGAGGTGAGGCTGGGGGCTATCGCCCCGTATAATGTGGGCTCAATTCTTTCTTTTTTTGATCGAGAGTGAACATGTCTGTGGCAACAAGCACCCTTCCCACCAACTTGCGCGACTTGCTGGCTGAGGGTTGGGTTTCCAAATCGGTGAAGCAAGAATTGCGCGACAACTTTCTGCGGGCACTCGAATCGGGTGAGGAGCTGTTTCCTGGAATCGTCGGTTACAACGACACGGTGATCCCGGAAATTAATATTGCGATCCTGGCTGGGCATGACATGCTCTTCCTCGGTGAAAAGGGACAGGCCAAGAGCCGGCTGATGAGGAATCTGGTCCGATTTCTCGACCCGGTGGTTCCGTTTCTCGACATTCCCGGCACGCCTTTTCACGAGGATCCGCTGAACCCGCTCAGTTCGGTTGCGAAGCGTTTTCTCGCCGCACACGATCCCTCGGAGGTGCCGATTGGCTGGTGGCCACGGGAGGATCGGTATGCCGAGCGTCTTGCTCCGGGCACGAAATTCGCCGACATCATCGGCGAGATTGACCCGGCCAAACTCGCTGGGGGAGTGAGCATGTCGACGGAGGAGGCGCTGCACTTTGGGCTGATTCCCCGGATGCATCGCGGTATTTTCGCGATCAACGAGCTGCCGGAACTGGATGAGCTGGTTCAGGTCGGATTATTCAATATCCTGGAAGAGCGGGATGTGCAGATCCGCGGCTATCCGGTGAAGTTCGACATCGACGTGCTGATTCTCTTTTCAGCCAACCCTTCGACTTACAATCGCAGTGGCAAGGTGATTCCGCAATTGAAGGACCGGATCGGCTCGCTGATTCAGACCCACTACCCGCGCGAGCGCGACCTCGGAATCCAGATTTTGGAACAGGAGTCTGGCCTCGACCTCGAGGGCTCCTATCCGGTGAAGGTTCCTTACTTCATGAAGGAGATTTGCGAGCAGATCACGATTGAAGCGCGCAAGTCGAAATACATTGACCAGCAATCGGGTGTCAGTGCCCGGTTCAGCATGGCTAACTACCGGACGATGGTGGCCAGTGCGCGGCAGCGCGGGATTGTGCTCGGTGAGCGGCCCGCCGTCCCCCGGATCAGCGATTTAGGGCACCTGTACGCATCCGCCCTGGGCAAGCTCGAACTCGATTTGATGGGGACCCATCAGATGGGCGAGCGGCAAGTGCTGGACGCGGTGATTGCCCAAGCGGTCAAGACCGTGTTTCAAGAGTATGTGTCGCAGCACGGCCTGGAAGCGATCACCAGCGTCTTCTCCAAGGGTGTGAAGGTGGAGGTGGGCGACCTGATTCCCTCGGAGCGGTACCAGGGCTTGCTCAAGCGGGTTCCGGAAGTCTGGGATAAGGCGTTTGAAGTGAACGCAGCCCAAGACCCTGCGGTCCGCGCCTCTTGCGTCGAGTTTGTGCTCGCGGGGATGTATTCGCTCGACTTAATCTCGCGCTCCCAGGCGCGAGGGCAGGTCACCTACGAGACTTAGGTCGATTGCGGGTAGTCGCTTTGGGCTTAAGCCTGGGGTCATCCGCCGGGCGTCGCGTCGGAACCTGGCACAGTTGCAATTGGGTTGCTTTTGGGTCGCATTTGGGTTGCATTTGACGAGCCATCCGGCCCGGGAATCGAGAGACAGTGATGAGTTCGAAACGCAAAGCGGTTGGCGGAGTGGTGCATACTTACCAGAAGTATGACCCCCAAAAATTTCCCAGCCCGACTGCACCGCCGGTTGATCTGGTTTCTCCGATGATGGAGCGAATGCTCGCGTTTGGCAACGCGCGACCGCTGTCGGAAGAGGAGTTGGCTCGCGCTGTGCGGCTCGACCCGAGCCAGTTTCGGTTGGGCCCCAGTCTCGACCTGATTCGGGCGATGTTGCTTGAGCGGAAGCGTCGGATTCTCGAGACCTACGAGACCGAGACCGTGCAGCAGGAGGCGAAGCGGGTTTTTGAAAAGCGGGCCAAGACCGGCCCTCAACCTCCCGATAAATTGCGAAAGGCCTACAAGCAGGCGGTAGAAGAGGAACAATTGGTCGACCTCGAGCAGGTCTGGTACCTGACCGAGGACGACACCAGTCCCTTTGCCCGGCACGTCGTCAATCTGATGGAACGATTGGGTGATAAATACCAGGTCGATGAATTGGCCGCGAAGTACAACTTTACCGGTCGCGATTCGATGACCATTCCCCAGGCTCTGGAGATAAAGGAAGAGCTTGAAAAAATCGACGACTTGCTCAAGCAGGTTGATCAAGCAGAGCAGAACGCGCAGATCGGGTACATCGATCTGGAAGAGCTTTCGGAGTTTGTCGAGCCGGGTGACATCGAGCAGCTGGAAGAGATGCAGCGGATGATCGACAACTACGTCAAGGAGCAGGCCGAGCGGCAGGGGCTGGAGTCCGTCAATGGTCAGTTTCGACTGACGCCCAAGGCCCTGCGGGTCTTTCAGGGGAAATTGCTCGGGCGGATTTTCAGTGACCTCAAGGCGGGGAGGACCGGTCGGCACGCGGGGAATATCGTCGGTGAGGGCGCCGTCGAACTGGAGCAAACGAAGCCTTACGAGTTCGGTGATTCGGTCACCAACATGGACCTGCCGCAGTCGTTTATCAACTCGCTGGTCAGGAACGGACCCGGCTTGCCACTGCGGTTGGGGGCCGAGGATATCGTGATTCACCGGACGCGAAATAATCCGAAAGCGGCCACGGTCGTGATCATGGACATGAGTGGCTCGATGCGCTACGACGGCCAGTACATTAACGTCAAGCGAATGGCGTTAGCGCTGGACGGTTTGATTCGCAGCGAATACCCCGGCGACTACCTCGGTTTTGTGGAGATGTACTCGTTTGCCAAGGTTCGGACTCCGGCAGAGATCATCGAGTTGATGCCCAAGCCAGTGACCTTGCATCAGCCGGTCGTGCAATTGCGATTTGACATGAGTTCGCCCCGGGCCAGCGAGCACATGGTGCATCCGCACTTTACCAACATGCAGCACGCGCTGAATCTCGCGCGGCGATTACTTTCGGTGCA
>JAJTFE010000062.1 GCA_021298375.1 Blastopirellula sp. | reverse complement strand
TTGCGACCTGCCGCTTCTCCAGTTTCGGCTGGATGGTTTTTTGCTGGGATGGTTGGGTCCTGACTTGCAGGGGTTCTCTCCAGGAGTTGGCTTGTGATTTGGCTCGACGACAAAACAACTGATGCCGCAGCAAACGCAGCTGAGCATGCCGCTGGCGGTTCGACCATGGTCGAGCGGATGAAGCATTACTTCGACACCGGCCATTTGTTTGAACACGTGCAGGATGCGAAATTCTTTGAAGTCCCCCGGTTTCTGGGGACCCATTGGCAGTTGCCGAAATTCGGTGGCACCGAGCCGCTGCTGACGATCTCCGGGTATCCGGTGATTACAGGACAAGTCACTAAGTTCATGGTTCTGGAACTGCTGGGTGCAGTTCTTCTGGTCTTGGTTTTTGGATGGCTCGCCCAGCGGGTCGCGACCGGAGCCAAGCCTTCGGGCCGCGTTTGGAATCTGCTCGAGTCGTTTGTGCTTTTTATCCGCGACGAAGTTGCTCGGCCCGCAATCGGCAAGCATGACGCGGATCGCTTCATGCCGTTTCTGCTGACCCTGTTCTTCTTTATTTTGATCTTGAACCTGTTCGGCATGATCCCGTTCATGGGCTCGGCGACCGGAGCTTTGGCGGTGACCGCCGTGTTCGCATTGGTCACCTTTGCGGTCGTTGTCGGTTCCGGCATGAAGAAGATGGGCGTGGTCGGCTTCTTGAAAGCTCAAGTCCCGCACATGGATTTGCCTCCTTGGATGGCTGCCGTGCTCGTGCCGGGCATCTGGTTGATTGAGATTTTTGGCTTGTTGGTCAAACACGGCGTGCTCTGCGTTCGGTTGTTTGCCAACATGTTTGCCGGCCACTTGGTCTTGGCCGTGTTCGCTGGCTTTATCGGTGTCGTTTGGGGTACCTATCTGATCTGGGGTGTTGCCCCGGTCGTCTGGGCTGCTTCGCTCGCACTCAGTTTGTTGGAGTTGTTTGTCGCGTTCCTGCAAGCGTACGTCTTCACGTTCTTGGCCGCGTTGTTTATTGGCTCGGCCCAACACGCTCACTAGAAACGGTCGCTCGCGCGAGTCCTGGTTCAAAACTGATCCACCTTTTTTTGATGGAGATTTGTAGATGTCCCGATTGGCAATGTTCGTCACTGCTGTTGGTCTGTCCCTGGTCGGCTCGCCTTTGATGGCTCAAGACGCCGTTGCCGGTCCTGCGGTTCCCGGGATCGGATTGATTGGTGCCGGTCTGGCGGTTCTCGGAGCTGCTCTCGGCATTGGGCGGATCGGTGGCTCGGCCTGCGAAAGCATGGCCCGCCAGCCTGAAATGGCTGCCAAGATTCAGACCGCGATGATTATTTCGGCGGCTCTGATCGAAGGTGCCGCGTTCTTCGCGTTGCTGCTGGTCTTGATCAAGTGATTGACTTGGACCGGCGTTGATGGGGCTGGGCTGCCCGGGACACGCGAGTGCTGTTTGCCTCGGCGGTTCCCGTGCCAAAGCTCCTGATGGCGACAAACCACGTAAGCGATTGACGAGGTCGAAGATGAATCCTGTCTGGATGTTGAGTGTGGCCGCAGCCGCGGAGGAAGCTCATGGCAAGCCTAATGCCATGGAGTTCAGCCCGGACCTCGCCATTTTCACCTTTTTGGTTTTCGTCGGCTTGTTATTTGTCCTGACGAAATTTGCTTGGAAGCCAATCCTCGCTGGTTTGGAAAAGCGTGAAAAAACGATTTCCGACCAGGTCGATGGGGCCAAGCGAATGTACGACGAAGCCAAGCAGAATTTGGCTGAGTACGAACAGAAGCTGGCTTCTGTCACGCAACAGGCAAACGACATTCTGGCCGAAGCCCGGAAAGATGCCGTCACCGCCAAAGAGCGGATTTTGGCAGAAGCAGCAGCGGAAGCCGAGCAGCAGCGACAACGCGCGGTTGCCGACATCCGAGCTGCCAAGGATGCCGCCGTCCGCGAGCTGGCGCAGAAGAGCGCCGATGCGGCGGTTGGCTTGGCTGGAAAAATTGTTGGTCGGTCTTTGAAGGACGCTGATCATCAAAACCTGATCAGCGACTCCATTGACCGTTTTGTCAAAGGCGCCTGATTCAGGTTGTTGAATCGCTGGACCTGGCCTTGCCCCCTGCTCCTCTCCCAATCGCTGGTTCCCCGGCGAACTCCTTGGGATTCGGAGTTGGCTGGGTGACGGATAGTTGGAGTGGGCAGTCAATGGCCTTTTCATTGTTGGCCAGGTCTGCGGAAAAAGTTGTTCGCGAGTTGGGAGCAATTTGCGCCAGCAAGCGGATGTAGAAGCGAAGTTCGCAAACGGTTTGCAAGGCGAAATTGTTCGGCGAAGTTGTTTGGGGTCATCGGTGAGGCAGCCAGTGAGGTCGCCCCCCATTCGCTCCATGAACTTGGTGAGAACTGAAGGCACGCAGCCAATTTTGAGCGAACACCGTCGGCGTCCCGGCCGCGATCGCCAGCGCCTGCGTCTGGAAACGTACTTGAAAGCTTGAGTCGATGGAAAAGGTCACCAAAATCCCGCCGGTTTTCGACACGACAGCTCAGCAGGTCGGTGAAGTCTACGCGCGAGCCTTGCTCGGCGTCGGGCAAGCACAAGGTCGGGCTGCCGACTTGGTCGGTGAACTGGCGGCGTTTGATGATTGCCTGCAGCAGCTGCCTAAACTGGCTCAAGTTCTCGTCGCCCCCCGCATGCCCGAGGCTGACAAGGAACGGATCTTGCGGAAGGCTCTCGAAGGCAAGGCCAGCCGCGAGTTTTTAAACTTCCTGCTCGTTTTGGTGAAACGCGGCCGCTTCTCTGCGTTGCCCGCTATTCGCCAAGCCGCGATCAAGTTGTTCGACGAGGTCACTGGACAAGTCAAGGCTACCGTCACGACCGCCAGCCCGCTCTCTGAAACAGCTCAAGGAAAATTGGCCGAGCGACTTGGAAAGTTGCTCGGTAAACAAGTCCGGATCGAAACCAAGCTCGATGATTCGATCATCGGCGGTGTGGTTGTCCGCGTTGGTGATACCGTTTATGACGCAAGTGTCGCTAACCAGTTGAATCAAGTTCGGGCCAAGACCGCGGCTCGAATTGCTGACTCGATTCGAGGTTCCCTGGATCGGTTCGCTACGGATGCGGGCTAACACCCTCGCCGGAGTTGCGCCCCGCCCGCGGGAATCCTTGCCGGAATCCTCGCCTGTTCGACGTTTGGCTCGCACGAGCCAAAGCGAACCGGGGCTTGGGACGGTCATCGGCGATTGAGAAAAAATTCGGGATCCCTATCCCGCTGAAAAACGTACGGTTGCCTTTTACGAAACACGTCGATTCGGCAACCAGAACAGAAACAATCAACTCACAACTTAAAACCCAATTCGAGGTTGTCGGATGAAGATTAGCGCTGATGAAATTGCTTCGGTAATTCAACAGGAAATCGCGCAGTTCGAGAGTCAAATCGACGTTCGCGAAGTCGGTACCGTGTTGGAAGTCGGTGACGGTATCGCCCGGGTTCACGGCCTGACTAACGTCGCGGCTGGCGAAATGGTCGAGTTCCCCGGTGGCATTATCGGGCTGGCCTTCAACCTCGAGGAAACCAGCGTCGGCGTGATCATTCTGGGTGATTACCTGAAAATTAACGAAGGCGACCAGGTCAAGGCTCTGGGAACCCTGCTCTCGGTGCCGGTCGGTCCGGCAGTTCTCGGTCGCGTCATCGACCCGCTCGGTAACCCGCTCGACGGCAAGGGGCCGATCAACTCCAGCGAAACCCGCCCGGTCGAAGTCATCGCCCCCGGCGTGGCCGAGCGCCAACCCGTTCACGAACCGATGCAGACCGGTATCAAGGCCATTGACGCCATGACGCCTGTCGGTCGAGGACAACGCGAGCTGGTCATTGGCGACCGCAAAACCGGCAAGACGACGATTGCGATCGACGCGATCATGAATCAGAAGAACACCGGCGTGAAGTGCTTCTACGTGGCGGTCGGTCAAAAGGACAGCTCCGTGGCCAACGTCATCCGCGAATTGGCTGAACGTGGCGCGATGGAATACACCACGGTCATCGTTGCCGGCGCGAGTGCCCCCTCTCCGCTGCAGTACATTGCACCCTATGCCGGCACCGCAATGGCCGAGTACTTCATGTGGAAGGGCGAGCATTGCCTCGTTGTTTATGACGACTTGTCCAAGCAGGCCGTTGCCTACCGCGAACTCTCCC
This sequence comes from Blastopirellula sp., assembly GCA_021298375.1. Lineage (GTDB taxonomy): Bacteria > Planctomycetota > Planctomycetia > Pirellulales > Pirellulaceae > BJ22. The sequence goes on along the minus strand of JAJTFE010000062.1, from coordinate 8,634 downwards.
TCCTGATGCGGCGGCCCCCGGGACGCGAAGCCTACCCCGGTGACGTGTTCTATTGCCACAGTCGCCTCCTGGAACGTTCAGCCAAGTTGAGCAAGGCCCTCGGCGGCGGCTCGATCACTTCGCTGCCGATCATCGAGACGCTGGAAGGCGAAGTCTCCGCCTACATTCCAACCAACGTGATTTCGATCACGGATGGTCAGATTTACCTCCAGCCCGACTTGTTCTTCTCCGGTGTTCGCCCCGCCATGAACGTCGGTATCTCCGTCTCCCGCGTCGGTGGCGCCGCCCAGGTCAAGGCGATGAAGAATGTCGCCGGCGGCTTGCGGCTCGACTTGGCCAGCTTCCGGGAGTTGGAAGCGTTTGCCCAATTGGGGACCGACCTCGATGCTGCGACTCAGTCCAAACTGGACCGCGGTTACCGCATGGTCGAATTGCTCAAGCAGCCCCAATACCGGCCGCTTAACGTCGTCGACCAGATTATGGTGATTTACGCGGGCACCAAGGGCTTCCTCGACAAGGTGCCGGTCAGCGCCGTCGGCAAGTGGGAACGCGAATTCCTCGAATTTGTGCACAACAAGAAGCAGGAAGTCTGGGACTTGCTCGACCAGAACAAGAACGATGGTGACGCCATGAAGAAGGCCGACCACCACGTCACCAAGGCTGTTGTCTCGGTGATTGAAGAATTTAATCGCAACTTTCGCGCTGCCTGACCTCGGCCGGGTCGGGCAGTAAAACTGCCTGTGCCAGCCTCCGGGGCAGCAAACTCGTTGGAACGATTGCCCTGAATACCCGTAGCTTCCTCTTTCGGTAACCAGTATGGCCAATCCCAGAGCACTCGACAAACGACGCAAGTCGATTCGCAACATCCGCAAGATTACGCGGACCATGGAATTGATCGCCACTGCGCGATTCAAGAAAGCCATGGAGCGGGCCGCTTCGGCGACTGACTACACCCGCCGAATCACCAAGTTGGTTGGCGATTTGACCCGGGCCGGTTTGGAAGTCTCACACCCCCTGCTCGAGCAACGCGATGCGACCAACCGTGCCGTGCTGCTGGTGCTGACTGCCAACCGCGGGCTCTGCGGCGGCTACAACGGCAACGTGCTGCGACTCAGCGTCCAGCGAAAAAAGGAACTCGACGAATTGACCGGCGGCCGGACGGTCATCGAAGTCTCGGGCAAGCGCGGGATTTCCGGTTTGAAGTTTCGCGGGATCGAAACGGGTGAGTCTTTCACCCAATTCGACGACCAGCCCAAGTTCGAACAGGTCGAAGCAATCGCCAATCGCTACCTCGAGGACTTTATCCTGGGGCGGATCGATCGGCTCGATGTTGCCTACACCCGGTTTGTTTCCGCCTCCCGCCAGGAAGCGGTCGTCGAGACCCTCTTGCCGCTCGGCAAGCTGGATGTCGCGGCTGCGGCTCAGCCGACTCGCGGAGCGACGGCTGCAGCCCAAAGCGAATCGGCACAACAGGACATCTACGAGTTCGTTCCCTCCGCAGCCAGCATCCTCGAAGAGGTAGTGCCGGCCAGCTTCAAGGTCAAACTCTTTAAGTGCTTCCTCGATGCCGCGGTCAGCGAACAGATTTCGCGGATGGTCGCCATGAAAAGCGCTACCGAAAACGCCTCGGACATGATCAAAATGCTGTCGCGGACCTACAACCGGGCCCGCCAGTCGCAGATTACCGGTCAAATTATGGAAGTCATCGGCGGTGTCGAGGCCCTCAAGTCCTAACCGGTGCGGAATGCGTTTTGCACTCCGTCCCAGCCACGGCTGAAGTTTTCCTGCAACTCAAATTTACTCTCAAACAATTCACTCCATACTCACAGCGGATACGGCTCAATGGCAACTGCAACCAAAGGTAACATCGGTCGCATTACTCAAGTGATTGGCTCGACCTTCGACGCTGAATTCGAAGAAGCAAAGATTCCCGCCATCTACAACGCGGTCAAGGTTGAGATCAATGCCGGGGGAAACAAGCAAACGCTCACCGGCGAGATCAGCAAACACCTCGGCGGCGGTCGCGTGCGTTGTGTGGCCCTCGGTAGCACCGACGGGCTTCGCCGCGGTCAGGATTGCGTCGACACCGGAGCACCTGTTTCCGTTCCCGTGGGCGAAGGCGCCCTCGGCCGCGTCTTTAATATGCTCGGCGAACCCGTTGACGGCCGCGGCCCGGTCAACGCCAAAGAGTATCGCCCCATTCACGCGCCCGCTCCCCGAGTTGAGGACCTCTCGACCAACACCGAGTTGTTCGAAACAGGGATCAAAGTGATCGACCTGCTCACCCCGTTCGTTCGCGGTGGAAAGGCCGGGCTGTTCGGTGGTGCCGGTCTGGGCAAAACCGTGATCCTCCAGGAATTGATTGCCCGCGTCGCCAGCGCCCACGGCGGTTATTCCGTGTTCGCCGGAGTCGGTGAACGAACCCGTGAAGGTACCGACCTGTGGCTCGAAATGCAGGAAGCCGAAATCGGCCAAACCGGTCGCAAGGTTATCGAACAAACCTGCATGGTCTTCGGTCAAATGAACGAACCACCAGGATCCCGCCTCCGCGTGGCCCTCTCCGCCCTCACCATGGCCGAGTACTTCCGGGATATGACCGGTAAGGACACGCTGATGTTCGTCGACAACATCTTCCGGTTCTCCCAAGCCGGTTCCGAAGTGTCCGCACTGCTCGGTCGAATGCCCTCTGCCGTGGGTTACCAACCGACACTCGCCACCGAAATGGGCGCCCTCCAGGAACGCATCGCCTCCACCCGCAAGGGCGCGATCACCTCGGTGCAGGCCGTCTACGTCCCAGCGGACGACCCGACCGACCCCGCTCCGGCAACCGCCTTCGGTCAGCTCGATGCGTTTATCTACCTCGAGCGTTCGATTTCTGAAAAGGGTATCTATCCCGCCGTCGATCCGCTCGCTTCGTCCAGCCGTATTCTCGACCCGCAGTTCGTTGGCGCACGGCACTATGCGGTCGCCCGCCGCGTTCAGACAACCCTGCAGCGCTACCGCGAATTGCAGGACATTATCGCCATTCTCGGTGTCGATGAATTGAGCGAGTCGGACAAGATGGTCGTCCATCGCGCTCGCCGCATCGAACGCTTCCTCTCCCAGCCGTTCCTCGTCGCTGAAGTCTTTACCGGCAAGCCGGGTGAGATCACCCCGCTCGCCGACACGATTCGCTCGTTTGAGGAGATCTGCGATGGCAAGTGGGATCACCTCCCGGAAGATGCATTCATGTACGTCGGTTCCATCGAACAGGCGGAAGAGCAAGCCAAACGAATGGTTGCTGCTGCCGCCAAGAAGTAATCGATCAGGGCAGTCCACTGATGGGCAGGGAGCGGTGCTGAATCCCCCTGCCCCCTCAGCCGCACTTGCCACCTCGATTTTGCTCTTGCCCACTGACTTCAGACCCCAGCCGAAACGACAGTTCCTCAAACCCTCGCAAGTTGGCGCTCATCATGGCAAACCTTCAGGTTGTCGTCGTCACCCCGGAATGCACCACTCTCGACCAACAGGCCGAATCAGTCTCCGTTCCGCTGATGGATGGTGAAGCCGGGATTTTGGCTGGACACGCCCCCATGATTGGCCGGCTTGCCCCGGGAGAACTGCGGGTCTCAGGCGCAGGAAAGTCCGGCAGCTACTACGTCGACGGTGGTTTTGTCCAGGTTACCGAAAATGTGGTCTCCATCCTGACCGGGCGGTGCGTTCCCGTAAATCAGATCGACCGAGGCGCAGCCCAGCAACTGCTCGACAAAACCCAAATCTCCGCTTCGGACAAAGCTGAACTCGTCGAGATCAAGAACAAGACCATCGCCCAAGCCCGAGCCCAACTCCGCCTGGCCACGGGCAGCCGCGGATAGTTTCCGAGGTTAACTTCCGCAGCCGCAACCGCTGCTGGCAATCCTAACCGGGGAGCAACAACTCCGGCTCGGTTTCTCGCGTTGAACGCAGCGTAAACCCTAGGCTCAGCTCCCTCGCTGCTCGGAGTTTTGTTCTTGGGAGCCTGGTCGCGGTTCCACCCAGGCTTGCGCGTTCCGTTTGTAACGGCCCTCCCTGCTTCTCTCGGCAACCTCCCTGCCTGCACCCGGTGTTGCCCGCCCTCGTTGCCCGCACTCGCGGGCTCGGCCGGGAAACTGCGGCCGGCCGCTTGGTCGTTCGAGGATCGTTCGAGGATCGTTCGAGGATCGTTCGAGGATTGTTCGAGGATTGTTCGAGGACGGTCGAACCTTCCAGGGAACGTGCGGATCGCACCCCACGCGTCCTCTGGCCTGCCGATCAAACTTGGTATTTTCAAATCATTTTCCCACCGCAATCGACGGTTTTCCCCGAGGATTCCTATTTTCCTGACCGGCCCGTCTTGGAAGAATGCTAAGGTTTCTCGGGTCTGTACGCACTCAACTGCCTCGGCTCAGGACGATCCAGTCCCTCCCGGCAACAGGGTACTCGACCAACCCTTGAAACAGGCTGCTCTTTGCCCGGGATTCGTCGCGGATGGAATTGCCGATAAGCTCATGCCGCGCGGCGTTGGTTCCCGGGGCCACATTGTTTTTGACTCGATTGTCACTGGACTCAACTCAGCCAACTTTTTCTGGGCTGTGACGCATCTTATGAACCATCCTCACCACTCCATCAACCGATCCAATGAAGACCGTCTGATCCTCGAGGGCCCCAATTCCCGCTGGTCAGAACTGGTCCGGGCGTTTCGAATCTTCAGCGAGCTGATTCGCGGCTTCCGGAAATTGCACTTTGTCGGCCCCTGTGTGACCGTCTTTGGCTCGGCCCGCTTTCCAGAGGATCACCGCTACTACAAGCTCGGCGTCGAGATCGGTGAGGAACTGGCCAAAGTCGGCTTTACGGTCATGACTGGCGGTGGACCGGGAATCATGGAAGCTGCCAATCGCGGTGCCAAACAAGCCGGCGGCCACAGCGTTGGCTGCAATATCATTCTTCCCTTTGAGCAATACCCCAATCCCTATCTCGACGTATTTGTCGAGTTCAAGTACTTCTTCGTTCGCAAGTTGATGCTCGCCAAATACTCCTACGCGTTCGTCGCCCTGCCAGGCGGCTTTGGCACTCTCGATGAACTGTTCGAAATTTCGACTCTGGTGCAAACCGAAAAAGTCGAAGGGTTTCCCATCGTTCTCGCTGGCAAGGAATTCTGGCAGCCAATGCTCGATTACCTTCGCGATACCATGGTCAAAGAGGGGACGATCGGCCAAGTCGACGTCGATCGTTTCATCGTCACGGACGACCCCAAGGAGATCGCTCGCCGCGTCGTGGAAGTTGCCACCAAGGACTTCGGACTGAAGCGAGGAAAAAAGCCCAAGCCCCGCTGGTGGCTGTTTGAAAAGGTTCCCTTCAGCGGGTGGTTCGGCAAATAAGCCTCCCGCTCTCGACTTTCAGACGCAAGACCTCCAAGCCCGTCCGCCTGACAAGCCCGTTTGCTGGATCGCTATCGCCGGAGCGAGAGCACGTTGTTTTCATAGTTACGGACGGTTTGTAGCCACTCCCCGCCGGGAGCCACATTGGCTCGCTCGCAAAACTCGGTCCAGACTGCTCCCCAAGGCAATTGCTTGGCCTGCTCCATCAGCACCAGCCGACCAGTAAAGTCCCCGGCCTCCTCCAGCGACCGCAAAAGTTTCTCCGGCTCGAGCAAAGCTTGCAGTAACGCCTGCTGCGTGGCCCGCACCCCCAGCACCCAAGCCGCAATCCGATTAATGCTCGCGTCGAAGTAGTCGAGCCCAATCCGAACCCGTTCGAGGCAATCACCCCGGACCAATTCGGTCGCAATGGCCCTCAGTTCATCATTCAAAATTACCACGTGATCACTGTCCCACCGCACCCCGCGACTGACATGCAATAACACCCGCGGCACAAATTGCAGTACCGCCGAAAGCTTCTCGGCCAGTTCCTCCGTGGGATGGTAATGCCCGCTATCGAGACAAACCGCAATCTGTCGCCTCGTCGCGTAGCCAAGGTAAAACTCATGCGAACCGACGACGTAGGACTCCGAGCCGATTCCAAAGAGTTTCCCCTCCACCGAGTCAATCAGCTTTGACTCAGAAAACGACTCCGCAAAGATCTGGTCAAGACTGTCTCGCAGCCGAGCGCGAGGTCCCCAGCGGTCGACTGGCAAGTCTTTCATCCCGTCCGGAATCCAAAGGTTGTGAACAGCCGCGGTGCCCAGTTCCGCACCGAAATGAGCTGCAATTCGCCGCGTCGCTTGGCCGTGCTCAATCCAGAAACGCCGTATCCCTTGGTCGGCATGCGCCAGCGTCATGCCACTCGCAGCCAACGGATGGGCAAAGAACGTCGGGTTAAAATCCAACCCAATCCCCAGCGACTTGGCCCAGGCAATCCAGTTGCCAAAGTGCCCCGTTTCCAATTGATTTCGCTCGCTGCATGTCGGACCAGACCGCCCCGGCCCCGATTCCGCATAGGAGGCGTGCAAATTGAAGCGATGTCTTCCCGGGAGCTGACTCAACGCAACTTCCGCGTCAGCCCGCAGCTCGTCAGCGTTTCGCGCCCTGCCCGGATACTTTCCGGTGACCGCCAGACCGCCTCCCAGTTCCGTCCCCCGCTGCTCAAACCCGCTGACATCGTCCCCTTGCCAGCATTGAATCGAAATCGATTGCTCCGCCAGCCGAGCGATTGACTGCTCCACATCGACATCCAAAGCTGCATACTGCTCAGCGGCCAATTGAAATGCGGTAGCCATAGGTCCAATCGTGGATGAGAAAGTCCGACGTCGCGCGGCCGACCAAATGCAAATTCGGACTGCCCCGCCCTATTTCGCTGCCTTCGGAGTCACCAGCCCGTTACATATCCCCTGCGACCCGATGAACAAGCCCTGAATCACCCGCGTCATGTGTGGAATGTTCAACCGCTCCCACTCATCGTCCGGCTGATGATAATCCGCATGCAGGCTCCCAGCCGAAAAGCTGTGAGCAATCACCCCCTTTTCCACCAGCGACCAGTTATCGCTCGCCCGGTAAAGCATCGCACTAAATCGGGGGTGCTCAAAAATCTCGACTCCAATTTTGGCTGACTCGACATTCATCAAACCACCCAGGTCCGAGGCTTGCCAACCTGTCATCCAGATCTTTTCATTGGCTCCCGCTTCTGGCCGTCCAATCATCTCGATGTTCACGTTGGCCGTAATTTTTTCAAGCGGCCAAGTTGGTTCCGCCGCGAATTGGCGACTGCCGAGTAATCCCTGCTCTTCACCCCAAAACGTCATGAAAATCACCGACCGCTTCGGACGGGTCGGCATCGCGGCAAAAGCATCCGCCAACGTTAACACCGCGGTACAACCCGAGGCGTCGTCATCCGCTCCGTTGTAGATGCTGTCCTCGCCTGTCCCGGGACGGGCACCCAGGTGATCCAGATGAGCCGTAAATAAAATCGCTTCCTGCTTCAATTGCGGGTCTGAGCCTTCAAGCACGCCAATCACATTTCGCATCGGCAATTCAGTCACAATCAACCCCGGCACGGTCAACCGGACCTCTCCCGCCGCAGGGTCACCTTTGCCCAACAGCACCGGCAAGCTGATTTGACTGCGCGGGGACTCGATCCGCGAACGCTCGCGAGCGGCAATCCCGAGTTGCACCAGTTCACTCTCCTCGGCCGTATACAAGACCAAAGCCTTCGCCCCCGCGGCCTTGAGTGAATTGGCCAGCCGGGCAACTTGGGATATTGCCCGGTTCCCCTTCGCTTCGCTCTTCCACAACACCGTCGCCACACCGTCCAGTTTCAGTTGAGAAAGATCTTGCTCCGGGTCGACCAAAGTGGTCGGGCCGGAGTAATCAAACGCGTCCGTCGCAGCCAGCAAACCGAAGTGTGGCAAGTCTATTCCCGCGGTCGTTTGATAAACCACACCACTCGCAGGCGTTTGCACCTCCCGCATCATCGTTTCCTGATAAAAGCTCCCATCCTTGCCGCCTCCCTTCAGCCCCGCGCCCTGAAACCGAGCCGCAACAAACGCCGCGGCGATGTTGAACTCGCGCGAGGGCGTTCCACGGCCCGCTAACTCGTCGCTCGCCAGGAAAGCCACGGTTCCCTTGACCCGGCCCTCTGTAATTTGCGCCAAACCTCGTTGGTGATCTTCCGGCAAATCCGCCTGGGTCGCACTGAGTCGGGAATCGGTCCAGCCGAGACAAATGAAGATCAATATCGGGAACAGAGTGCGAAGGGAGGTGGAAATTGCAGTGCTCATTGGGGGGTAGCCTGAAGAAAAAAAGGGGCAATCCGTTCAGCGGGCTAAGTTTACTCAAAAACCTTTACACTGTCGGCGGGGTAACTGTTTTCAGATAAAATTGGGAGCACGGCCCGCAAGCCGCGATATCCTCTGGTCCAAGGCCGGGAATCACGCCGAGTAAGACGGCCGAGCCCTCGCCCTTTGGCCATTTCTCATTTCAATTCGAGTTCTTATCAGGCTGACTACCGATGACATCTCTTTTGCGCCCAGTCCCCATGGCGACCAAGTTGTTGTTCCTGTTCGCTGGCTCGCTGCTGTTGGAAAGTGCCGGGGCGAAACCCCTCCCAGCCCAACCTCAGCCCAACTCGAATGATCCTGCCAAGCCAGTGTTTGTCGATGGACTGGCCCAAGTGGTCCCTGCTTTCAAGGACCCCCAGACCTGG
>JAJTFE010000061.1 GCA_021298375.1 Blastopirellula sp. | reverse complement strand
CACCATTTTCGTACTTGGCAACCAGGTAGCCGTCGACCGGCGCGTTGTATTCAACTGGCGGAGGACAATCGCCCACTGCCCACTGGCAGAGATCAACGCAATGGCTGCCCCATTCCAGGACGCCACCCCCGACCAACCCGCCCCCTTTTTCAAAATTAAAGCCATCGAGTTGCTGCTGGTTGAACGGACGCCAGGCAGCCGGGCCCAAATACAAATCCCAATCGACCACTTTGGGGTCCGGTTCGGGCTGGGGCGGCAACCAACCGCTCATCATCGCCTGCATCCCGGCAGGATGTGCGAAAACTTTTTTCATCTTCCCCAACCGCCCGGTGCGCGCCAGTTCGCAGGCAAAAGCGAAATGCGGCAGATTGCGCCGCTGGGTGCCGGCTTGAAAGACGCGTCCGGTCCGCTCCATCGTCTCAGCCAGTATCAAGCTCTGAGCGATATTCTTCGTGCAGGGCTTTTCTCAGTAAATATCCTTCCCCGCCTTGGCGGCGTACATCGAAGCCGTCGCATGCCAGTTGGGTCCGGTGGCAATCAGCACGGCGTCAATGTCCTGCCGGTCGAGCAACTCGCGGAAGTCCCGAATCATGGCACACTGGTCGTTGCCATAATGCGTATCGACCATTTTCTTGATCGTCGTCCGGCGAGCTTCCTTGACGTCACAAACGGCGACGAACTGGACATCCTTTTGTTCGAGGAAACAACCAAGGTCGTATTGCCCGCGACCACCGATCCCGATTCCGCCGACGACAATCCGTTCACTGGGCGCGACATGTCCATCGCGACCGAGAGCCGAGCTGGGAATAATCGTCGGCGCCAGAGCCAAGGCCCCCGCCGCACCAGCTGCTGTCTTCAAAAAACGCCGACGTCCAACAGATTTTGCTCTCGGTTTCATCGCTTCGCGCTCCTCGGGGCTGATTACCAGCGGCCAACCTTTTGTCAGGCGTTATTAGAACATGCCGACGCGCGAATTCACAGCAACTGGAAATGGGGAATGTCTAATGGGGAATCTAGGCACCACTTTTGGGTGCTGCTGGGCTGTTCCCTGATCCCAGTCGTCCCGCGAGGGCCGCCGATCCCAAACTTCCCACTGCAAGACCAGCAAACATCCACCCTGCCCTTTACTCATTCGCTGAATACAAAAACAAGCGGCTAACCAATCCGCCCGACATCTGCGCGGGCTGGTAATCGGTGTGCACTCGCACAACGAACGTATTCTTCTCGCCTCCGCGCAGCCCCTTGGTCACATCCAGATCGAGCGTGTAGGGGCGAATAGAGGCCTCCTGACAGGGCCGGAATCCGACAAACTTGCCGTTGCCCCAAACCCATTCTTCGGTCTCAACTGCCAGACCGTGCAACCTGAACTTTTGCCCCTCAGCCAGCGATGGGACATCGACCTGTATCTGGTACTACATGACCCCGAGGTAGGGAAAACGTTGCTCGTCGAGATGCTTGCCTGGCTCGCCTTGAGCAATGAAGGGAACTGTGGTCTTCAACGGCTGCCAATCCGCAAGGCCGTGCCAGTGCTCGAGGAACCAGCGATCAAACCGTTCGTCGTCGCGCGGGTCGAGCGAAAACCGTGCCGGCTCCGGCAGGACTGCGATGAGCTTCCCCTTCGCACCACCGGTCAACTCGGCCAACTGGGCATACGCGACCCGCCGATGGCCGCTCCCCCCAATTGGCCCGCGATCGCTTGCCCAATGGGCACAGCGTGGGACTTGCTTGCGGGGCGAGCTCGGATCGAGCCCGCCTGCGCGACTTGGAGAACGGCCACCCGGCTCCTCCGGTCTGTGGTGCGAGCTGGGGAGCCTACTCTCAGGATCCGCCGAAGATCTGCTTGATCTTGTGGATCGTCACGGCGCGGCCTGCCCGACCAATCGAGGTCGTCAACGGAATGTGCTTGGGGCACACGGCGACGCAATTCTGAGCGTTGCCGCAGACCTGAATTCCTCCCGGGCCAGCGAGAGCATCAAGACGGTCGCCAGCCATCATCTTTCCAGTCGGGTGGGCGTTAAACAGCACTGCCTGGCTAATCGCCTGCGGTCCGAGGAATTCGGTGTCATAAGCCTCGCCGCAGCGCTGCTTGTACTCGGCATCCGACTCGTTCGGCTTCCGCTCCAGTTCGACCTTGAGAAACTGAGGGCAGGCTTCCAGGCAGCAGCCGCAGGTCATGCACTCGCTCAGGGGATAAGCGGTTTCCTGTTCGCCGCGGGATTGCCGCGGGCCTGCGCCCATGTCGGCATAGCCATCGACCGGGACCCAGGCTTTGACCCGCTGAAGATTGCGAAACATCCGCGAACGGTCGACAACCAAGTCGCGAACGACGGGGAACTTGCTCATCGGCTGCAGCGTAATCTCGCGCGGATTGTCCTCCAGCAAGCGGTCAACCAGGGCCGAGCAGCTCTGCCGCACACGCCCATTGATCACCATCGTGCAGGAGCCGCAGACTTCCTCGAGGCAGCCGCAATCCCAGGCGACAGGCGTCGTTTCCTTGCCAGTCGAGGTTCGCGACATGGTCGCGATCTTCTGCAGCACGCTAATCACGTTCATGTCCGGTTCGTATTCCACATTGAACGTTTGCCAGTAAGGCGCGGCGCCGGGTGCGTCTTGACGCTGCACGCGAACCTGAAAGCTCTTCACCGAATGTCCGTAGGCGTCTTTGATCATGGCTGATTAAGGGGTAGACCAGTGGTCGGAAAAGGAACCGGGAAACACTCACACACAGCGGGCAAACGGTCAGACGCGAGCGGGCTGAGCCGACGATTTGGCCAGCCGCTCTTTCCAGACCTTCTCGATCATGTCCGCGCCGACCAGACCATACAGCCGCGGGCGGGGCGGAACGCTCGAGGTGTCAACGTCTTCGTAAGTGATCTGGGGGTGATTGCCGTCGTAACTGCAAACGGTGGACTTGAGCCACTTGCGGTTGTTCTCCTCGAAGCGATCGCACCATTGCTCGGCCTCGGCACGCTGTCCGGCCGGGTCAGTCGCTGAGAGTGAGGGCATGGAAAAGTCCGGCTTGTAGTGGGCACCACGGCATTCGTCCCGCTGCAGGGCGCCTTTGACGATGGCCTTGGCCAGCGGGAACATGTCAAGCAAGGCCTTGGTGAACATCACATTCTGGTTGGTCCACTGGCCGGTGTCCGAGAGCCCGCAGCTGCGAGCCCGATCGTGCAGTTCGGAAACTTTCTCGTAAGCCGCCTTCAACTGATCATTGCGGCGGACCACCGTGGCGGCCTTGGTCATGACATCGCCCAACTCGCGATGAATCAGATAGGGGTTCTCGCTTCCGCCCGTCCGCTGCAACAGGGAGTTGTGGCGTTCCTGGTGCTCGCGGGCCGCGTCGGCCAGCAAAGCTGTCTGTTCAGCGGCCGTCCCCTTCTGGCTGTTCAGTTTGTTTTGCAGGCAGGGACCGAGGAACAGTCCGCTGAAAATGCAGCTGAGCAGCGAGTTGGCTCCGAGCCGGTTGGCGCCGTGGTAGTGGTAATCGCATTCCCCGATGGCGTAAAGGTTTTCAACGCTGGTTTGCTGGTAGCGGGGGCTGCCGGCCTGCAGACCGCCATCGCCGTTCGCTTCGTAGTCTGCCCAAAGTCCACCCATCGAGTAGTGAACCGCCGGGAAAATCTTCATCGGGTTGGTTCGCGGGTCGACCCCTTGGAACTTTTCATAGATGTCGAGAATGCCGCCCAGCTTGCGATCCAACTCGGCCTTGGAAATGTGCGTCAGGTCGAGGTACACGCAAAGCCGATCTTTTTCGACGCTCAGGCCTTCGTTCACGCAGATGTCAAAAATCTCTCGGGTGGCGATGTCCCGCGGGACCAAATTCCCGTACTTGGGATACCGCTCCTCGAGGAAGTAATACCGTTCGGCATCTGGAATCGACTTTGGTGGACGCGTGTCCTGAGGCGTTCGTGGAACCCAGACGCGGCCCCCTTCACCCCGGGCCGATTCACTCATCAGCCGCAGTTTGTCGGCTCCCGGAATCGCCGTGGGGTGAACCTGAATGAACTCTGGGTTCCCGTACTTGGCCCCAGCTTGGAAGCAGCGGCTCGCCGCGCTGCCGGTACACATCATCGACATGGTGCTGCGGCCATAAATCAAGCCCGGTCCACCCGTGGCGATGACCACGGCATCGCCGGCGAACGAGCGGATTTCCATCGTCGCGAGATTCTGGGCGACCGCTCCCCGGCAGGCGCCATTCCCGTCCAGAACGGGCCCGAGGAAATCCCAGTATTCGTACTTGTTCACCAACCCAGCCGACTCCCAGCGTCGAACCTGCTCGTCGAGTGCATACAGAAGTTGCTGGCCGGTCGTGGCACCGGCAAAAGCCGTCCGCTTGTACAGCGTCCCGCCGAACCGGCGGCGGTCGATGTAGCCCTCCTCAGTGCGATTGAATGGAACGCCCAGCCGATCCATCAGTTCAATCACCTTGGGGGCCCAATAGGCCATTTCCTTGACGGGCGGCTGGTGCTGAAGAAAGTCGCCGCCGTAGACCGTGTCATCGAGGTGCAACCATTCTGAATCGCCCAATTGCCGCGTCTGGTCATTGCAGCTGTTGATTCCGCCCTGTGCACACACGCTGTGCGAACGCTTCACCGGGACGAGACTGATCAAATCGACCGGAATCCCCAGTTCGCACAATTTCATCGTGCAGGCCAATCCGGCCAATCCGCCACCAACCACCACGACTTTTCGTTTGCTCATACCTGTGCTTGCATTACTGGTGTTGAAATTTCGGCAAGTCCCACAAACCCCGCAGCCCCGCGCTTCCCGCAGCCCCGCGCTTCCCGCAGCGAGGGCGCCCCGGCAGAACCGGTGCCGCATCCCGCCGACGAAGCAGCCCGGAGATCATTTGCCGCCTGCTCCGCTCTTCCGCAGCGGTTGGGACAGTTTGTGCTCGTCGGCATAAATCGAGCCGTCTTTCGACCGTTGCTCGTACATTTCAATTTCCCGCTTCTTGGCCTTGTCGACATCAACTTGCCAGAACCCAAAGAGTGCGGAGATGCCGATAATTGAGACCAGGACGCCAATGCCAAGGCAAATTTTGGATGCCAGATCCTGCGCCTTGGGCGTTACCCACACCCCCCAGGTGATGCCCATCGTCCAAAGACCGTTGGCGAAGTGAAACACGCACGCCAGCATCCCGACGAGGTAGAAGAACATGACCAGCGGATTGTGCAGGGCATTTGCTGCCGTCGAAGCCGCGTTGTAGGGACGGAATTGCGCGATCCCAATCGCGTCGGCAATCGACTCCCGAAACCAATCCGCATGAATCAGGCCATTCAAGTGAAGCACGTGTGCGAAGATAAAGACAAATGCGATCATCCCGCTGATTCGCTGGGCAACATATCGGTAATTACCCCGGTAGGGGTAATTAGAGAGGTTGTTTTTTGAGTAGTAGATGAACACGAAACCGAGCAGGGCGTGGAACAGAATGGGCAGGAAGATGAAAACCCACTCGACCACCACCAGCGCTTTACCCAGACTGTGAATCTGGTAGACGATGTTTTGAAATGACTCGACGCCATTGACGATCGAGGCGTTCGCCAGAAGGTGAATCACCATATACAGCCCGACCGGAATCAGGCCACACAGCGAGTGCAAGCGGCGAATCAGAAACTCGTGCCGAAGAAAGAAGCTATCAGTCGGTTTTGACGGGGCAGCGTCCAAAGCAAGTCACCTTTTGAATTCTCAGATTCCGCTAACTCGAACTCGATTTACCGCGACGACCTGAGCCCGGCAGTTTTAACCTCGTGCTCAATTGAGATTCGTGCTCAATTGAGATTCGTGCTCAATTGAAACTCGTGCTCAATTGAAACTCGTGCTCAATTGAAACTTCCGTTCTATCAAACCTCGCGGCCTGAAATATTCTTCCAGAGGCCACCTGTAGCAGGGGTCACCTGTAGCAGGGGTCACCTTTAGCAGGGGTCACCGTCCGCTCTGAGGGAAAGTTCAAAACTGTTCGGATGGGGTCGGCGGCAGTTTGCCGCGACGTCGATTCTAGGTTGCCCCTGCCCTTCCTAAAAGGTCGGGTGGAGTTCTCCGGCGGCGAGGAGGAACGGCTTCCCTGCGCTCGCAGCCAGCCGAATTTCACTGCGACCTTTACCGGGAATCGAACCGCATCAACTCAACGCGGATTAACCTTTTGAATTGAACCCTCACTCCATTGCCAAAAGCCATTTTTTCGCAGAAAATTTGGACGTTTGGCCGTCTCGATGCCAGGTCGATTGCCATCCGCCACCTCGACCCGTGGCAGCGCTGACGCTCAAATCATTCACAAAACAACTCTTTCCGCTCGCTCCATGCCCTGGCCGGATCCGTTCCGATGAAACCTTGGATGATTTTTGCGGCCTCTGCCGCTTTGCTCGTGTTGATCGCACTTACTCTGCTCTTCGGCGACTCGGACCCCAAAGTTGAAAAAAATCCGATTCCCAAAGACCTGCCTGTTCCGGCTGTCGGTGGCGGAGACGGAGAAATCACCGAGGACGTCGCCACGGAAGGCAAGCAGATCCCGCTCGGAATGCTGCTCTCGGGCGACCTCCCACCTGATGGCTGGGATGTCGAACCGGTCGGAGAAGTGCGGACCGGTCCGGCGATCGAAAATCCGCCCAGCGTCTCCGGGGCGAACATCGATTGGCTGCAAGCCGACGATTTGGTGATCGGGTTGACGCTGAAAGACTCCGCCAGAGCTTATCCCCTCAAATTTCTCGCTGCGCCCGGACAGGGAGTGATCAATGACCGGCTCGCCGACGAACCGTTGTTGATTACGTGGAATCCGACTACGCGTTCGGCCGTCGTGTTTCACAATCCAACGGGCGACCTGGCTTTGGTCTTCCGCGGCACCGGACAAGCGTGGAAATCCGATTTGCTGTTTCAGGATTTGTCGACGGAGAGCTTTTGGAGTCAATCGCTCGGTCGTTGCGTCCGCGGGCAGTTGCTCGGGAGTCCCCTCCGCGGCGTGCCGTCTGCAGTTTGCACTTGGAAAGCTTGGTCCAAAGCCTTCCCCAAGACCAGTGTTTGCCAGTTGCCCGCCACCGCGCCCCAGGAGGCAGTCACCACCTCGCCTTCGGCAATCGCCGCTGCCCGAAAATCAGGTCAAATTCTGGTGCTTTGCCCGGAGGGGGAGCGGGAAGTCTCGAGGAGTGAACTGTTCGAGAACCGGGTGTTGAACACAACCGCGGGAACGCGTTACGCCGCGATTTTTTACGACGACCTCGCAGACTCCGTTCGCGCCTTGGATCCAATGCTCGTTACCAAGCCCCTGCGATTCGAGTTGCAGGGGTTGCAGTTCGTTCTTGCCGGGTCGAACTCGCCATGGAACATCCTCAATGGCGATGCGGAGGAAGCAGGCATCTCCGCGCGGCCACTGGCGCCCCTGCTGGTGGTTGAATTGCCCTCGGAACTGAAAAGCCTCCGCCGCCCAACCAGCCCGAGCAATTCCAACTCGGCAGCCGAACCCGCCGCTTCTGAGCCTGCCCCGACTCTGGTTCCGGAGTCTTCCACAAAAGCGGGAAAATGATCGGAGCTTGCCCACCCGCGGGCACTCCCGGCAAATTGTTTTGACGCAACAGCGATCAGCGCAACGATTGACGACTCTGGCAACAGGCTTGCCGACATTCCGTCGGCAGAGATTTGCCGGGTTCGAGCCGGGGTCGAACGCCGGTCGATTTTTTGATGGTTCCGAGTATCATGGCGACTTTGTTTGAGATGGAACGGGCAGCCCACAGTTAGTTGGAAAAAGGGTAAGTGCGTGAATCGAGTGCAACAGGAACGTTGGCCAATCGGGGTATTCGCAAGCATCGACGCCGGTTTGGGGGTGCACCTCGACGTGGTTCAGGATCTGAAGATTCCCACCATTCAACTGCACGCCCCGCATGCGGGCAGCCGCACGGCCGAGCGGGCCCGCTCCTTTGTCGCTGAACTGTCTCGCCTGGGAATTCGCCTGACGGCGGTCGTTGGTGGCTTTGAGGGAGAAAGCTACGCCGACATTCCGACTGTCGAGCGGACGGTGGGGCTGGTACCAGCGGCAACGCGGGCTGAGCGACTGGCTGAAATGAAGGAGATTTCTGATTTCACGCGGTTGCTGGATTGCCCGGTCGTTGCCCTGCACCTTGGCTTCGTGCCGCACGACCGCCGTTCTCCAGACTATCAGGCGGTAGTTAACGTCACCCGCGAACTTTGCGACCACGCCGCCAATAACGGCCAGAACCTCCATTTGGAAACGGGCCAGGAGACGGCTGAGGCTTTGGTCGCCTTTATGGATGACGTGGCCCGCGCGAACCTGTTCGTCAATTTCGACCCGGCGAACATGATTCTCTACGGCACTGGCGAACCGATATCAGCCCTTCGCCAACTCGGCGCTCGAGTCCAGAGCGTGCACTGCAAGGATGGTTTGTGGGCGCGTAATCCCGGCGACGAGTGGGGCCAGGAAGTGCCCCTGGGGCAAGGTAACGTCGGGATGGAACGCTATCTTCGATCGCTCAAGGAGATTGGCTACTTCGGTCCCCTGACCATTGAACGGGAAATCCCCCAAGAGCGCGATCGGCAGAAGCAGGAAATCGCCGGCGCCGTCCAGCTTTTGACCGATTTGCGGAAGAAGCTGTTGAACTAAGCTGCCGCAGGACTCCGCCGCAGCCCAGCTGAAGGAGCAGGCCGCCGCTTCCCGGCGCTTCCCGGCGGTTTCACCTCGCGCCTGCGGCGATGTCACCTCGCGCCTGCGGCGGTGTCGCCTCGCGCCTGCGGCGATGTCAACTCGCGCCTGCGGCGGTGTCGCCTCGCGCCTGCGGCGGTGTCGCCTCGCGTTTTCTGCTGTGAATCGAGAAGGCAACTGAGGCTGATGCGGAGGAACGATTGGAGTAAACCGCTCGGCGGGTGCACGTTCTGGTTCAGCAGCACTAGCTTGCCGGCCGCCGTTCGGATTGGACAGCCGGCGCCGGTTTTTTCTCAGTCGCAGCGGGAGGCTGCGCCAGCAGGCTCAGCCACTCCTCAGCCGATATGAACGGGGCGTTTCCCGAGGAATCGAGGGCCACCTTGCCGGAAGCGGGCCAGGCAATTCGCTTGAGCACCCGATCGATTCGCTGCGAGACCATGCGACTGGTTACCAGCTCCTGGTCGCGCAAACCAAGTTGCCGGAGCACTTGAATTGTCGTCGGGTGGATACAGTGTCGAATGACCGGATCGTCGAGCGAGAGCAGGTAGCCGAGGCGAACGGGGCAGGGGCAGACGCGGGCGAACGTCTCGATCCTCCGGTCTTCCTCAAGTTTCGGATGGCGTTCCAAAACCATCATCGAGAGCTTGAATTTCCGCTGCACGGGAAGCGGTCGGTCGAGCGCGGCTTCATCCAGTGTCGGAGCGAGAGTCAGCAGCACGGTCGCCTGGCGGTCGCGATTGGCAGGGAGTTGTTCGAGGAGAAATTCGGGACCCAGCCGCAGCGGGCTGATTTCGTAATCGATCCCCTGTTCCTCCAGCAAGCTTTGCACGTGCTCAAAGGTTCGGGGGAAGTGGCTGACGACGACAATCGCCCGATCCGTTTTCTGGCGGTAGCGGATCGCGTTCAGCAGTCCCAGGTCCCGCGCCTCCGGAGTCAGGCCATAACTGTCCGCGAAGCGATCGTAGTCGCCGCGAATCCGCATCCAATCCCGCAGGGCCTGTTTGACATGCAGCCAGTTAATCATCTCTTTGAGCTTCTCAATCCCGATGCCAATTTGCGCTCG
The DNA here is from genome assembly GCA_021298375.1 of Blastopirellula sp. GTDB lineage: Bacteria > Planctomycetota > Planctomycetia > Pirellulales > Pirellulaceae > BJ22. The sequence goes on along the minus strand of JAJTFE010000061.1, from coordinate 4,766 downwards.
CCCGGGGGGTCGGTTCAGCCTTCGGCGGAGGGGCTTCGACGCTTCCGCATTTCCAGCTGGTTGCCGCAGTCATTGTACTGGACTGAGTCCATGAATCCGCGGATCAGTGCGACGCCACGGCCTGAGTCGCGGCGGCGATTGACCTTGAGAGTCGGGTTGGGGACCGCCTGAGAAGAAAACCCGCAGCCTTCATCGCCGATCCGGATGTAAATTTCGTCCGGAGTGACTTCCACTTTCAGGTCAACGAACTTGCCGGCGTCGCCACGGTTTCCATGCTTGATTGCATTCATCAAGCCCTCTTCCAAACCGATCTGCACGGCGAACCGGTCGGACTCCGACCAGCCAAGTTGCCCCAGCCGGCCAATAATCTCCTCGGTCAACTCGCAAGCGCGGCCGTGGTCACTGGCAAAGCGACACTCAAGATTCCAAAGGGTGCTCGTGCCGTTCATTTCTGGGCAGGCAGTACTTCGGCCAAGGCCGCAGTGCGGTCATCGCGAATGATGAAATGGTTGTCCAGCAGGCTGAAGCTGAACAGGTCGCGCAGACCCGTTTCGAGTTCGGTCAGAATGAGAGCGCCCTGACGGGCTTTGATTCGCCGCTCGACCACCACCAGCTTGTTGATCGCGGCGCTGGAAAAGAAACGCACACCTTTGAAGCTGAGGATGATCACCGGTGGCTGCAGGTCGGCCAGCGAGAGCAGTTCTTTGCCTAGCTGTTCGACCCGCAGGGGATCCGCCAGCTTTTCATCGAGCAGGGCAACGATGGTGACGCCTTCCACCTTTTCGACGTTCAAACATTTGAAACTGTTCATGGTCCGTCCCGCTATTCCTGATTTGACCCTGTTTCCGCAAATGCCTCGATAACCGGCCCTAATGATAGTTCATTTGCAGCCGGAGAGAACGGTCAAGCCAGCCAGAGCCTTTCAGGAAATCAGATGCCTTGCTCCGGGGGGAGACCCGCTTGAAAAGGCAGGTGGGGGGAGAGAGGGTTGCCAACCAAAGGGGTCAGGATGGGCCCATCGCCGTAAACGGACGGAACGGAGGGGCTGCTGAACAGGTGTCAGGAGGGGCAGGTTCGGGGAGCTCTACCCGGCTTAATCCTTCTTAATCGAGGCACCGTGCAGCAACAGGACAAAGCCGAAAAAGAAGGTTGGCCAGCAGAGATAGGTCGGCGGCGTCACTGTTTTCTGGGGAAGTGCCGTTTGCCGCAGGCCGAAACTCGCCTGCTGAAACAGGGGGAATTGGGTCGGCTGGCCGTAGGGGTTGTAACCGTTTTGCATGGCAACCGCCGGGTCCTCGATCCGCTCCATCCAGAACTTGGTTGCGGTGGGGCTGAGCACATAGGATTCGACCATGTTCAGCTTGATTCCCATCATGATCAAAAGGAATCCGATAGTCATGATTGAAGTCCGGCTCATGCTCAGGTCAGTCCTGTGTATGGAGGCGAAGGGGGGAGAGGGCAACAAAAAGCGTGACTCGAGAGAGGTCGCACCTCAGGTTCATCGAGCGGCGGCGTGCAGGAACTTGACTGTCCCGCTCAGGCCGAACCCCTGTAGCGAATAAACCTGAATCGCGGCCTGGCTGGCTGCCGGTGGGTTTGAGGGAAATCGCGATTGAGGCAGCCAAGCTGTTCTTGTTGGTTAGAGCGGTCAAGCCGTACACTGGGCGGATTCAGCAATCGGAGAACCCTGATGGCAAACTCAATCCAATCCCAACCAACCGGCTCGAATGGAAGCGAAAACAGCGTTTGGTCGCTCAGTTTTCAGTGCCTCCTCTGGACCAATTGGCTGACCGCCATTAACGACAATGTTTTCCGCTGGTTTGTGATCGCAATTGGCAAGGATTTTGCCGAGGCAGCCGCCGCGTCCAGTGGCAATGGAACGGGCTTCCGAATCACGGAGGCCTTTGTCCTGGCGATCGGGACGGCGAGTTTCGTTCTTCCCTACATTCTGTTTGCAGTGCCTGCCGGTTGGCTGGCGGATCGCTTCAGCAAACGGCAGGTGATTGTCGGCTGCAAGGTTCTCGAAGTGATCGTGATGGCGATCGGGGTGCTCGCCGTCTGGATGGGGAATATTTGGCTCCTGCTGTTTGTCGTTTTTTTGATGGGCTTGCAAAGCGCCCTGATGGCCCCGGCCAAGGTTGGAAAAATTCCTGAGTTGCTGGATGAAACGAAAATTTCGCTCGGTAACGGATTCTTCAATTTGGCGACGCTCTCGGCCACGATCATCGGCATGGTCGTGGGCGGTTGGCTGGCTGATGTCACGGGCCGGTTTGGACAGGAACGGCTGTGGCTGACGACGCTGGTGCTGGTGGGCAACGCCATCGTGGGAACGCTGATCGCCCTGCTGATTCGAAAACATGCGGCCGCCAATCCGGGCCTGCCGCTGCCTTGGAACTTTTTCGGTGCGACGTGGAGCAACCTGGTCGCCCTGTACCGGTCGGGGCCGCTATTTCGGGTCGCTTTGGGGATTGTGTTCTACTGGTCATTTGCCGCCTTGGGCCAGCTCAACATCGACACGTTTGCCTCAGAGAATGGCTCGATCCTCGAAAGCGAGCGCACGCCGATGCTGGTCTCGCTGGTGCTCGGAGTCGGTCTGGGCAGCGTTCTGGCTGGACTCGCCTCCAGCGGCAAGATTGAATTGGGGCTGGTCCCGTGGGCGACTGTCGGGATGATTGTGTTTGCCACACTCCTCGGTTTTGCGCCTGCCTGGTTTCTGATCCCGCCCGCAGGTGCCTCCAGCTTGCTGCATCCCCAGCATGTCATCGCCTGCCTGTTGTTGGCAGGGCTGGGAATCAGCGCGGGCTTCTTTGATGTCCCGCTCGCCAGTTATCTTCAGGATCGCAGTCCGGAAAAGACCCGGGGCTCGATTCTGGCGGCATCGAATTTCATGTTGTTCACCGGCGTGCTTTTGACGTCGCTCTGTTTTTATCCGCTCCGCCAGCCCAGCCAGCCGGGAAATTACTCCGCCCTGCCGGCTGTCTACACCGGGGAACCGCTCAGCGCAGCAGACCGCGGAGAGCTGGATCGCCAAGCGGCCAGCTTCCGCGAGCAGTGGCGGGCTGCGGATGAGGCCCAGCGACCTGATCCGGCCGCTTTGGCAGCTGGCAACCGCCCTCTGCTGAGCCGCCTGATTTGGGAGGATTTGCAACTTCGTCGGGAGACAGACCCGCGGTTGGACCTGCAGGCTTATGTCGATCGGTTTCCGGAAGACCAGCAGCGGATGGTGCGGATGATCGAACGGATGGGCCAATCCCAGCCGCGCGTCAGCGCGCGGGGGATTTTCTTGATGATGGGGGCCCTCACCATTCCAGTTCTTTTGTTTGCGGCTTGGAGACTGTCGAAAGAGATGGTCCGGATTTTGTTGTGGTGGATTCTGCGGACGCTCTACCGAATGCGGGTTACCGGGGAGCAAAATGTTCCGGAAAAAGGCCCCGCCTTGCTGATCTCCAACCACTCCTCCTGGATGGATGGGGCCATTGTGCTCCTGATGACTCACCGGCGACCCCGGGCGATCGCTTGGGCGGGGAATTTCCAATCTGGATTTGCCCGCTGGTTTGCCAACTTTGCCGGGGTCATCCTCATCTCTGGCGGACCCAAATCGATTCTGAAGGGGATTCGCGAGGCCCGCGCGGCTCTGGAAAACGGCGAGCTGCTTTGTGTCTTTCCGGAAGGTGGTTTATCCCGCACGGTCCAGCTGCAGACCTTTAAACCGGGCATCCTGAAAATAATTGAAGGTTTGGATGTTCCCGTGGTGCCTGTCTACATCGATCAGATGTGGGGCAGCCTGATGAGCTATTCCGGCGGAAAAGCATTCTGGAAAATCCCGACCGCCGTCCGCCGCCCGCTCTCGGTTTCAATCGGGGAACCGATTCAACCGCCGCACGACCTGTTTCAATTGCGGCAAGCGGTTCAGAAGCTGAGCGCCGACTGTGTGGTCAATCGCGTCGGCAGGTTCAGCTCACCGGCGGAGCGGTTTGTCCGGATGTGTCGCCGCCGGTTGTTCCGTTTGAAATTGAACGATTCCACCAGCCAGAAGATGACTGGTGGACAACTGCTGATGCGAGCCCTGATTCTGCGCCGCCTGCTGCGCAAGCACTTGCTCGCAACCAGCGAGCGGCATGTTGGCGTGCTGATCCCGCCCAGCTCCGGTGGCGTCGTCGTCAACATGGCCCTCGCGCTTGACCGCCGGGTTGCAGTCAACCTGAACTACACCGTCAGCAACGAGATCATGAACCACTGCATCCGGCATGCCGAGATCAAGCATGTGCTGACGACGGCCAAGGTGTTGGAGAAATTTGATTTCAAGTTCGAGTCCGAGTTAGGACTGCTCGATGACTTGCGGGCCAAGCTGTCCCTGAGTGACAAGCTGGCCAGTGCCGCGATGGCCTACATTTGCCCTGCCTGGTTGACGGTCCGTTTGCTTGGGCTTACCCGCAACCGGCCAGACGACCTGTTGACGATCATCTTCACTTCCGGGTCCACGGGGACTCCCAAGGGAGTGCAGTTGACACAGCAGAACATCAGTTCCAACATCGACGGAGTGGACCAGGTCATTTCGCTCAAGCGGGAAGACACAATCGCCGGGATCCTGCCGTTTTTTCATTCGTTCGGCTACACCATCTCGTTGTGGGGACCGATGTGCCTGAACATTCAGGGGGTGTACCACTTCAGCCCGCTGGATGCCCGCGTCGTGGGCAAATTGGTTCAGGAAAACGCCGCGACGATTCTGCTTGCGACTCCCACCTTTTTGCGAACCTTCATGAAAC
>JAJTFE010000060.1 GCA_021298375.1 Blastopirellula sp. | reverse complement strand
CAACCAGCTTCCCAGCGACGGGAAGCCGTTCATTTGAAATCCAGTCGTCTGCTGTAGAAACGCCGGCGTGTGGTTGGCTGAATCGGCGACCATTGAGCGGACGATTGCCAACTCGTCAGCCTGGGTTGCCAAGTGTGGAAACAGGTCGGAAATCCAAAGGCCACTCTCCCCGCGTTGACGAAATTTCCAATGCGGCGCGGCGAGCAGTCCCGAACTTCCAAAAAATGTATCCGGCTGCGCACCACCCGGTATCGGCCGGCCATGCAATTCGAACAACGCCGGCTTGTAGTCAAAGCTGTCAACTTGGCTGAAGCCGCCGATCAGGCAAATGTGAATCGCTCGCTTGGCTAGGGGCGCAAAATGCGGTAGCGGCTTCGTCGGGCGATCGTCGGCACCCCGGGAGTCACTTGCCGTCAGGCTTAAAAAAGCAGCGGTCGCAAGCCCAGTTGCCGTGAAATCAAAAAAACGCCGCCGCGAAAGGCCAAGTCCAACGTTCGCGTTACTGCGCATTGCAAATCGCCTCGCTTCCTAATCGACCAGGAGAAACTCATTGGCGTTCAATAAGACCCGCCCCAGAGACTCCAATCCGTGTTTCTCTATGAACTCGCTCGCCAGCACAACCTCCTGGGCGAGGGGGTCGCGTTGCAGCACCATCCGCCACATCCCGCTCGCCCATTCCGCCGGCGTTCCACCAGGATTCTCCGCCTGCACGCGGGACGCCAGCCGTTCCGCCAGCTCAAGAACCAACTCCCCGTTCCACAAAGCCAAGGCCTGGGTTGGCGTCGTCGTGATGTTGCGACTGGGGGCAGTCGCCGAAGGGTCTGGACAATCGAAGGATTCCAACAGCGGGCTGCGATCACCCCGCACGCGAAAGCGGTAGACCGAACGCCGCCAGCAGCTCGGCTCGCTCTCCCCACTGTGCCGATAATAGTGGGCATCGCCGATTTTTTCGATCACAAAATCCTGATAACCCTCGCCGCCAGCGGTCAGGTCCAACACACCCGCGTGCAGCAACATCGCATCCCGGAGGGCCTCGGCCGTCAGTCGCCGCGGATTCTGCCGCCACAAAAGCCGATTCCCCTGATCGATTTCGCTCGCCTTCGCCCCCAGTGCATTATCGGTCGGCAATGAGGACTGCTGCCAAGTCTTTGAGCAGACGATCAAACGATGCAGCGCCTTAAGGGAATATCCTTGCTGCCGAAACCAAGCAGCCAGCCACTCTATCAGGTCGGCATGACTCGGCCGTCCACCATTAAAGCCAAAGTCACTCGTCTTCTCGACGAGCCCAGCCCCGAAATGGTGATGCCAGACCCGATTCACGGCAACGCGATGAAACAGCCCATTCTCGGGATGGGTAATCCACGCAGCCAATCGCTCTCGCCGCTCCGCGTCAGAGGCAGCGGGCCCCAATTTTAAATCGCCATCGAGCCCAATTATCAGGCTCAGGGCCGCTGGTTCGACTTCCTTACCCGGTTGCCGCACATCGCCGCGATGCAACACGCGCAATCGGTCCGGCTGCACCGAACCCACAGTGAACAGTTCGATACTCTTCAGACGGGATTCGAGCAGGGCCAAGTCGGTGGCCCACGCCTTTTCCTCAACCGTTTCCGGTGCGGCGGGGCCATCGGGAAATCCGCTGAAAACCTGCAACGCGAATTCACCCGGACGGTATTCAACCAGATGGGCCGCATTCAGCCCCTCCAGCGTCCAGCGTTCCAGGCCGCGGCGGCAATGCACCGCAGCGCCGGTAGCCGACTGCAACCCGGTGGCTGAATCGCCCTGGAGCGGCACGAACTCCTCACGCCACACCTCAGCGCCGTCGCCGCGCCGACAAACGATCCAGTCGACGGCTCCCGCAAACCGACCGGTAAACTGTTCGGAGCCAAGCTCCAGACTCAATCCGCCCTCACCGCTCCCCACATACTCCAACGCGAATGGCCTGAAGACTTGACGCTCCTCTGCCTCGCGCCAAGCACCCGGGGAGAAAACCTGCCGACCGAGCCGAACCCGCGAGTTGTCGCGGAGTTCGACCGCCAGCCGGTCTTCCGCCTCTGTCGCTTGCGATCCGTCTGCCCAAACCGTCGGTGACAGGCTCAGCTCCAATCGATATCGCACGCCCTTCTCATTGGCAGCTCGCGGCAGCATTGTGCGGGCCCGGTTTGACGAGTTCGAGCCCACAGCTCCGCGCGCGGCATAGGCCTGATCCAGCTGGCCGCGCAGCTCATTCGCCCGCTGCTCCAGCTGGTTCCGTTCCACGATTGGGAGGTTGCTCGGGACGGTTCGTCCGCTGTGCTGCACGCCAGCCAGCGTTCCGATGAAGCGATAGTACTCCTCCGCCGTGATCGGATCGAATTTATGATCATGGCAGCGAGCGCAATTGACGGTCAGCCCGAGAAAGGCTTGACTCAGCGTCCCGACCATCTCTTCCAACTCTTCTTGCCGGGCGGTCTGCCGCATCGCGTCACTGATTCCGAGCACCGTATTGTGTGGCCCGGCGACGAGAAACCCGAGCGGCGCCAATTCCGCAATACTCTGCCCCCCAGCTGAGTCACCAGCGATCTGCTGACGCACAAATTCGTCATAAGGCAGATCGCGGTTCAGGGCAGAGATCACCCAATCCCGAAAATGCCAGGCTCCTCGACGCGGCTGGTTGTACTCAAACCCCTGGGACTCGCCGAATCGGGCCACATCCAGCCAATGATTGCCCCAGTGCTCGCCATACTGCGGCGATGCCAGCAACTCCTCGACGAGCGACTGCCAGGCTTGTTCCGTTGGATTGCGTTCGAATGCCTGAACGACCGAATGCGGCGGCGGGAGACCGACAAGATCAAAATAGAGCCTCCGAACAAGGGTCCGCGGGTCGGCTGGCGCCGATGGCTCAAGCCCACGCTCCCGCAACTCCTGCCACACAACGCGATCCACTTCGTTCCGACTCCAGGCGTCAGCTTCCAACGCCGGAGGATTTGTTGTCCGGATGGGCTGCCAAGCCCACCAGTCCCGGCCGGCCCGGCGTTTCGTGGAACGAGCCAAACGATCGAGCGGTTCTGTGGGCCACGTGGCGCCTTTGCGCAACCATTTTTTCAAACTCTGGCGAGAGGACTCATCGAGCGGTTCCTCCGGCGGCATTTCCCCGGCGTCGACCCGAGTCCAAAGCAGCGAGTCGAGCGCCGCATCCTCATCGAGCGCAGAACCGCTGACGCCCCCCTCCAGCGCAGCCGCTCGGGTAGACAAGTCCAGGCCTCCGGCGGGGTCTCCTTGATGGTGGCATTCGAGACAGTTCTCAAGCAGGACTTCAATCCCGGCCGGGGCCTGCTCCACCGAAGGCGGAACAGCAGTTTGACTCAATACCTCGGCCGGAGCGAACCAGGCAAGGCCAACACCGACAAACACCCAGAGCGAGACGCTCGCCGGCAAAGTCGTTACTCTTCTCTCGAACGGCATGGCGACTCCCCGGTTTTGTTACCTTTCGCTTGGCCCACGGCCCAGCTTGTCAGCGAGTGGCCCTTCTCACCCGACTTGCCCTGCTTTTCTCCGGCGCGTCGCCAGGCGGTTGATGGAAGCTTCACCCAACCGCTCCCTTGCACAGCCGTACGACCGTGCCGAGTGATCACAACTCGCCCTGCACGCCTAACTGATGGAAGTAGTGCTCGGTCTTTTCCTGATTCTCGAGCAACCACTCGATCGTTGGCTCGTTATTGAGAGCCTTGCGAATTACCTTGACGGTCGCTTCGCGGTGCACCTGAAACAGGGCTTGATGGTCAATCTCCCGAAGGTCAATCACACAGGGGTCCAGCCAAACCGAGTAGATGATCCCGAGGTGAGTCGCCCAATTGCGGTCGATGATTCCCTGCCGCACTGCATCGAGGACGCCATTCGCAATGCCCGCCTGAACGGAACCCATCAAAATGTTGGTATAGCGCACACTGCTTACGGTGACTTTACTCACCATCAATGTGGCCGGCTTGACCTGGACATCGCTATTAAGAATCGCAAAGACTCGCGTATGCCCTTTGACTTGGTCCCCAAGCAAAGTCGCCATCGCCGTTCCTACCGGCCCGTCCAACTCGCCGATCACAATCTCCGGCTCGGCGCAGAGGTAAGCTTCGTCCCCTTCGACCAGTGCTTCACCCGTTCTCAATCCGATTCGACTCATGACCACTCCCCAGACTTGGTTCTATTCGCTCCGACCAATCTCACCAGAATACCCCATCCGTCGACCGGTCTAAAGCAGGTAGTTGGGGAAAGCGCCTCCTTCCGCGTTCTGATAATCTGGTCGCTGCGCGGTCCTTGAGGAGTCTCCAGTTCAAATGGTGAAGATAACGCTGAAACTTTGAGGGCGTCCGCCGACCCAATTCAAGGCTGAAAAGCTAACTGGCGACTGGCCCGTGAGAGTGAAGCCGGATACAAGTTGGCCCCCTGACAAGATGCCAACGAGACCGGTTTCGATCGAGTTGCAACCAGCACATTCTCCCAAGTCGTCGTCCCTCCGCGGCGGCGGCCAAGCGATTTCGTTCCGCTCGCTTGGAAAGCAAGGGCGCTGTTTTGCCAGCAGAAGAGCTTCAACGCGCAAAACAGCCGTTCATAACCGCCGTGTCAATCGACTCGGTCTAAATGCTTCTCGGCGTCAGCAGCTGAACGCCAACGCACACCAGCGGCTTTGCGAAACTTTCCAGACGTTACAATGAAGAGGTCGACACACGTCAGGCAGAAAGACCTCGGACCATGCATACCGCTCTTGTACTTCGATCACCAGTCCGTTTTGTTTTCAGGGCTATCCTCCGAATTGCCCGATGTTATCCCGTGCTGTCCCTCGGCACGGCCCTTTTGAGTGTCTCTTTCCTCGGTGCCCAAACGGAAGCCGGACCAAGTATCTCGTTCACGCGACAGGTTCGCCCGATCCTCGCTACCAACTGTTTTCCCTGTCACGGTCCCGATGAAAACACGCGTGAGGCAGACCTTCGCCTGGACACGGCCGAGGGTTCAACGTCTGACCTTGGTGGTTACCAGGCGATTGTTCCGGGTGAGCCCGAGGAAAGCGAAGTGCTGAAACGGATGATCGAATCCGACCCGGACTTGAAAATGCCACCGCCGGAGTCGCATAAAACGCTCAAGCCCGAACAAATTGAACTGATCAAAAGATGGATTTCTCAAGGCGCCCGGTATGAAAGCCACTGGGCATTCACCTCGCCTGTCCGACCAGCCGTTCCTGACTTGACGGGCGAGTTGGCCAATTGGAGCGCTCACCCCGTCGACCGGTTTATCGCCGAACGGTGGAGCGGAGCGGGATTGAAACCTGCCCAGGCAGCCAAGCCAGAGGTTCTCGTCCGCAGGCTGTACCTCGACCTGATCGGCTTGCCCCCTACCAGTGACGAGGCGCGTGACTGGACAAAACGACTTGCCACCTCCCCGCTCGGACCTGCAGGATTCAACGAACCAGTTTACGAGGCCTTGGTAGACCACCTGCTCGCTTCAGATCATTACGGGGAACACTGGGCCCGGCGCTGGCTCGACTTGGCTCGATATGCTGACACTAACGGTTACGAAAAGGACCGACCTCGCGATATCTGGCCATACCGCGACTGGGTCATCAAGGCCTTCAATCAGGACATGCGTTTTGATCGCTTCACCAGTTCCCAGTTGGCAGGAGACCTGTTACTCAATCGACAGGTTGAGGACCAAGTCGCGACTGGCTTCCACCGCAACACCATGCTCAACGAAGAAGGGGGCATCGATCCGCTGGAGTATCGCTACTACGCCCTGACCGACCGCGTGGCAACGACAGGCACGACCTGGCTCGGCTTAACCCTCGGCTGCGCCCAATGCCATACGCACAAGTATGATCCCATTTTGCACTCGGAATATTTCCAGCTCCTCGCCGTCTTTAACAACACGGAAGAGCCGGATCTGGAGATGCCGAGCCCGGACCAACTGATCGCGCAGGCCACTCGCGAGGAGGGAGCCAAACAACTGCTCCTGAATTTGGCCGAGGATTGGCCGGTCGAGCCCGGCCCTGACCTCGCCCAGCGGCGAGCTTCCGCCATCGACGCGGCGTTTGGCAGTTGGCTGGACCAACAACGCTCACGGTATCCTGGATGGGAGTCGATTCGTCCCGCTGCCGCCAGCGCTCAGCGACTTCATTTTGAGATCGGCGAAGACCATTCGATTTTTGTCGTCGGCGATATCACTAAGGATGACACCTATACGCTGCGATTCTCCCAACTGCCGGCGGGGACCCGAGCCCTGCGGTTAGAGGTGCTGCCGGACGAACGACTGCCGGGGAGCGGCCCGGGCCTGACCTATTTCGAGGGCCCCAAAGGCGATTTCTTTCTCGGTGAGTTCAAGCTGTCTGCGGTCCGTGGCGAGCAGCAATATCCGCTTTCTTTCAGCCGCGCCGATCAGAGCTATGCCAACAACCATTTTGGCGGTCAGAACGTATCTGCTCAATTGACTCTCGATGGCGATCCGCAAACCGGCTGGTCCTGTGCCGGACGATTCGGCGAGCGCCATGCGGCCGTGTTTGAACTGGAGACGCCGCTGGCGGAACCGACTGAATGCGTCCTCACCATGCAATTCGGACGCCACTATCCTTGCTCGCTCGGAAAGTTCCGAATATCCGTTTCATCGGCTGCGAGTCCGGTAGCGGCTCAAGTCTGGCCGGAATCAATTGAAGCACTTCTGCAGAAGTCGACTGCGGAGCTGAACAGCTCGGAACGCGACACTTTGCGGCGCGAGTTTCTCCTGCAGGCGCCGGAACTGAAGGCTCAATCCGACCGCGTTCGCGAACTGCAACACAAGCCTGATTACCAAAAGACGCTGGTACTCCGTGAACGTCCCGCCTCATTTCCACGCCCGACCTTTCGCCATCACCGCGGCGAGTACCTCAGTCCTCGGGAAGAAGTCCAGCCCGGAGTCCCCGCCTTCCTGCCTCCCCTGACCAATGGCGGGGAGCGACTCTCGCGGCGAGGCTTTGCCGAGTGGTTACTCAACACCAATCATCCGCTGACGTATCGCGTTCTTGTCAATCGGCAATGGTCAGCCCTGTTTGGCCAAGGCTTGGTCACGACGGAGGGTGATTTCGGACTGCAAGGCGAACCGCCCTCGCACCCTGAACTTCTCGATTGGCTGGCTTTAGAATTCGTCGATCGAGGCCAATCAATCAAGTCGCTACACCGATTTCTGGTGACGTCGCGGACGTACCAGCTCGACTCAGCAGTATCCGCGGAGCATCTCAAACTCGATCCCGGAAATCGCTGGCTCGCGAGGGCCAATCGCAAGCGTTTGACTGCCGAGCAGATCAGAGACTCCGTCCTGACCGCATCCGGTTTGTTGAATCGGCAAATGTACGGTCCGCCGGTTTTCCCGCCCCAGCCGGATGGGGCGACTGAGACTGCCTACGGCGGAGCAAACTGGAGTCCCAGTCCCCCGCCCGCCCGCTATCGCCGGGGAATCTACACGTTTATCAAGCGGACAGCGCCTTACGCGATGTTCACCACCTTTGATGCGCCCAGCGGTGAAGCCTGCCTCGCGCAGCGGGAAGCTTCCAATACGCCGCTGCAATCACTGACATTACTGAATGATCCCGTTGTCACGGAAGCAGCTCAACATTTTGGAAACCGGCTGCGGCAGCACTCTGGAAGCGACGACGAGAAGCTCTCGCATTTATATTGGCGGGTCCTCGCCCGTGAACCTCGCCCGGATGAAGTCGCTGCGATCGCGACGTTCCTCGCGGAGCAAAGGCGCCGCCTGACGGTCGGGGAGCTCGATGCCCAACTCTTGACCAACCAACTCCCCTCACCCTTGCCGAAAGAGTCAGGGCAGGGGGGTGACTTGTCAGCTGAAGACGAACAGGCCATCCGTCGCGAGATTGCCGCCTGGTCGATGACCGCCCGCGTCATTTTGAATTTGGATGAAGCCATCATACGGAATTAGGAAACGAATCTGATGAACTGCGAATCACATCGTCCGCAGCCGCGCGGATTGCGGGCAACCCGGCGCTGGTTTCTGGAGCAATGCGGCATCGGGCTCGGCAAAGTCGGATTGGCCACCCTGCTGGCCGCCGACTTGCCGCAACTCGGCTCTGCCCAAGCTTTGGCGACCGAGCCTAACCAACGAAACTCTCCATCCGGTAGGGCCAAAGCGGTGATTCACCTGTTCATGGCAGGGGCGCCGTCTCATTTGGAGCTGTTCGACTACAAGCCGGAGCTGGTCAAATACGACGGCAAACCCTTGCCGCCATCCATCATCGGCGATCAACGCTACGCTTTCATTCGTTCGGATGCGGCCGTGATGGCCCCTCAATTCAAATTTTCCAAGCATGGCGAATGCGGCCTGGAGCTGGGCGAGCCGTTACCGCAACTCGGCTCGATTGCCGACGAGCTTTGCCTTGTTCGCTCCGTAAAGACCGACCAGTTTAACCACGCTCCCGCACAAATCTTCTTCAACACGGGCTTCGCTCAACCGGGCCGGGCGAGTATCGGATCCTGGGTTACATACGCCCTGGGAGCTGAGAGCAAGGACCTCCCCGCTTTCGTCGTGATGAGTACCGGAGCGGGCATCAGCGGCGGCTCTGCCAACTGGAGCAGCGGCTTCCTGCCAACCAAATACACTGGAGTCCGGCTTCGCAATCAGGGCGACCTGATCCTAAACCTCGCCAATCCCTCGGGAGTCGATACGCGTCTGCAACGCGAGTCACTGGACCTGGTCCAGTCGCTGAACCAGCAACAGCGAAAACTGCTCGGCGACCCGGAAATTGAGACGCGGATAAACTCCTACGAGATGGCCCATCGACTACAGGCCAGCGCTCCGGAGTTGATGGATCTGAAAAGCGAGACCGCTGAGACTTTGCAGATGTATGGTTGTCAGCCCGACCAACCTTCTTTCGCCCGAGCCTGCCTGATCGCGCGACGCATGGTGGAGCGGGGAGTCCGATTCATCAACATCTACCACGAGGGTTGGGACGCCCACAGCGATGTCGTCGGCAATCATCGGGGAAACTGCGCCGCGACCGACCAAGGGACGGCGGCGCTGATTAAAGACCTCAAGCAGAGAGGCCTGCTCGATTCCACGCTCGTCATTTGGGGCGGTGAATTCGGACGCACGCCGATGGTCGAAAGCAACGCTTCACTCGGCCGCAGCCTTGGTCGCGACCATCACCCCCAAGCCTTCTCCATGCTTTTGGCTGGAGGCGGAATCCGCGGCGGAATGACCTACGGCGCCACCGATGAATTTGGATTTCACATCACGGAAAAGCCGGTGCATGTCCACGACCTGCAGGCAACGATCCTGCACTGCCTCGGTCTCGACCATCAGACGCTGACCTTTCCCTTCAAAGGACTCGACGTCCGTCTGACCGGGGTCGAGGAACATCACCCCGTGCTGGATATTCTGGGATAACCCCAATGGTTTCCAACCAGCGCCCACAATTCGGCGGCCTGACTGCCGCGGAAGCTGCCGAGAGGCTGACACGGCTCGGACCGAACGCGCTGCCTGAGCATCCGCCGACACCGACCTGGTTGCGGTTCGTGAGGCAGTTTCAAAGTCCTTTAATTTTCATTTTGCTGTTTGCCATGCTGGTCGATGGTGTCGCCTGGTATCTGGAGGGCGCCCACGGGCTGCCGCTGGAGTCGCTGGCAATCGGCCTGATTTTGCTGGTCAATGCCGGATTGGGTGTCTACCAGGAAAGCAAATCCGAATCGGCCCTGACGAAACTCAAGAAACTCTCCACCCCCTTCGTTTGGGTCTATCGCGACGGCCAACTCGCCCACCTCTCCGCGGAAGTACTGGTGCCGGGCGACGTCGTTCGCGTCGAAGCCGGAAACCGGATTCCAGCGGATGGAAAACTGTTGACCACGGAAGCCGTGTTGCTGGACGAATCGGTCCTGACCGGTGAGTCCCTGCCGGTTGAAAAACAGGCGCCTGCAGATGTAGCCAGCGGCACCCAACTCGTCCGCGGACTGGCGTTGTTCGAAGTGACCCAGACTGGTTCCGCCAGCTCGATGGGAAAACTGGCGGAACTTCTCGGCCACGCTGTTGCCGAAAAAACTCCGCTGGAAAAGCGACTCGGCATTTTTTCACAGCAACTCGCCCTGCTGGTCTTGGCGTTGGTCGCCTTGATTGCCCTCGGGGGAATCGCAGCCGAGGGTTGGCGAAACCTCGGCCACGTCTTTCTGTTTGCCGTGGCTCTTGCGGTCGCTGCGATCCCCGAAGGACTGCCCGCTGTCTTGACCATGACGCTCGCGCTCGGTGTTGAGCGAATGGCCACTCGCCGAGCGGTCGTGCGTCGATTGAGCGCCGTCGAGGCGCTCGGCTCCGTCACGGTGATCGCCACCGACAAGACCGGAACCCTGACCGAGAATCGGATGTTCGTCAAGGAACTGGTGACGCGCGATCCCGAGAGTGCACTGCGCGCGATGGTCTTGGCAAACGACGCCGATCCGGCGGCCAATGCCGGCGATCCACTCGAACTTGCCTTGCTCAACTTTGCCCGGGAAAGCGGTCATGATCTGGTTGCCTTAATCTCGGCCAACCCCCGAGTGGGAAGCATTCCCTTCGACAGCACCTATAAATACATGCAAGTCACGGTCGAAGAGTCGAGCCGGCGAATGAACTATTTGAAAGGGGCACCTGAGGCGATTCTCAAGCTCTCCCCGCGGCTCACCTCCAGCGAGCGGGAAGAGTGGGCAAACCACCGCAGCGGTCACCGGGTCTTGGCAATTGGCCGTTCGGCGATTGACTCCGAAGTGGAGTTTCTTGGCTTGGTCATGCTCTGGGACCCACCCCGTCCAGAGGTGCCGGAAGCGATCCTCAAGGCCCAGTCAGCGGGAATTCGAGTCGTGATGATTACCGGCGACCATCCGGCCACCGCTAAAGCCGTGGGCGAGGCGGTCAATATTCGCAGCCCGGACGTTCTGACTGGCCAAGAGCTCGATGCGCTGACACCCGAGGAGTTTTCGTCCGCCGCCGCTCGGATCAACGTCTTTGCCCGGGTCAGCCCAGAGCATAAACTCAAATTGGTTGAAGCTCTCAAGGCCCGCGGTGAGGTCGTGGCAATGACAGGCGATGGAGTCAATGATGCTCCAGCGCTGAAACGCTCTGATGTCGGCATCGCCATGGGTCAACGCGGCAGCGATATTACCCGGGAAGTCGCCGACCTTGTGCTTCTGGACGACAATTTCGCGACGATCGTGGCCGCAATCGAAGAAGGCCGAAACATCTACGAGAACATCCAGAAGTTCATCCGGTTCCTGTTTGCGACGAACCTCGCGGAGTTACTGATCATCCTCGCTGGTGCCATCGGCGCCGCGGCCATTGGCTTGCGGGAAGCAGCTGGCACGGTTCTTCTACCGTTTACCGCGGTACAACTCCTGTGGCTGAACGTACTGACTGACGGCCCCCCCGCGCTCGCCTTGGGACTCGACCATAACCGCCACGTGATGAGAAACCGGCCACGCAATCCCACGGGCCCGTTGCTCGACCGAACCGCGCTGAGCTTTATCTTCGTCGCCGGCGGTCTCGTGGCGGCGTTCGCTGGCTTGGGCTTGATCTTTCTCCCCCGCTGGGGCTTTAGCTTGCTCGAAACCCGAACCAGCGTCTTTCTTTATGTCACGCTTTCGCAATTGATCTACGCTTATTCGGCAAGAAAAATCGACTCGCTTCCCGAGCGGAATTTCTGGCTGCATCTCGCTGTGGGGTTGAGTATCCTGATTCAACTCACAACCGTCCTGATCCCCTGGCTGCGGAACCTGTTAGGCTTGACTCCCGTCTCTCCCGGACTGTGGATCCTGATTGGCTTGGCCCTGCTGTCGACGTTCATTCTGGCCGAGCTATTCAATCAATTGCTGCGTCTCCGCCAAAGACAATCCGCGGACCGCGAACCTGGCTAAAGGAACTGCTGCTTGACCCGCTCGACCGATATTCGCATTCTGGATGTGACTCTCTCCACAGAGGATTATCTGTATCGCACTCCAATCAAGTTCGGAGGAGTGGCTCTCGATCGCGTGACGCTGCTGCAGGCCGACGTTCAAATTGAAAGCCAGCTGGGAAAGGTCGCCGCCGGCCGCAGTTCCATGCCGCTCGGCAACGTCTGGGCCTTCCCCAGTCGGCAATTGAGTTACATGGAGACGCTACAGGCGATGCGAAAGGTGGCGGATGCGGCGGCCGAACTCTACCGCCGGTCGCCTCTGGTGGGACACCCCATTGAGATCTCCTGGCAACTGGAACCCGAACTGCTCAACCAAGCTCGTGAGACCGCTGTTCAATGCCAGCTCCCAACTTCGAT
>JAJTFE010000059.1 GCA_021298375.1 Blastopirellula sp. | reverse complement strand
GGAATGCCGGACCTTGTGGTGGCCGGCATGTGGTGGCTGGCAACTCCCCTCGCAAATTCTGCTCCGCCGGGGCACAATTTGGGAGAGGAAAGCCTGCCCGCTGCTCCGGTCCGCCGAAACTGGACGTGAGCTTTGCCCTTTGGAGGCCGCCTTTTTCAACAGTAAGGATGTACGCGTATATGGATTGGAACAACCACCAACGGGTGTTGCCCCACGAAACGATGAAGAATTCCTACGCCTATCAGCAGTACCAGCGTCAGCGGCAGATGACTTTGGGCGACCTGCTTTTGGAAAACCGGATTGTGTTTCTCCAGGGGGAGATTCACACGGGCAATGCCAATGAAATGGTCATGAAGCTGCTCTACCTGCAGAGCGAGAACCGCAAAAAGGACATTCACTTCTATATTAACTCGCCGGGCGGCGATGTGATTTCGACGCTGGCCATCTACGATGCCATGCAGATCCTCACCTGTCCGGTCGCCACCTACTGTGTTGGCCAGGCCGCCAGCGGAGCAGCCGTCCTGCTGGCCGGCGGAACCAAGGGCAAGCGATTTGCCTTGCCGCACGCCCGAGTCATGATTCACCAGCCCTACGGCGGAGTCGAGGGTCAGGTCAGCGATATCGAGATTCAGGCTGATGAGATCCTGCGGAATCGCAAGGTTCTCAACGACATCCTTGCGGCTCACACCGGCAAATCCTTTGAGGTGATCGCCAAGGACATGAACCGGGATTTCTTTTTGACAGCCGAGGCAGCCAAGGCTTACGGAATCGTGGATGAGATCACGATCAAGCCCAAGGCAGACGATGACGATAACCTGGCGGATGAAAAGGCGGGCTGAGAGCCCGTTCGACACGCGTGTTGTTCCCTTGTCCGGGAACCAGGTTTTTCTTCTCCCGAACCAGTCAAGTCAGCGACTAATCCAATTCAGCCGGAGTGCTTCCATGCCATACGTTCCCTATGTTGTTGACAATAGCGGCCGCGAAGAGCGGGTCTACGACATTTACTCCCGTCTCCTGCGCGATCGAATCATTTTCCTCGGGACCCAGGTGACGTCCGACCTCGCCAACTCCCTGGTGGCCCAACTTCTGTACCTCCAGTCGGAAGACCCGAAAAAAGACATCCACATGTACATCAACTCGCCGGGCGGCAGCGTTACGGCAGGGTTGGCGATCTACGACACCATGCAGTACCTCAGCTGTGACGTCTGCACGTACTGCATGGGTCAAGCCGCTTCGATGGGCGCGCTCCTTCTGACCGCCGGTGCCAAGGGCAAGCGATTCGCCCTCCCGAACGCCAGCATCATGATTCACCAGCCTTTGGCCGGGATGCAGGGGACTGCGGAAGAGATCTTGATTCACGCGACCGAGCTCAAGCGGGTCAAACGTCGCTTGAACGAAATCCTGTTGAAACACACAGGCCACAGCCTGGACAAAATCGAACAGGATACCGATCGCGACAATTTCATGACCGCTGAAGAAGCGAAGTCCTACAACTTGATCGACCGCGTCGTGGGCAAAGTGGAAGAAACCCGCTGATTTCACGAGCCAGCGCTCGGTGCAGTCCGCAGCACTGGACCCGGAGAAAGCCTCCTCCGCGGCACCTATTTTGCGATTTTGCAACGAATGCGGGATAGGATGCCGCGAAGGTTGGGAGCAGACCTCGTGGTCCGCTCAAGGTTCGCCCGGGGGCTGATCGGGGGCTGATCGGTTACCTCGCCGCACCTTCCATTCAATGGTCCCCACTGTCCATCGGAACGGATCGCAACCGATAGGAGCGGAATCGATGGCCGCATCGGGCTCGAGTGCCCATCACCTTTTCAATGGAGCTTGAGATGAATTTTCCGCATCACTATGTTGTCGCCGCTGCTTGCCGACCCGAAGGTGTGGTTCGCCTCAGCGCAGCCGGAGTTCCTGAGCTCGCATCTCAACCTCCAAAGCAATTCGGTGGCCCGGGCGATGTCTGGTCGCCCGAAGATTTGCTCTGCGCCGCAGTTGCTGACTGCTTCTGCTTGTCCTTTCGCGCCATCGCCGCCGCTTCCAAGTTTTCCTACAACGACCTCGAATGTGAGGTGACCGGCACTCTGGATCGTGTAGAGCGTGCCATGCTCTTTACCGAATTCAAGGTCGTCGCCCGGTTGACCCTCCCCGCCGGCGCGGATGCCGACCGCGGCCACAAACTGCTGGAAAAGGCCGAACAAACTTGCCTCGTCACCAACTCCCTCAAGTCGGCTGTCCATTTGGAAGCCTCGGTCGTCGTTCAGTAAGGCGCTGATTTCACTCTGGCCCGGAGCGGCTCTTTCCCGGGCAGCGCCTCGCCGCTCAGTTCCCGCGGCTATTTTCCAGACCCCTCGCCGTTCATCTGCCTTCGAGTTGGGCTGACACCGCGAGTTCGCTGCATCGCCTCCCTTTGGGTTTTGCGGGGCGCCTCCAGTTCAGGCCGGGATGCTAGCGGATGGAAGTTTGTGCTTTCTTGTCAGTTGCCATTGCCCCGGCGGGCTGGTTTGCCTAAAGAGCAGGTCTTCATTCAGGCAACCCACGGGGATCCGCGATGCGCCCTGCGCTGCTCACCATCTTGCTGCTCTTGATCAGCCTGACCGCTGGCTGTGGTTCGGCCAGTCCGCGCGTGCGTCGGGAAATTGCCCTGCTCCGCGGTGAGGTTGTGGACTTGGAGAATCAGTACTATGCCTTGAAGTCGATGTATCGCGACGAAACCGGTCGTGAACCCGATTTTTCTGCTTACGGAATGAACAATCCCGGTCGTCAGTCAGGCCGCTGGCTGGAAGGTGGCGAGGCGAGCGGAGTTTGCCTCGATTGTGGAGAGGTTCACGACCCCGCAGTCCGAGCTCAAGTCCAACCCCAGCACCTCGGGAAGGGACCTCCCAATCAGGCGAATTGCGTCCCGGTGAATCGACCATCGTCGAACCGGAAGAACCGCTCATCGAGTTTGGACCTGAGGAAGTTCCGTTGCCAGGCGACGATCAGACGAACGGATTCCGACGTCCAGCCAGTCAAGTTGGGCTGGAAACGCCGAGTGACGCCATCCGTCCTGGTTCGCGTCCTGCCCAAACTGGATCGCGTCCGGCGCCCCGCTCCAGTGGCACAGGGTCCGGTGACTTTGAGATCGACTCTCGACAGACTCGCGGATTCGACAGTGATGGATTCCCGGGTGATGAAGGTGTGATGGTGCGGCTGTTATCGCGGACCGAAACGGGAGTCGCAGGTTCGTTGGGCGAACTGACGTTCAGTGTGATCGATCCTGACCAACCGCAGCAGACGCAGCGGCTGGGGTTGTGGAAATACTCGGCGGAGGAAGTTGCCGGAATGGTTCGGCAGGATGGAAATGGACTGGTTGTCGATGCCCGTTTGCCGTGGCAGCGGGGCCCAGTCCGCAATGAGAATCTGCTTTTGTTTGTCCGCTTGCGAACTCCCGATGGGCGGATGATTGAGCGCTCGGCCAGTTTCACTGTTACCTCGCCCGATTCTGCTGCGGCTGACGTGCAGGATGGGACTCCCGCAGAAGGAGACCCCATGATTGAAGCCCAAAACCAGGCCGACCGAAATGCTCCCAGTTGGCGGCCGATTCGCTAGGGCCGCTTAGGAGTGGGGCTGCGGTTGACCGAAAAACGATGGGACGAGGGGCTACCTCAAGGCGAGGCATTTTCTTCCGTTCGGGTGCTCGGCCAAGGGCTGGGTCGGGGTGAAAGTCCGGTCGGGGTTGGATTTTTCCGAAGATTCGGTTCAATCAGGCCTTTGAAAAACGGTCTGTCTGGGGCGATTTCTTCTGGAAGTACGGGGGAATCGCTGTTCGGCGGGAAGCAGTCCCTGATTGGCAAACCCCAAAAAATCGGCGGGACAGGTCATGGATTGCCTGATTTGCAGGATCCGCATAGCTGATTTTCTTGCCGTTTTTCGCAATGCCAATTAGGATTGTCTGATAACGGTCGACTTGAATCGACAGATAACTTGGGCCGGGCAAGGTGGCTCAGGGGCGTGTCGTTCGTTGAAGCTGGCTTTTGTCAGCATCTTCCCGGTCCGAAGCGATGTCTTTAGACCGGAAATTCCTTCTGGTTTGACCTTCTGTCTGAAACGCGACGAAAACACGCATGGTTAGTAGCACGCAAAGTGTAATAAGGGGTGCTGGAATGTTCAGCCGAATGATTCGACTTGGTCCCGCGTTGGCAACGTTGCTGGCCGTCATCTGCTTGTCGACTGCCGCTTTCGCTCAGCTTGATGGTGGCGGAAGTGGTGGCGGTGGTGCTGGCGGCGGTGGCGCTGGCGGCGGAGGTGGCGTCGGCGGGGCGGGTGGCGTGAAGATTGACGCCAATGGCGTTCTCCGCTCCAGCCTCCAGGTCGAACGAAATGGTGCCTTGGAGCGCCAAAGCCTGAATGCTGCCAAGGCTTCCTTGAGCAAAGACCTGCAGTCCCCGAGCAACCTGCGAAAGGTTTCACTCAAGCGACTGGAAGCGGAAGTTCGCAAACTTCAGGAGAGCGGCCAGCCGATCCCTGCCGAAATGCAGTTTCTCGCCGGCCTGACCCGGGTGACTCACGTTTTCTACTACCCCGAGACCAAAGACATCGTATTGGCCGGTCCGGCTGAAGGCTTTTACCTCAACACTCAAAATCGCGCGGTTGGCATGCAATCGGGCGAAGCGACTTTAATGCTGGAAGACCTGATTGTGGCGCTGCGGGCCTACGCGCCGGATGCCTCACCCACCAAGGTGATTGCCTGCTCGATTGATCCAACTCAAGAAGGTCTGACCCGTTTCAACCAGACCTACGCCGATGTTGCCAAGAACTTCAATCCCGCGGGCGCCAATGCAGCCCAACTCAACTCGGTCGGCGAATTGTTCCGCCAAGCGCTGGGGATGCAAGTCGTGACGGTTGAGGGCGTCTCGCCCAAGACTCATTTTGCCCGCGTTCTGGTCGAGGCGGATTATCACATGAAGCTGATCGGTCTGGGATTGGAACAGACCCCCACCAAGATTGTCAGTTACGCCGAAAAAATGACCCCTTCCGCGGCTGCCAAAAACTCCTCCCTCCGTTGGTGGTTCAAGCCCTCCTACGACTGTGTCCGGGTTACTCCAGATCAAAATGCAATGCAATTGGTCGATGGAGCCGTAAAGCTGGTTGGTGAAGATGAGAAGGTTAACGCTGACGGAACCCGCAAGGGAACCGGTGGGATGAACCCGGCGAGCAAGGCTTATTGCAATTCGTTTACCAACAATTACGAAATCCTCGCCCGCAAGGTGCCGTTGTACGGCCAGTTGCGGAACGTGATGGACCTCTCCTTGGCAGCCTGCTTCATTCAACAAGCGGGACTGTACGAAAAGGCCGATTGGGCGTTGGACGTGTTCGGTGACGAGTCCCGGTTCCCAGTCGAAAATGGTCAGGCTCCGACGCAAGTCGAACCGGTTGTCAATCCGATTCTTCGCGGCGGCTACTTTATGGCTCCGGTTGGCGGCGGGGTGAACATTCAACCCCGAGTCGCCCTGAGTTCAGAGAATGTCCGGACCGACGAAGATGGTTCGATTGCCTCGGCTCGGGAAAGCGCACTCAAGGCAGAAGTCGGCGCCGGCCAGTGGTGGTGGGACTAAGCTCCCGCTGCTTCATTGATTCCAAACAATTGCCAAACAGGCGAGCCATTTGTGGTTCGCCTGTTTTTTTATTGGGTACTCCCGGCCGGTCGGTATTCCCCGAGAAACAGCCATCGTTTTGGGAGACCATTCGCCGAGGGAGAGCGGTGGCGTCTTGGACTGAGGTGGGGGCGATCTGGTATGATTTGATTGGCGGCCCGTGGGCCCAGCCTGCCTTTTGTCCCCCATCTTTGTCGCTGTTTTCGCATGTCTCACTCTCCAGCCCAATCCGAAACAGGACCTCGGCTGGTGCCGTTTCCGAGCTTTGGTCATCTCGATCCCGATGGCCACTGGAGGCTGAATGTTGCGGGGATCGTGCGCCAGCCTTACGCTGCCACGCTCAGCAAACGGATGTTGATCGGCATGCTGGGGAATGTGATGCAGGCCAGCGATGAGGAACGGAGCAGCTTGCGCTTTCGTCGCCGAGTGACTTCCTTTGTGATGGATGGCGCTCACGGATTGAGCGTCCGTTGCCGGATCGGCAGCCAGATTTATCAGCTCAAACGCCGCACGCACCGCAATGGGCATTACTTTGGCTGGGTGGCCCCTGAGCCCCGGGTCTTGGCGGAGTTGGCGCCGCAAGCCGTTCAGGAATCTGGCCTGTCTCGCTTGAATCTCGAAGTGTCGGTGGATTCGGAGCTGAGCGGGACAACCACGGTGGAACTGATTCCTCCGCGCGGTATCTCTGTCGTTTCCGACATCGATGACACGATCAAGGAGTCCTCGATCCGCGATCGCCGCGAGTTGCTGGCAAACACCTTTCTCCGGGATTTTCGGGCGGTGAGCGGAATGTCAGCGGTCTATCGCAGCTGGCAGGAACTCGGATTGCCGCTGCATTACGTTTCCTCCAGCCCCTGGCAGCTCCTTCCCTGGATCGAGGAACTGCTGCAGGCACAGCAGTTTCCTCCCGGGTCGTTGCATTTGCGGAACTTTCGCCTGCGGACGCACATGCTGCAGAAGGTGATTCGTTTCCGCCGCTCGGGAAAGGGGGCCGCGATTCGCCTGCTCTTGAAAAAATTTCCCCAGCGGCGATTCGTGTTTGTGGGTGACTCCGGAGAAAAGGACCTCGAAATCTACCGTAAATTGGCCGGCAGCCATCGCTCCCACGCCCTCGGTATCTTCATCCGCGACCTCGCCGAACATCCCATCGAGCGCGAACGACTGGCTCGCTGCCGAGCCAGTTTGCCTGACTTGCGGGTCGAGACATTTCGCACGGCGGAACAGTTGCGCGAGCAAATTGCCGAACTGCTTGACCAGGAATTGGCCGTTGGTCGCTGAGAACTAAGGAACCGGGAACTAAGGAACCGGGAGCTGAGGAACCGGCGAACGGCGAAACGGGCCCGCCTCAGGTTATTCTTCCTCTTCTTCGGTCTCTTCTTCCGGCTGCCGCTCGCCGAGTTGCCGATTCAGTAACAGCAGGGCCGATGCGTCATCACCCGCTATCCGGAAGTGGGCGAGGATTTGCTCAATGCTGTCCTCTTCCTCGACCTGCTCGTCGAGAAACCATTTCAAGTGACTGACGGTGGCGTAGTCCTTCACTTCGTTGGCGATGGCATAAAGCTCGTGAATCGCTGCCGTGTTTGCCTTCTCCGTCTCCAGAGCCTGCTGGAACACCACCATCGGCTTGCCTTGACGGATCTGGGGAGCCTCCAGTCCGGACAGATGCACCTGCCCGCCGCGGCGATGCACATATCGGAACAGTCGCATGGCATGTTGCATCTCCTCGCCGTGTTGCAACTCCATCCATCTCGCAAAACCGTCCAGTCCCTCATTTTGAAAATGGGCCGCCATCGCCAGGTAGTGATAGGCAGACTGCAGTTCCTGATGAATCTGACGATTGATTGCTGCGGCCAGTTTTTGGGGGAGCATGGCAGGAGACCTCCTGGAAAATGGGAGCGTGAACGTTTCAAACTTGCCCGGAAACCGTATCGGACCGGCAATCGCCACTTGTATTTAACCGATTTCTCGATGAACCAAGAAGGGGGAACCCCAGCGGAGAATGGGCCCGCACGCTGCTTCGCAAACGGCGGTTTGAGTGCCGTGCTCCCGAACCGCAGCTGATTTCCACACGGCAGCCTGCTGTCCAGCGGCAGCTTGTTGCCCGGCGGCAAGCTCGTCTGGGTCGCAGCCTCGGGTTGGTCTTAAAGGAGGTCTTAGAACAGAGAGGAACGTCGCTTAGAATGGAAGGCTCCGGGTTTTCCCACGCAGAGCGATGGTCGATAGACTGTTGATGCCAACTTCCTTCCGCACACCGGGATGGATGTCGTCGGCACGGTTGCCCCGAGCGGGCGAATTCCGCATTCAAGAGTCAGCAAAAGCACACCCCGTCAATCGCTGATCGAGTTTTTCTTCAGGTTGCAAAGGACAGTTTCATGCAAGTCAATTGGAGCGGTGTTTTTCCAGCCGCGACCACCCAGTTTCATCCGGATCAATCGCTCAACATCCCAGCCACCCTGGCTCACATCGAAGCCATGATCGAAGCTGGGATTCATGGACTGATCATGCTGGGAACCGTAGGCGAGAACTGTTCCCTCGAGTACTCGGAAAAGTTCGAGTTGTTGCGAGCGGTTGTCCGGCACGTCAAAGGCCGAATCCCCGTCCTCTCCGGTGTGGCTGAGTACACCACAGCACTCGCCTGCCGCTTTGCCCGCGATGCCGAGCAGGCAGGCTTGGATGGACTGATGGTCCTTCCCTGTATGGTCTACAACTCCGATTCCCGGGAGACGGTTGCACACTATCGGGCGGTGGCTGCGGCCAGCCAGCTGCCGATCATGATTTACAACAACCCGGTTTCCTACAAGGTCGATATCTCTCCCGAGACCTTTGCCGAATTGGCGGATGAGCCCAAGTTTGTGGCGATCAAGGAGTCGTCCGAAAACGTACGGCGGATAACCGATATCAAGAATGTCTGTGGGGATCGCTACCTGCTGTTCTGCGGAGTGGATGACTTGGTTTTGGAGAGCATTGTCCTCGGGGCAACCGGTTGGGTTTCGGGGCTGGTAAATGCCTTTCCCGCTGAGAACAGATTGCTTTGGGACTTGGCACTCGCGGGCAACTTCGAGGAAGCGCTCAAGGTTTACCGCTGGTACACGCCGCTGCTTCATCTCGACACGCACGTCAAGCTGGTTCAATACATCAAGCTCGCAGCCCAGGAGTGCGGTTTTGGCAGCGAGCTGACCCGGGCTCCCCGATTGCCGCTGGTGGGAGAAGAGCGCGAACGAGTGCTGCGGATTATTCGCGAGGGGATTCGCACCCGCCCGCAAGTGCCCGCCTCTGTCTGATTGGAAGTCGGCAGCGGCGACCGCGTTGCGTGCAGTCAGGCGTCTCTGCTCGGAACTCTCCGCCACGACCGCGCTGGCTGGCTCCTCTGACCAGTGGCCGGCGGATGTTCCGAGCCTATCGGGAAGCCGGCTTCCCAGGCAACCCTACGCCTTGCGCGAGTTGACTCGCCGCTTGTTATCACTTCGGGTGCAATTGACGGGCTGAAATCTGGAACCGGGATGCAAATTGACATGGAGAATCGACTGGTGAATTCACTTGAACCTGTACTGCTGGATGGGGAATGGCAAGTCGCCTCCAGTTGCGGTGAATTTCAGGCGCTCAATCCGGCGACCGGAGAGCAACTCGAACGGCGGTTTCCAGTCAGTGACTGGAGCGACTGCGACCGGGCTTTGGACGCAGCTGTTAAGGCAGCCGAGGCGTTGCGGGAAGCCGAGCCGGAAATTCTGGCCAGCTTTCTTGAGGCCTATGCGCTGGGTATTGAGCAAGAATCGCACGAGTTGGCTGAATTGGCGGCGATGGAAACGGGACTTCCCTTCCAGCCGCGGTTGAAGGATGTGGAGCTGCCGCGCACGGTCAATCAGCTGCGGCAGGCAGCCCAAGCCGCGCGCGAAGGGTCCTGGGCGCTGCCGACGCTCGACACCAAGGCCAACATCCGCAGTTACTTTGCTCCGATCGGGCCTGTCGTCACGATCGGCCCGAACAATTTTCCGTTTGCCTTTAATGGAGCCTCGGGCGGCGATTTCGCGGCGGCGATCGCCGCTGGGAATCCCGTGATTGTCAAAGCACACCCGGCTCATCCAAGGACCACCCAGCGGCTTGTGGAACTCGCCTTCGCTGCCCTTCGGCAAACACAGTTGCCACCTGCGACGATTCAATTGCTCTATCGCTTGGGACATGCAGATGGCGAGCGCCTGGTCAGCGACCCGCGAGTTGCCGCAACCGGATTTACTGGCGGCAGGGGAACCGGAATGCAACTCAAGGCCGCGGCTGATCGCGCGGGAAAATTGATTTATCTGGAGATGTCCAGCGTCAATCCGGTCGTGGTCCTCCCCGCTGC
Organism: Blastopirellula sp.; assembly: GCA_021298375.1. Classification (GTDB taxonomy): domain Bacteria; phylum Planctomycetota; class Planctomycetia; order Pirellulales; family Pirellulaceae; genus BJ22. Next base: position 8,216 of record JAJTFE010000059.1, on the reverse strand, counting down.
GCTGGCTGAGCGTTCGGCGGCGATCGCCGAAGAGTTTGGTACCAGTTGCCTGATGGGGGCGGGGCAATTCTGCACCAACCCCGGGTTTGTCCTGCTCGTTGAGGGGCCAGCGACTGAAAGTTTTATTTCCGCCGTGCAATCCAAGTTTCGAGCGACTCCTCCAGGAACCTTGCTCGGACCGGCAGTGCGGAGTGGTTTGATCGAATCGACCTCCAAGCTGATCGCGGCGGGAGCGCAGGTGCTTGCCGGCGGAGAGGCTGCAGCAGGCCCTCGGATAGCTTTTGACAATACCCTGCTGCGAATTTCCGGCGCGCAGTTTCTCGCCCAAGCCCAACTGTTTCAAACGGAGATGTTTGGAGCCTCAACCCTGTTTGTCATCGCCCAGAACATGGCGCAGACGGTGGACATTCTCCGCCATCTGGAAGGCAACCTGACCGGGACTATTTACACGGCTTCAGCTGGAGAGAGCGAGCGGGATTATCAGCTGGTCGCGGCCGCCTTGAGGCCCCGGGTTGGCCGGTTACTGAACAATAAAATGCCAACTGGCGTGGCGGTGTCTCCGGCCATGAATCATGGCGGCCCCTACCCGTCCACGGGACATCCAGGGTTCACTGCCGTTGGTATCCCCGCTTCCATCCGAAGGTTTGCGATGCTGCAGTGCTTCGACAACGTTCCTCAGGAAAGGCTGCCAAGATTGCTGAAAGATGTCATGCCCGGTTCCGCCTGGCGACTGGTCGATGGCCAATGGACCCGCGGCAATATCGAGCGGAGTGAATCGTGAGCCCTGCCCAGTTGCCTGCTGAAATCGAGATTGTCGATTCCCACACCGGCGGAGAACCGACTCGGGTGGTGATCGCCGGCGGGCCTGACTTGGGATCGGGAAACTTGTTGCTGCGGCGCGAACGTTTTCGAAGGGAGTTCGATCATTTCCGCTCAGCCGTGATCAATGAACCGCGCGGGTCGGACGTGGTCGTGGGCGCGCTCCTCTTGCCGCCTGAAGATCCGCGCTGTGTGGCCGGCACGATTTTCTTTAATAACGCGGGCTATCTGGGAATGTGCGGCCACGGAACCATCGGCCTGTTGGTAACGCTGTTGTATCTGGGCAAAATCCAGCCCGGCGAGCACCTGCTCGAGACCCCGGTTGGGGTCGTCAAGACTCTGGTCCATGACTCCGAGACCGTCACCGTGGAAAACGTCCCCAGTTATCGCTGGGCCGAACAGGTGGCAGTCGACGTTCCAGGATTGGGGAAAGTCGTGGGCGAAGTTGCCTGGGGGGGGAACTGGTTTTTTCTGGTCAGGGAGCATGGCGAGACCATTGCCTTGAGCAATCTCGACCGCCTGCTGGAAGTGACTCGCCGGATCAAGCAGGCCCTGCTCGATGGGGGCATTCGCGGGCCAGCGGGAGAGGAGTTGGATCACATTGAGTTGTTTGGCCCGGCCGACCCCGCCAAAGCCGACAGCCGCAACTTCGTGCTCTGTCCCGGTGGAGCCTATGATCGTTCCCCCTGCGGGACGGGCACCAGCGCGAAGCTGGCTTGCCTGGCTGCTGCAGGAAAGCTGGCCCCCGGCCAGCGATGGCGTCAGGAAAGTGTGATTGGCAGCGTCTTTGAAGCAAGTTACCAGCGGCAGGAAGGCGAAAAGATCATTCCTCAGATCACTGGTCGCGCTTGGGTCTGCGGCGCGGGGAAACTGTTGTTCCATTCCCGCGACCCGTTTCAACAAGGAATTCGCTGATGAGCCGGAAAACGGAGCAGACCGTAATTATTGGCGGCGGGGTGATCGGCGCGATGTGCGCCTGGTACCTCCAGCAGGCCGGGCAGCAAGTCACCATTCTCGACCGCGACCGCTTGGGAGCCGCTTGTTCTCACGGAAACTGCGGATACGTCAGCCCCAGCCACGTGCTGCCGTTGACCCAGCCTGGCATGGTTCGCAAAGCCCTGCGCTCGATGCTCAGCAGCAACTCGCCGTTTTATGTCAAGCCGCGCCTCTCGCTCGATCTCTGGTCGTGGCTGTTCAAGTTTGCACGCCGTTGTAATGAGCGCGATATGCTCGAGGCGGCCGACTCGATTCATCGCCTCCTGCAGTCCGCACGGCAACTCTACATCGATCTCATCGAGAGCCAGAAGCTCGATTGCGAGTGGCAGCCGATCGGCCTGTTGTTTGTCTTTCATGATGCCCATGAGTTTCACGAGTATGAGCCTACCAACCGGATGCTCGAGAAAAAGTACGGTGTCTCCGCCCGGCCGATCGACGGTGGTGAATTGACAAAGTTCGAACCGGCTCTCATTCCCGGTCTCGGTGGAGCCTGGTACTACGATTGCGACAGTCACCTTCGACCCGACAAATTGATGAGCGAGTTGCGGCGCATCCTCCTCCGCGATGGAGTCAAAATTGTTGAGAATTGCGAAGTCACCGGCTTTCGCGAGGTCGCCGGGAAGGCGGTTGCCGTCGAGACGAAAACGCAGGGCGAGATTCCGGCTGATCGGTTTGTGGTTGCCTGCGGCGCCTTGACCCCGTTTTTAAATCAACATTTGGGCTGCAGGATTCCGATTCAGCCCGGCAAGGGTTACTCCCTGACCATGCCCCGGCCGGCCAGTTGCCCGACCTATCCCCTGATTTTCGAGCAGCACCGGGTTGCGATTACGCCGATGAACAGCGGCTATCGAATCGGTTCCACGATGGAGTTCGCAGGGTATGACAGCAGTATCAACCAGAGTCGCCTGCAACTGCTGATGGACTCGGCCAAGTTGTATCTCCGCGAACCACTGGGGGAACCCGTTCAAGAAACTTGGTACGGCTGGAGGCCGATGACTTGGGATAGTAAACCTTATCTCGATCGCGCCCCGAAATTTGAAAATGTTTGGGTCGCGGCCGGGCACAACATGCTGGGGCTCTCAATGGCGACGGTCACCGGCAAGCTGATTGCCGAGTTGCTGACCGGTCAACAGCCGCACCTCGACCTGCGACCACTGCGAATTGGCCGCTGAAACTGCCTGGACGGAACGCCTATTGTTCAGTTCCAAAAGCCGATCAGCCAAATCACGATAAAGATCGCCGACATGAAGCCGACCAGTCCAATCGCCGTGCGGATTGACTGGTCGAGGATCTCTTTTATTCGCTCATGGCGCGTGGCCCCGTAGACGAGGCTGACGACGACGACCAGCGGAATGGCGTACCACAATCGGGCATGCCAGAGCGAAATCGCGAGCAGTTGCGGCAGGACGAAGTCGATCAGGGCGGAAGCTAGGCTGGCGGAAATCATGAGGTCAGGATCCAAAAGGGGAAATTGCACCGCGGCTCAGACCGGCTCAGGCTTCGGAGGGGCCTGTTCGCTTCTGTTTTCTCTCTTCGAACTTCCGCCGCATTTCCGGCGTGATGATCATCGGGCCCGCAAAGGCGTCATAGACGGCAAGCAAATTGAGTAACCCGGCAACCATCGTGTACAAGGTTCCCATCTCGAACCAGTGCCCCAATTCCGAGTGCCACATGCCGAGCACATCATTGCGCTCCATGTAGACCGGACCCGCCGGTGGAGCCATGAAGCCGTCGACCAGCGGGCGACCTTGGAAGTTGGTGTCGCTCAAGGATCACTGCCACTCCGGGTGACAGCGGCTTGGAGGATCGCTGGAAACGCGGGGAGGCCGACGCCTGCCTGACAGAAATACTGCCATCGGAAATCGTTGGGACGCGTGGAGGCGTAAACTACCCGCCCGCGGCCCATCGCCAAGCCGAAAAAGAAGGTGCTCAAGATGCAGACCATGAACAGCAGGCCCTTGGCATACCGCCGCTGGTACAGGTGCCCGGCACCAGGCCAGAGCCACGCCAGTAACGCTGCCCACCTCGTGTCACGTAACTCTATCGTCAGCGGTTGGCCTTCCTCGAGATCATACTGCACTGCTGTCATGGCAACGGAAGTTCCTTGATGTAATGGATGGCTTGGTGTTCCGCCAAGCCGCTAAACGTCGGCATGCAGCCCGCAAGCATCGCGAGCCAATCAGTCACTTGTCGGCAATTAAACGCCTTGTCGTGGAAGTCGCGGCGCCTTGCTCGGACACGAGCGGAAACGAAGTGCGGGAGGGTCCGCCGAAAGCCTACTTCCCCCAGTCGTGCGAACCTCCTATTGTGGAGTTTGCGGCACCAGCCTGCAACGCCAATCGGGCACCCGGCGCCGATTGATTTCCAACCGATTTTTCCAGTGAGCCCAGCCCATTGCCCGCCCGTTTTTTCTCGCCCACGCCCCTGGCCCAAGCCTCTGCCGAGTTGTATCTCGCGCCGGATGAGGCTCATCATCTCGCTCATGTGCTGCGTTTGCAGTCAGGCGACCAGATTCTGCTCCTGGATGGATTAGGTTGGGAAGGGACCGCTGAAATTACTGCCATCAGAAAAGGGCGGGTTGCCGTCCGTCTGCTAAACGCTGCCGAAGTCAATCGGGAAGCTCGCCGTCGTTTGACCCTTGCCGTCTCGCTACCGAAAGGGGACCGACAAAAACTGCTGGTCGAGAAGTTGACGGAACTGGGCGTTGGCCGACTCCTCCCGCTTCGTTGCCAACGGAGCGTGGCCCAACCGGTCGATTCGGCACTGACCCGCTTGGAGCAACACGTCGTCGCCGCATGCAAACAATCGGGACGGACTTGCAGAATGGAAATTGCCGCCCCGGTAGACATTGAAGGACTCTGCCGTTTGACAATCCCCGACCAGCGAGTGGTCGCTCATCCCGGAAATCAGAACTGCATCTACCCCGAACAGCTCGCCGGCAACGAGCTCTTGGCGGCGATTGGCCCCGAGGGGGGCTTCACTGAGGAAGAACTGGGGCGATTGATAGAAGCGGGCTGGAAATGCCTCGACTTGGGAACGCGATTGCTGAGAATCGAAACGGCGGCGATCGGACTCGCTGCCAAATGGCTACTTTAATTTGCCCATCAGCTCGGTGCCCCCTGCACTGGTCCCCCCTGCACTGGGCGGCTCACATGAGGCTGCTTTGGGATCGCGAACTTCGGATTGAAGAAACAGAGAGCCGCGGTGGCCCGCGCCCCTGCGACTAAGCGGCCCAGCGGTTCTGGGCAATCGCGCTGGCCGCGAAGCAGACGGCGGCGATTACCAACGCAATTCCGATTCGCCACGCCCACGTTGACTTGATTTGACAAAACCACGGGACGAGGATGCTGCAGGCGATCAAGGGACGAAAGGCAACCGCCAGCGGAAATGCAAATCCCAGCGCATCGTAGAACAAACGCTCATTGGGAATCCAGATCGCGCCGACCGCAACCGCGGCAAGAGCCAAACCGCTGGACAGGTTCAGGGGGCGGCAATCGGCCAGCGCGAGAGATGCCACCAGAAAAACGCCGGGGACAAGAAAGAGGTAACTCGCCCCCGGTACCAGCAGTGCCAGGAGCAGCGAGATGAGGGACCAGTGCCAACTAAGGACCACAGCGTGGAACCGCAATCCGCCCCGCGGACCGATCGCACGGCTCAGCCCGAACAACAGGGCCGCGGCCGTAAACCAGTAAGCCAATAGCAAGGCGGTGGAGGCAAGCGGCCAGGGAAATCGCAACCGAGCATCCCAGCTGAGCAAATGCCCTAAGCCCCCCGTGATTGCCCAAGCGATCAGCAGAACCAGGAGATCTGAAAGCCAGCGAAGCACGAGGCGACTCAGCGTCAAATTCTCGCGTTCCTCAATCTGGGAACGGGCACCCATCCAAGTGAACAGTACAGTGAGCAGCAGCAGCCCGCTGGCGATCGGCAACGTCCACGGAACTGGCCACCATATCAACCATTGGCTCAGGAGGTCAAAGTAGACTGCGTTTCCCTCTCGCGGGACATCGAGGTCGGCCTGGGCCAAGGCCCATAAAACCTCTCGCGCATTTTGTCCTTGATGCTGGAGAGATCGGCGGCTCAGATTCTGCAGGTTGTCATGCTTGGTATGGTAATTGACCACGTCGCCAATGAAAGCGAAGTTGAAACCGTTGATCCCGGCCCGATTGAAGATGGTGAAGTCCGTATCGTTGGGGAGAAATCGATAGATTTCGAAAAACAGTGACGATGTTCGCGGCCGGCTCACATGTTTGGCGAATAGCTCCATCAGCCAACGGTTTGGCGCGCCCGTCTGAAACATCAGGCTGGGACCAGAGGTCCCTCGCGCTTCGAGATTGATCGCGACGCGAGCCTGTTTGGCCCAAGGATGCTCGGCGCAGAATTGCCGTGCACCAAGCAGCCCCCGTTCCTCTCCATCCGTGAGCAAAAAAATCACGTCATTTCGCGGAGACGCTTCCTTTTGCAGCGTCCGAGCCAGTTCCAAAACGATGGCCACTCCCGAGCCGTCGTCCCCGATTCCAGGCCCGGTAGTGACCGAGTCATGGTGAGCCACCACCAGTACGGCTGAGTCGCTCGCTGCCGAACCAGTGATCCGGAACATCAGGTTGCAAAGCGGAAATGCCGGTTCTCCCGGGCGGCGGGCCAATTCCGTTTCCTGCCGCACCACTTCCAGTCCCCAACGCGCCACGAGGCTTGCGATTCGTTCGCGCACGCGCAAATTGGCTGCGGACCCGGAGGGATGCGGTTCTTCAGGTTCAAATACCTCTCGCAGCCACACTTCAGCCTGGGCCGCATTGAAGCCAGACTTTTCGGCGAGATCGGTTGGAACGTCCGGCCCTCGATCGCGGTAGCTCGAGAGCAGCCACAGCAGCAACCAGGAACCAATAATAGCCGCGAGCCAGCGCAAAACCCAACGCGACTCAATTTCAGGAGTCCGCTGCCGGTCGCTGCTGATGCTGGCCCCGCTCACTTCTTCCCCTGAGCCCTCTTGTTCCGGAAAAAGTGAGTCAGCAATTGGCCGCAATCCTGCGCCAGAACTCCGGCGATGACTTCACAGCGATGATTCAGGCGATTGTCACCCAGTAATTGATAGAGCGAATCGACCGCCCCGGCCTTCGGGTCCCGCGTACCGTAGATGACGCGTGGAATGCGGGCCAGCACAATTGCTCCGGCGCACATTGGACACGGTTCGAGCGTCACATACAACGAGCAATCCTCCAAGCGCCAATCACCGACGGCTTCGGCAGCCTGGGTAATCGCCAGCATTTCGGCATGAGCCGTGGGGTCATGCAGTTGCTCCCGCTGATTGAAGGCAGCAGCAATGATCCGCCCGCCGCGCACGATCACGGCGCCGACCGGAACTTCATCCTGTTCGGCAGCAATCAACGCTTGGGTGATCGCCCGCCGCATGTATTCCTCGTGGGGTAACCAGTCGGCCCACTCCCCGAGTTCCTCGTCTCCGGCCGACATGCTGTTCACTTCTCCTGAGACCCCAGACGGTAAATTCGAAAACTCCGGATGCGAGCCGTCGTCTCAAAGCTGCAGATGCCCAGCGGCCGCGAGAGTTGAACTTCATTGCGGACCGAGAGCTTTTGCCCTTGGATGTCTCGCGAAATGACCTCCTTGTCGTCAATCCAGCAGCGAATTTGCTCGCCTTGCACCCGCAAGCGGGCTCGATACCACTTGCCGTTTTCGAAGACCAGATGCTTGGCTGTATCGTTATGAGCCGCGTCCTGCCCTTCGATGCAGGACAGTCCCACCAGTGTGCCGCCCCAACCACCGATGACAACCGAACAGTGACTGTCCCCCACGGGAAAGGTCAGGCAGCAAGGAAAGTCATTGCCTTCCACTCGCTGGAATTCCCACTCGATTTCATAATCGTGCCGCGGCCATTCCTTGGCCGTCGATTGAATCCCGGAGAGCGGGTAGCCTGCCTGAATCTCAATACCGCCTTCAAGCTGCTTGACTTCCCGCTGCGATCCGAATTCGGAAACAGTCCAGTCCGACAAACGATCCCCCTCCCAGAACAGCTCCCGCTCGGATTGATTCGGAGTTGGAGTCGGTGTCCCCGGTGAAGCCGGTTCCTGACTCAGCCCCACAGTCGGCTCCAGGGGAGCAAACAGCAGCACAAACAGTAGCAGGCAGGTTGTCAGCGTCGGGACATCAAGGCAACGGCGTTGAAACCCCAAGGGGCTGCGGGAAATAGTGACGTGGCGGAACTCATACATGGAAAACAACCCGTTCTGGAAGATCGCCGTGCTTGCCGCAACTGCGCTGTTGCGGCCGTTGGAGTGTCCATCCTAGCATGGCCTGGCGCACCTGACACGCTTCCTAACGTGGAGGGCGGGGCGGGCGTCCTCGTTCCCATTTGGAGAAACTGCGGCCCGCGGTGCTATTGTCGAGGA
>JAJTFE010000317.1 GCA_021298375.1 Blastopirellula sp. | reverse complement strand
ATGAAGCGCGCCGAAATCCTCCAGCTGGCAATGCTCCAGCCGAAGTTCGCCATTCTCGACGAAACCGACTCCGGCCTCGACGCCGACGCCGTGCGATTGGCCAGCCAGAGCATCGCCGAGATTGGCGGCGAAAAGATGGGCCTGCTGATCATCACCCACCACGACAAATTGCTCGAACACAACCCACCCCAGTACACCCACGTCATTTTGGGCGGCCGAATCGTCGAGACCGGTGGCAAAGAACTCGCCGAGGAACTCCACAGCCGCGGCTACGAACGGATCCGCCGACAGTACCCCGAAGCCGCCGCCGCCAATGACCAGGTGACAGCCCCCGAGGCTTTAGCCGAGGTCTAATTCCTGAACGCGCGACCAATTTAACCATCCCGATTTTCAATCGAAAAAGATATGACTACCGAACTGCTGCCCGAAGAATCGACCTACGAGATCAACAAGTACGATTTTCGCACCAAGAGCGACGCGGTCTTCAAGGCCCGCAAGGGGCTCGATGCCGAGATCGTCAATCAGATCTCGGACATGAAGAACGAACCGGACTGGATGCGGCAATTCCGCCTTGAAGCGTTGGAGATTTTTTTCTCCAAGCCAATGCCCAAGTGGGGAGGAGCGATCGACCTCGATTTCCAGGACATCTTTTATTACCTCAAGCCGACGAACGGGCAGGGGAAGACCTGGGACGAGGTTCCCCAGGAAATCAAGGATACCTTCGAGAAGCTCGGCATCCCCGAAGCCGAACGCAAATTCCTCGCCGGCGTGAAAGCCCAATTCGAAAGCGAAGTCGTTTACGGCTCGCTCAAGGAAGACCTCGCGGAAAAGGGCGTGATCTTCACTGATACCGACACGGCCGTGCGGGAGCACAGCGATCTGCTGCGGGAGTATTTCGGCAAGATCATTCCTTCGAACGACAACAAGGGCGCGGCCCTCAACTCGGCAGTCTGGTCTGGCGGCTCGTTCATCTATATCCCCAAGGGAGTCAAGATCGAATTCCCGCTGCAGGCTTACTTCCGGATCAACGCCGAAAACATGGGCCAGTTCGAACGGACGCTGATCATCGTCGACGAAGGTGCCCAGGTGCACTACGTCGAAGGTTGTACCGCTCCGATGTACTCCCCGGAAAGCCTCCACTCGGCCGTCGTCGAAGTGCTTGTCAAGAAGAACGGGCGCTGCCGTTACACGACGATCCAAAACTGGGCTAACAACATCTATAACCTCGTCACCAAGCGAGCCTTCGCTTACCAGGACGCCGTGATGGAATGGGTCGACGGCAACCTCGGCAGCCAGCTGACGATGAAGTACCCGGCCGTTTACATGATGGAGCCCGGAGCACGCGGCGAGATCCTTTCGATCGCCTTTTCCGGCAAGGGCCAGCACCAGGACGCCGGAGCCAAACTGGTTCACTGTGCGCCCAACACGACTGGCCAAATCATCTCGAAGTCGATTTCCAAGAATGGCGGGCGCAGCAGCTACCGTGGCCTCGCCCGCGTCGAACGCGGCGCCGTCAATTCCAAATGCAACGTCGTCTGCGATGCGTTGATTCTCGACCCGGCCAGCCGCAGCGATACCTACCCGTATATCGAAATCATGGAGCAGAATGTTTCGGTCGGTCACGAGGCGAGCGTCTCGCGAATCGGCGAAGAGCAGCTGTTTTACCTGATGAGCCGCGGGCTGAGCGAGGCCGAAGCGAGCACGATGATCGTTAATGGCTTCATTGAGCCGCTCGTCAAGGAACTGCCGATGGAGTACGCCGTTGAGCTGAATCGGTTGATTCAGCTGCAGATGGAAGGCTCGGTCGGTTAAGGCTCCGCCTGAACTTCCCGCAGTCGGAGCGGCTGGAGCCGCTCGGATTGGCTCTGTACCGTCGAACCTTAAACCCTCCCTCAGACTCTCTTTCTCCAGCGCCCCAATGACTCAGGTAATCGATAAGACGCTTTTTAATGCCAATGGTTTCTCCGGTTTCCTCGGAACCCGCGAGGAACCGACCTGGGTCAACCAGCTGCGACGCTCCGCCTGGGAACGCTTCGAAGCAATGCCCTGGCCAACGACCCGGGACGAAGAATGGATGCGAACCGACATCCGCGCGTTCAAGCTGGACGAAAAACTCGCCGCAAAAGGGGTGCTGTTCGGCCCGCTCGGAAAATTTCTCGCCTCGCATGAGAGCCTGCTCCGCCCGCACTTCATGACCAAAGCGTTCAACGCTAACTACGATCGTTTTGCAGCATTGAACGCTGCTTTCTGGGCGTCGGGAACGTTGCTCTATGTCCCACGCAACGTCACCATCGACCGGCCGCTGCACATCCAAAACGCCCTCACCGATGGTGGTGCTGACATCAGTCACCTCCTCGTGATTCTCGAGGAAGGAGCCGAAGCGACGCTGCTGACTGAAAACAACAGCAGCCATCACCAGGCGAGCGGCTTTCACTGCGGCGGCTCGGAACTGATCGTTGGCCCGCGCGGCCGACTTCGCTACGTCACCCTGCAGGACTTGGGACAAGGCACCTGGCATTTCGCTCATCAGAAGGCCCTCGTCGACCGCGACGCCTCACTGCAATGGACGATCGGTGCGCTTGGCTCACGGCTGTCCAAGGTCAACCAGCACGTCGAACTGGTTGGCGTTGGTGCCGAAAGCCAGGTCAACGGGGCGATGTTCACCGAAAATACCCAACACCTTTCATACCACACGCTGCAGTATCACCGCGCCGCAAGCTGCCGCAGCGACTTCCTCTATAAGGCGGCCCTGCAGGATCAATCGCGCACGGTCTGGCGGGGAATGATCAAGGTTGATCCGGCCGCACAGAAGACGGATGGTTATCAACGCAACGACAACCTGCTCCTCTCGGAAAAGGCCCGGGCCGATTCGATTCCCGGCCTGGAGATCGAAGCTGACGATGTCCGTTGCACCCACGGCTCAACTTCGGGGCGGGTCGACGAAGAATTGATTTTCTACGCCCGCTCGCGCGGGTTCACGCGGAAAGAGGCGATTCAGATGATCGTCACCGGATTCTTCCAGCAGATTTTCGACCGGATCACCATCGAATCCGTCCGGGAGGCACTCGATCTGGCAATCGCCCGTCGCGTCCGCGAGTACCAGTAAGCCTCCGAGCGGCATTGCAGTCCGCGCCACTCCAGTCCGCGCCATTCCAGTCCGCGCCACTCCAGTCCGCGCCACTCCAGTCCGCGCGATTCCTGTTTGCGCGACTCCGGTTCGCGGTACGCGGCGGCGGTCCGGAAGCTGCCGCGGCATGTCGAATGCCGGATGTTGTTTCCTAAATTGAGCTCCCGGATCACATTGAGCTTCTAGATCACACCGTATAACACGCCAGCCACGCAGGCCGTCAAACAGCAGGCAATCATCCCGCCGAGCATGGCCCTTAGTCCCAATTGAGCCAAATCGCCACGACGTTCCGGTGCCAATGCGCCGATCCCTCCGATTTGAATCCCGACCGAAGCAAAGTTGGAGAAGCCGCACAGCGCGTAGGTCAAAATGATCTGTGTTCGCTCCGAGAGCTGCACCTTGGCATTGGCTCCCTCGGCCCGCATCTGGTCCATGACTTCGACCAAATCGAGGTAGGCCACAAATTCGTTGACGACCATTTTGGTTCCGAGAATCTCGCCCGATTTGTAACACTCCCCAGGCGAGATCCCCATCAGCCAAGCGAGGGGAGCGAACAGTACGGAAAAAATCCCCTTGATCGTCCAGTGGTAGTCGACCAGGCTGTCGCTTCCGCTGAAGCTGTTGACCACTCCCTGCGCGAGCTCGCCGATTCCCCAAAGGATCGCATCGATCAAGGCAATCAAGGCAAGGAAGGCGATCAGCATGGCAATCACATTGATCGCCAGACGCATGCCATCGCTCGCCCCCTGAGCGGCCGCGTCAATCACATTGACCGCTTCGTTGTCTCGCGGCATTTCGACAGTGCCCAGCGTCAACGGACGCTCCGTTTCCGGCTGAAGAATTTTGGAAACCACGAGCGCCGCGGGGGCCGAAATGATCGAAGCCGTCAACAAGTGCCCAGCGCTGACTCCCAGTGAAGCAAACACCGCCATCAGGCTGCCGCTGATCGTCGCAAATCCGCCGAGCATCAGACAATTCAACTCGCTGCGGGTCATCGAGGTCACGAACGGCTTGATCACCAGCGGCGCCTCGGTCTGGCCAATCAGGACATTCGCCGCAGCCGCAAGGCTTTCCGCTCCACTCGTTCCAAGCAGCCGTTGCATCCCCCAGGCCATCCCTTGCACTACCCAACGCATCACGCCGAGGTAGTAGAGCACCGACATCAACGCGCCGAAAAAAATTACCGTAGGAATCACGCCAAACGTGAAGGCCTTCAGCAACAACAGCGGGTCGTGCCTGTCCTCCGGGCCCGGATTGAGGCGAAAAACAAAACTGGTCCCCGCCTCCACACAGTTCTTGATCAAATTGAAAAACTGTTCGACCCCATAAAACAAGACTCCCCGGGGAAGAACTCCCCAGCGACTCACGCCATGCCTCTAATCCGCGAGCGGCCAGATTCTCTCCGGCCGTCAGACGCTGGACATACTGCTCAACTGCTGCGGACAACTCCGGCGTCTGCTTGGCGAATTCAGCCAGCTTGGCGGTCGAATTGAGCTCGACGCGAGCAGTGGGAAAGGTCCAGCTTTGGGAGTTGAACAGAACCGCCGCGATCGCAAACTGCAGCAGCATGCCTACCAGAACCAGCCGCCAATTGACCCGGGAACGCTCCGAACCCATCCCCCAAGCGAGCAGCAGCAAGCCTCCGATTCCCAGTAAGCTGACAAAGTTCAGACTGGAAAAACCGCTGCCGGCCACGCCAAGCAGAAGGCTGAGTTCAATTCCCATCGTTCACCTTTTGAAGATTCCGCTGCGCTCGACTGCAGCCTCTGCGCGGCCGCTGAAGAACCGGTTCATCGCCCACGTGCTTGTGAAAATCGCTCAATCCTCGTCGCTGCCCAGCCCCGCGTCGCCACCCGTTGTGGAATCAAGCGGACGCACTACGGGAATCCCCCGTTCATCCGATTGCAGCGGCGGCAAATCGTAGGACCGCGTTTTCTCACTGATAAAAATTTCGTCCAGTTCCGTTTCGTCCACGTCCTGACGCAACAGGAGATAAACGGCGCTGGCGAGACACCAAAACTGGGCGAACAAAAATGCCACGGCAATCGTCGAAACCATCCCATTCCAAAATCGCATCAATCGCCGCGCCAGCCTGACCGCCGACGATTCCTCGGCGCCGGCGGGAACAACCGGCGCGACCTCACCAGCCAGGGTCACGACGGGCGGCACGGCGAGTTGCGAATCGACCAACGTCCCTGCGGCCAGTTGCTCCATCCGCTCGCGATTGGCCAAATTGGCTCCCCAAGATGCGCCCCAGTAACCGAGCTGAATCGTACTGGTCGCCAGTTGCGCCACCACCAGCCAGCAAAGCCCTCCGACGAGCACGCTGGCGGCAGCATAAAAAGCATAATGCACCGGTCGCTGTAACACGTAAGCAAACGACCGCGTGATCGCATCCAGGGCATTTTGATTCTCCGCGCTGATCGAGCAGACAATCAAGGGCCAGCCAAACAGCCAGACAAACAGAAGCAGCGCGGCGACGGCTCCACTCCCCAAAGCGACAAACCAGAAAAGACCACCGACCACGGCACCCCAGTCCGTCGTCAGCAGCAACCCCAAGGCAGCGGCGGGAATGCAAACGAGCGCCAACCCCAAGAGCGGAATCCCCAAGGCCACAAACGCCGTGGCCGCCTTGCCGCTGAACAGAAACTCAAAGGCATCGTCCAGTCCGGCCGATTCATCGCGGGTTAACCGCAGCAGGGCGATTCGCGTGATCCCACAGCCGAGCACTCCCCAAACCCAAATACTCCAAATCGATCCCAGGAGCAGATAGAGGAACTTTCGCAGATTCATTTCCGGCTCAAACAACCGCCGCACCGGCTCAACCAGCCGCTCAAAGGCCAGCTGGGGACCACTCAAGCGCTGCCCCCAGACCTGGATGTAGTTGGGCGCCTCCGTCGCCGCTGAAAACACACCCCGATACGGGCTGCGACGCTGCTGGACAAACTCATCGAATTCCGGGTCGCTGAGAATCGCCTGCTCCTGCCGGACACTCGAGGGGACAAACACCGTCTCCAATGCCAACCAGCCCAACGGAACCAGCACCGTCCCCACCAAAGCAAGCGCCCAAACCGA
>JAJTFE010000058.1 GCA_021298375.1 Blastopirellula sp. | reverse complement strand
GCCCGAATTCGGCAGTTCTCTCGCTGGATGGAGAGCTGACCTGATGGTGTAGTTGGTTTTGGGACGCTGACTGAACATGAGAGCTGGCATCCGGGTTTTGGGCGGATGGGTGGCACTCGTCATTTGCCCAGAATCGGCGGCCGGTTTTTCGGTTCGACGTCCCCACCCTTTAATTCCTGCCCAAGTGCCCAGTCCCTCGACCCTTGAGTCCCTCGACCCTTGAGTCCCTCGCGCATCCAGCCTTACTCATGACGCCACTGATTTCACTGCGCCAGATTGCCAAAAAGTACCAGCGCCATTGGGCACTGCGGGATGTCAATCTGGATATCCATCCGGGAGTTACTGGACTTCTGGGACCGAACGGGGCAGGCAAGAGTACCCTCATCAAGGTTCTGCTTGGATTGGTGAAAGTGACTACCGGCAGCGGCAGTGTTTTGGGTGAAGCGATCGGCCGCGGAGGTCGAGAGGTTCGGAATCGGATCGGCTACGTCCCCGAAGACGATTGCTACATTCCGGGGATGACGGGCATTGAGGTCGTGGAATTCGCCGCGACGTTGAGCGGTCTGCCGGGGATTGAAGCGCTGCGGCGGGCGCATGAGATTCTGGACTTCTGCAACGTTCGCCAGGAACGTTATCGGGCGATTGAAAGTTACTCCACCGGGATGCGGCAGAAAATCAAATTCGCCGCGGCGATTGTCCACGACCCGGAACTGCTGATTCTGGACGAACCAACTTCAGGGCTCGACCCGGAGGAGCGGGAATCGCTGCTAAATCGGATTCGCTTTCTCGCCCGGGAACATGGCAAGTCGATCCTGCTCTCAACGCACATCTTGCCCGATGTGCAATCGGTTTGCGACCAAGTCGTGATCCTGGCCAGAGGCGAGATCCGCCTCAATACCAGCTTTGAAGAAATGAATCGCCCCCGCGTCCCCTCAGTCACTTTGACGCTGCTGGCTGAAAATCCGGAGTTCGCCCGGCGGCTCGCAGATTCCGGGCTGAATGTCGAGCGGAATCCGGGAGGCGAGTGGCTCGTCACCGGCAGCGACCACGCCGTGGCCGACACCGTTTGGCATTTGGCGCAATCAACTGGAGCCACACTACAGTCGCTGAAACCGGCGCGCAATTCCCTGGAAGAGATTTTCCTCGAGGCTGTCAAGGAATCACCTGATGCCAATTCATAACCTCGGCTACCGGGCATGGCCCTGGCGGCGCACGTCATCCTCGTTTCGCTGGCTGGCTATTGCCCAGAACGGCTTTCGGATTGCCCTCAAGTCGAACTGGGTCAAGCGTTTGATGTTTTTCGCCTGGCTTCCCATTCTCTACTGGGGAGCGGGAATTTTTGTCTATGAGCGGTTCGTGGAGCAACCGGTCGGCAGCGGGGCGATCAACTTTCAGGTCAATGACCAACCGCAGCGGCGGCCCCCGCGCCGGCGGCCTCCTGATTTCCAGGACATGCTGGAGCAAGCCCGACGCCAAACGGGCGCTGATGTTTCGGAGGAAATGCAAAGCCGCGTGCTGGCTGACTTTCTGCGAAGCCGCTTTTCGTTCCTGCCGATGTCGGGCAACCTCTCGGATCGAATCGCGGAAGGGGGCCGATCGGCGTGGCGGGTCACGTTTTGGACTTGGCTGTTGATGACCTTTTTCCGTTACCCCCAGGCAACTACGGTCGTCTTCATGCTCGGCTTCATCGCCCCCAGTCTCGTGGCCCGCGATGTTCGGTCCCGCGCGTTTCTGCTCTATTTCTCCCGCCCCATCGGAAGAATCGATTACATGCTCGGCAAGCTCGTGATCCCCGCTGTGTTTCTGGCAGCCGTCACAACTCTTCCCGCGCTTGTGCTGTACCTGATTGGTCTGGTTTTCTCACCCGATATCTCAGCCGTCCTGAGCACTTGGGACATTCCGCTGCGCATCGTCCTCGCTTCGATCAGCCTGATTCTCCCCACCGCCTCGCTGGCCGTGATGCTCTCTTCCATGACCCAGGAAAGCCGCTTCGCTGCGTTTGCCTGGTTTGCGGTCTGGGCGCTGGGCTACGGGGCGTACCTGGCCGTAATCATCACCCGTGCGGCGACTGGCCGGATGGATATGGGGGACGCAATGAACGATCCGGCAGTCATCCAGTGGGCACCGATCTCGCTCTACAACTGCCTTGGGCAAGTCCAAACCTGGATCTTCGGCTTTGATTCGTTCGCCAACACCTGGCCCTGCCTGCTGACACTGGGACTGATCACCGTGGTCTCGCTGGTCCTGTTTTTCCGCAACATCTCCAAGAGCGTTCACGCTTGAGCCCAACCGTTCACCGCGTCCAAACGTTGGCGTCTGACTTCCGTAAATCGAGCCATTCATGATCGAACTGCAAACCGTAACCAAGCTCTACGGCAAAGTGATCGGGGTAAACGAGATCAGTCTCACGATGAACTCGGGGATCTACGGCTTGCTCGGCCCAAATGGTTCTGGCAAGACGACCTTGATCAACCTGATCATCGGGCAGTTGCGACCCACCATCGGCCGCGTCACTCTGTTTGGGCAGAATCCGTGGTCGCGGGACTATCTTCTCCGCGAAGTCGGGCTCTGTCCTGCCATGGAATCCCACATTCCACGCGTCAACGCGCTGGACTGGGTTACGCATCTGGTTCGAATGCATGGCTTCAGCCGGGCCGATGCCCGCCAGCGCGCCATCGCCGCGCTGACTCGAATGCGAATGGAACACGCGATGCAGCGTCCGATGCGAGACTATTCGCTCGGGATGCGGCAACGGGTCAAACTGGCTCAGGCGATCGCCCATGACCCGCGACTCCTGATCCTGGACGAGCCTTTCAACGGGCTTGACCCCGAGGCGCGATTTGAGATGACCCAGTTCCTGCAGCAGTGGAGTCGCGAAGGGCGGAGCCTCATCCTCTCCAGCCACATCCTGCATGAAGTCGAGGCGGTACACCCCAGTTTCCTGCTTCTCTCCGGAGGCCGCCTGCTCGCTTCGGGAAGTCCGGAAGAAGTCCGCCGGATTCTGGCCGACTCACCCAATCGCGTCACGGTTCGCTGTTCCGATCCGCGACGCCTCGCCAGCCTGCTGGTGGGGTCTGAACACGTCGACTCGTTGCGTTTGATCGACTCCAAACAAAGCGTGGAAATCACGGCCCGTTCGGCTTCACCGATCTTCAGCCAGCTTCCCGAACTGACTCGTTCTGAGGGAATCAAGGTTCAGGAAATCCAGTCGGCCGAAGAGTCGCTGAAAGAACTCTTCACCACGTTGATGAAACAACATCGGGGAGAGGCTTGAAACAACCTCGTCTGCCCTGCCTGCACCCCGCCACTTAACTTTCAACCAAAACTGTTACCAGAGAGTTCTCCATGTTGACCTGGCTTCGAGGCACGCTCTCGACCTGCTCGTTCGAACTGGTGCGTTCACTGACGGCCCAGCGCTTGGTATTGTTCGGCTTTCTCGCCGCATTTCCGGCGTTGATCATCGTCTTGATTGGAATCAGCGCCGGTCGCGAGGGAATGCAAATCCCCTTCATGGAAACCCTGATTATTCTGCTCGTCGGCCTGATCGGCGTCTTGGCGCTGTTGCTGACCGCCTCGACTGGCGTCTATTCCGAACTCGAGGGTAAAAGTTGGGTTTATATCGCTTGCCGGCCATATGGTCGAGTTGCCACCGTAATTGGAAAGTACCTCGCGGCTCTGGTTCTCAGTTACGGCATCAGCCTGCTCGCCGCGACCTTGGCAGTCATGGCTGCTCAATGGCGGGGCAACCTCCCCCGGCCGGAATATTTCTGGTTTGTGACTGCCGGCTTGTTGTTTCTGGCCTGCGCCGTTTATGCCGCCATGTTCACGCTGATCGGGACGCTCTTCTACCGTCGAGCAATGGTCTTCTGCGCCGCATACATGATTGTCGTCGAGTTCATGCTCGCCAACATCCCCGCCTTGATCCGCGGCCTGACTATTCGCTGTCATCTCCAGGAACTGGCCATTTCGGGATATGGCTGGATCATGCCGCTGCAGGAAGAACCTTACCGACTGCTTTATGGGGAATACCCGATCTGGATGAATTTCACGGCACTGGCACTGTTTATCTCGGTGACTCTGGGAGCAAGCGCTTTTTTTGTCATGAACCGTGAGTACGTCACCGGCGACGAGACCTAATTCCGATAACAGGCCGCCGGGAGAGCCTCCGTCCGCCGATATTTCTCACTTGGAAACCGCTCGGCCAATCGTTTCAGTCTTTCCGGGACACTGCGCAGCCCCCCATGAGGAGTTGCCAAGGTCGCTCCCGCCCTCCGAACTTATCGCGACTCGGAACTTATCGCGAGTCAACGGCGGTTGCCGACTCGCCGCTACTTCCATTCGCCGGGTTCTCTCGCCCCAACAGGGCGGCACGCTGCTGCTGCTTCTGCCCCAACCACCGCCCCAATCCGCACCAGCCAGTCGCGATCGCCGCTAAAGCAACGAGATAACCAACCAACCACTGCTGCTTGATCGCCATTTCCACGCCCACACTGGCCAGCCAATCGAAACAGCGAAACAGGACCGTATCAATCATTGCCTTGGTGCGGTATTTCGCGCTTTTGTCGACCACCGTGAACAGCAGTTCGCGGGCTGGAACGGTCAAGCCATAAGCCAGTGTGCTGGCCGCGATGAACGCTGCGGCAACCAGCGCCAGATTGAGTTGCCAACCCAGCAGGGCAAAAATCAAACCGTAAGTCAGCGGCAACAGCATCAACGTCCGGCCGACTCCCCAACGACTGAGCAACCGCGCCGAGAGGAGACTTTGCAAAACCAGCGTCAGCAATTGAACGGCCAGATTGCAACCGGCAAAAAACGCGACCCGCTCAGTTGGTTCTGTGATTGCCAGCCCAACCTGTTGATTGAGGAGAGAATAGACCGTTGTTCCCGCGAGCGCGATCAGGCAGATGTAGGCCGTGGTCCCCAGCAGGTAAGCCGAGCGAAACAAATCGCGCACGATGGGCCAGACCACTTCCTCCAAGACTCCCGACCAACTTCTGTTCGAAACACTCCCTTGTTCCGCCCGGGTGCGAAAGGTCCGGGCAGGATCGAGCGCCGTGGCCTTTGATTCCAACTTCAATCCGAGAAGAACCCCGAGTTGCAGGAGCAGTCCCGCCGCAATCCACAACCCGACCACGCCCACTCTTCCGGAGAGCTGGCTCGCCAGCAGCGAACTGGCGATGGCTCCCGTTGTCCCCGCCGCGGCAATCAGCCCAAACAGCCGCTTGGCCGATTCACTCGAAAAGACATCCGCGGCGACGCTCCAGAACAGCGATACCGACCACATCGCAAAGACGCTGACCCAGACAAAGTAAACTCTCGCCACGACCAGGCGACCTGCCTGATCGAGCCCTTGGTAGGCCGCAATAAAAAGCGCCAGGCACACCACGAAAAACTGGTAGATGGAAAACACCAGCCAGCGACGCGACAGCCTTGCGACCAGTAAGTTGTAAATCGGCAGCGCGACCAGCATGGCCAGCAGTGTCGCGAGGAACAGCGCCGGAAGTTGACTGACGCCCAACTCCACGCCCATCGCCTCCCGGATCGGCTTGAGCGTGTAGTAACTGCTGAGCAAGCAAAAAAACCAGCTCGCCGCCAGCAGAAACAGGTTTCGCTCTTCCTTGCTCGCCGGCAACCAGCGCTCAGTCCAGTTCATTTCCACTCCCGGGAATCAATGCCGCACCCAATTCTGGAATCGCGAGCCGATCCAACTTGTGTATTCGAGTCTCTCGGGAAAAAAACGCACGCTGATGGCGCCGAGTTCACCCGTGGCGAGCACCTTGGCTCCGGCCGCTTCAAATTGTCGGGCGCTCTCCCGATCGAGCCGCCGCTCACTGCAACTGACCAAGACCAGAGAAGGTCGTGACCACGCCGCAAGCACCGCTGGCAGGCTCCCCAAACTTCCGTGATGGGGCGCCACCAGCACATCACAGGTCAAACGAGGACCGCGCAGCAGCAGTTCCAAGCCGGCTCCCTCAAGGTCTCCCGTGAGCAAGACGCGGCGTTCTCCGGCGCTGATCGCGAGGACCACACTGTCTGAATTGTCACCGTCACCCGTTCCGCTGGCCGGCGGCCCCAAACAGGCAAGCTCGCAATCGAAACTCGTCTGCAGAACATCCCCAGCCTCAAGCTGCGCGATTTTCACCTGCTGCTCGCGCAAAATCGCAAACAAGCCCTGAACCGCAGGCGAGTCATGTTCCCACATTTGTCGCGATACATAAACAGTGCCGATGGAGAATCGACGGCAGAGTTCCGGCAGAGCATTGAAATGGTCAAGGTCCGCATGGCTCAAAATGACCGCATCAAGATGCTCGATTCCCCGCTCCCAGAGCAGCGCAGCCACGCTTCGCAAGCCAAAAGCACTCGATCCGAAACTTCCGGCGTCGTAGAGCAGGTGCCGACCGTCCGGCAACCGCACCAGAGTACTCAGGCCATGCCCCACGTCGACTAAGGTCAATTCAAAATCCCCAGCATTTCGAACTGTTCGGGCCCGCTCCCAGCTTTGCGGCAACGCCCAGGCAAATGCCCACCAAGCCAGATAAGCCAGGAGCAACCACCATCCTCCGACTCGAATCGCCGGCTTGAGAAACAGAAGCCAGGCTCCAGCATAGAACAGGAACAAGGACCACCCTGCGGGGGCTGTTGTCCAAGCATATCCTCCCGGAATCAGAATCGACCAATCCACCAACCACAGCATCAACCCCAGACAACCTCCGCAAGCCCAACCTGCCGCTGCGCCAAGACTTGGCAACCACCACCCCAGCAGCAGAACGCCCATGCCGCAATACATGGCCCCCGCCATCGGCAACAAAATGAGCGGATTGACCAACAGGCCGATGGGAGAAACCAGCCGAAACTGCGCGGCGACCAGGGGAGCTGCCAGCAGCCAGATCACGGCGCTCACCCAAAACGCATCGACAACTTCGCCCCTCAACCAAGTCAGCATCCGGACCGGCCATGAGCGGGTCGCCAGTATCAGTTGATCCAGCGGAGCAGGGGAGGGTGCCCGATACGTCTCTGCCGCGATCATCGAGGCCACTGCGAGAAAGGAGAGCTGTGCCCCAACGTTGAACAAGTCCGTCGGATTGAGAAACAGGACAACCAGCCCCGCGACGGCCAGCAGGTTCAAGGAAAAACCATTTTGACCGGTCAACCGGCTGGCGCAAAACAGGCAAATCAACACGGCGGCCCGCGTCACGGGTGGACTGAATTCAACCAGCCAGGCATAGAGCAGAACCAGCAAAATCACTCCCCAGAGGCAGACTTGCCTCGGCAGAAATCCCAAGCGCAACATCGCAAACAACAGGCCCGCCAAAATCCCGACGTGCAAGCCTGAGATCGAAAGCACGTGCACGGTGCTGCTCAGCATAAAACGGTCGCGCTGCTCCGCGGCAATCTGCTGGCGGTTCCCCAGCAGCACTCCCGAAGCGAGCCCCGCATACTTGGATGGAACCAGTTGCCAGATAACATTGTCGAGTCCCGACCGCCAGTTCGCGCGAAGCCGCTCCCACCATCGCTGACCGCGACTGAGGATTTCGATCGACGCCGGGTCGTCTGCAAACAGCACCGCCAGTTTTCGCTGACCGCGAAAATGGCTGGCAAAATCAAATTCGCCCGGATTCCGCGACGGAGCGACGGCAGCCAACTCCCCGACCACCCGCAAGCGGTCGCCGGCATTGACCTCCCGCCACTCGGCCCGCACATAGAGGTCGAGATTGCCGCTCCGCGGCTCCCAAACATCGCCTGCTCGCACCGACTCCACGCGACAGGGTACCAGAGTTCGAGGCTCCGAAGGCCGGGCGTCAAACAAGCTCGGCTCGGCCAGCGCCATCCGTCGCGGCTCGCCCACGACCCGCACCTCCACCGCCGCTGGCCCGCCCACAACCGAGGCGGATAAACCAATTTCCGTCGACGGATAGCCATGCCACCAAAGGAAATGCCACGCCCCACCGCAGGCAAGCCAAGCGCTCAGCAAAAAAACGCTCGCCACTCGAGTCCTTCGCGCAAGGTGCAGGCCCAGCCAGACAGCCGTGGCGATTCCGGCCAAGGCAAGCCATAACTGAAGCCTTGGTACGACATCCGGCGCGCCAGGTTCGGCGTTGAAGAGGCGGAAAGCGGCATCGTTTGCAGAAGTCCCGACTAATCGATCGAGCCCGCGATCGATCGCGATTCCGCTCGAGGCAGCTGCAAACAGAAGCAAGGCCGGATGCCGACTCCCCACGACCAAGTGATGCCCCCGCCGATTCTCCGGCCGGGCGTGGGCGGTTGAAACTCCTGGATGACTCCGCTCTGTCATTTGCAAGTCGGCACCCCTTGCGAAACATTGCCCCCCACTCGGCGGAGGGCCAACTGCCGAATTGTAATCTCAGGGCGGAACCACTGTCAGCCAGTGTCCTCCCCGGCGGCCCGCGGACTGCCTGTCCCCCGGCAAGTCAACGGGAAGCCAAACAGGCAAGTCCAACGGCAAAGCCACCGGCAGGCGGGGGATCGATTTCGGGTCGCCGCGCGGAGTTCGCTGAGAACCCGCCGAGAACCAACCGAGCCGATTTGGAATTACTTGTCTTCCAGGATGATCATCGGGGGCAATTCGCCGCCCTCGGGAACGAACCGGATCGAGATCGAGTTGACGCAGTGCCGCGTGTTCTTTTCAGTGAATCGCTCGCCTTCAAAAACATGGCCCAAATGGCCGCCACAATTCTTGCAGAGGATCTCGACCCGATAGCCGTCTGCATCCACTTCTCGCCGAACCGCACCCGGAATTTCATCGTCAAAGCTCGGCCAGCCGCATTCGCTGTTGAACTTGTCATTTGAGTGGTAGAGCGGGGCGTTACATTGCCGGCAGAGGTAGGTGCCGACCTTTTTGTTGTCGGTGTACTCTCCGGTGAAGGCCCGCTCGGTTCCCTTGTTCAAGATGACGTACTTTTCCTTGTCAGTCAGTTCGTTGTACTTCCCCGTCTGCACCTTGCCACTCACGTTTGCCGCTCCCGGTTCAAAAAAAAGTTGACTTACCAGACCACCCTTGGTCGCGACCCCCAGTTCGGTTGCTTTCCGTTCCAACTGCTCGGAAAGTTCATCACCCGCCTCGCCCTTGCGGTCAGAAGGAGGCAACTCCAGCAGCTGCCGCAGGCTTGTCGAGTAAGCAGCATCGGAGATCAATTTCTGCATGCCGCGCAATCCCGACAACCACTGTTCCTTCTGTTCGGCAACTATCTTTTCCAAAGCAGCCGGTTCCGCTTGTGAGCTGAACTCCCAGCCCGGCCGGTAGCCAGCGGGCCAGACCGGCTGCCATTGTTCGACTGCCGCAATCAAATCGCCCAGTTGTTTCGGTTGCAGCACAACCTGTGGATAGGTGTTGCGGGAGATCGTCACCGAGATGGAGCTGGAGAAACCTTGTGGCCGTTCCCCTTTGCCGGCTTTGGCTTTTGACTCGCGCGGGTTTGACTCGCGCGGGGGAAACGCCTGAAGGTCAATCGCTCGCCGCAGTTCAGCCAGTTGCAGAAAACGCGCTGCTGCTGCGGTGTCACCCTTGGACCAGCTCTTGTAGGCCCGCTCAGCCAGAAAGCCAGCCGGAGCGGCTTCCAACTTCAATTCCTGCTGGACCGCTGGCTCCTGAGTCTGCCGGGCCACCGGCGATGGCTCTCGAACCGGCGAGGGCGACAGCCAGTAGCCTGCGGAGATCCCCAACCCCAACAAAATCAGTGCGGCTTTCATACTTTGCCCTTCGATATGAACTTGGCTATCGCAAGTGAAGACTTAAATCGGTTCGGAGGGTCCGCAGTCGGCTGAACCGGCAAATTCCGTCCCAGTCGCCCAGCACCCCAGTCGCCCAGCACCCCGGCCGCCCAGCAGCCTCGCCCCCGAACAACCTCGAACCCGGTTACGATCATTCTAAAGCTTCCCGGACAGGGGACAAACCGCGATTTCCCTCTGCTCGCAACCGATGGGCTGGCCGCCAAAAGCCACCGAACCGCCGATTTCTACGCGTCCGGGCCAAAACAAGCCTCACCGTTGCCGGACCTGTTCGGCTCCTCCATTAGCAGCTATTCTCGACGCTCCGCGTTTTTATCCAGCTGACTCGCACGGGCTCGCACCTTGTCCGCTTCCAGACTTCAATGCACGGTCCATTCGGCGATGCCCATGCCAGCCCGGCAGCTGCTCCAAATCGTCTGCGGGTTGTTGCGCTGTTCGCCGCAAGTGGCCCGTCAGCAGATTCTGCAAGGATTGGTTGAAGTCAACGAGCGACAGACGCTTGATACCCGGCGACAGTTGGAGCCGGGCGATCGGGTTGAAGTCCATCGCTCCGCGCCGCGTCGGGCCGAGCAACAGCCGTTAGTCGACCGCCTCGATCTGAGAATCGTTCACGAAGACGCAGAGTTGCTGGTAGTGGAAAAGCCGGCAGGCTTGCTCACTGTTCCGACGCCGCATCGCGAGAAGCACACGCTCCTGGCACTGCTGGCTCGCAAGCTTCAGCAAGAAAGCCAGGCCGCGCGCCCGCCCGAGCTCTTTTCAGTTCATCGCCTCGACCGCGATGTGTCGGGCTTGCTCATCGTTGCCCGAAACCTGGAGGTCGCCGAGCAACTTCGGCAGCAATTCGCCGAGCGCAAGCCGCAGCGGCGCTACGAGGCACTCGTCGCGGGCCAACTCCAGCCCGCGCGGGGTACGATCCGCAGCTTTCTGGCAACCGACGACCAACTCAACCGGCACTCGGTGCCAACCGCCGAGCAGGGTGAATTGGCAATCACGCATTACGAAGTCCTCCGCGAGCTGACGGAGGCAACCCACGTCAACGTCACGCTTGAAACCGGAAGGCGGAATCAAATCCGCGTCCATCTTGCCGAGAAAGGACACCCTGTGCTCGGCGAGACCCGTTACCGGCGCGAACTGGCAACTCATCCCGCGTGGCCGTGGAAACGGCTTGCCCTGCACGCGCTCTGCGGGGCCTTGCGACCCACCGCCACCCCAGAGCGAGACTGTACTGTCCAGTCCCTGGGAGACCGCTCCCAGAGCGAGCGGTTTGGCGGTTCCAGCGGTTCAGTCGCAAATCAAATTTTCACTCCCCCTGAGAAACCCGAAATGCACCCCACTCAAATTCTCGCTGCCCGAGCCGGCGTCATCACGCCCGAGATGGAATTTGTAGCCCAACGGGAACAGCTTCCCGCAGAAACGATTCGGGCGGAAGTTGCCGCTGGGCGGATGGTGATCCCGGCCAACAAAGTCCACCTTAAACAGCGACTCGAGCCGATGTGCATCGGGATTGCGGCCAAGTGCAAAATCAATGCCAATATCGGCAACTCCGCGGTCACCAGCAACGTCGAGGAGGAACTCGACAAGCTGCACACTTCGGTGCACTTCGGCGCGGACACCGTGATGGACCTTTCGACGGGGAAGAATATCGACGGAATTCGCCAGGCGATCATCGCCGCCTCTCCGGTACCGATCGGAACGGTGCCGATCTATCAGATGCTGGAGGAACTGGGCGGGAACATCGAAGATATGCGGCCACAGCATTTTCTGGACATGGTTCAGCACCAGGCCAAGCAAGGCGTCGACTACATGACGATCCATTGCGGCGTGCTTCTGGAGCATCTGCACCTCACGACCCAACGGGTGACCGGAATCGTTTCCCGCGGAGGGAGCCTGATTGCCAAGTGGATGATGGTGCATCGCAAGCAGAATCCGCTCTACGAACATTTCAATGACCTCTGTGACATCATGCGCGAGTACGATGTCACCTGGAGTCTGGGCGATGGTCTTCGCCCCGGCAGCATCGCCGACGCGAGCGATGCCGCGCAGTTTGCCGAGCTGGATGTGCTGGGTGAATTGACCCGCCGCGGTCAGGAGAACGGAACCCAAGTGATGGTCGAAGGCCCCGGGCACATTCCGATGCATCAGATTGAGATGAACATCAAGCGGCAAATTGAGGTCTGCAACGGCGCTCCGTTCTATGTGCTGGGTCCTCTGGTGACCGACATCGCCCCCGGTTACGACCACATTACCAGTTCCATCGGAGCTGCCATGGCAGGATGGCATGGGGCCGCCATGCTGTGCTACGTCACTCCGAAAGAACACCTCGGCCTGCCTAATCGCGAAGACGTAAAAGCCGGTGTGATCGCCTACAAAATCGCGGCCCATGCCGCTGACGTGGCCCGCGGTCGCCCCGGTTCCCAGGATCGCGACGACGCCCTCTCCAAAGCCCGGTTCGAATTCGATTGGAATGAACAATTCCGACTCTCGCTCGACCCGGATACCGCTCGGGCTTACCACGACGAAACCCTTCCGCAGGAGACGTTTAAAAGCGCTCACTTCTGCAGCATGTGCGGACCGAAATACTGCTCGATGCGAATCACCGAAGACATTCGCAAACTGGCGGCCGAGTGTGAACTGGTTGAATTGCGAAAATAACCTGCCT
>JAJTFE010000057.1 GCA_021298375.1 Blastopirellula sp. | reverse complement strand
ATATCGCCCCAGCGCCCGGAGATAGTCGCCGAGGATCGTGTCCTCTTCGTACCAGGAAGCCGGCAGTGCCGCCGGGGGATCCGTTTGCAACGAAATGCTCCAAATCCCCTGCTCGCTCCGCCCAAACTCATCGCGGAGCCACTTCAGCGTCTCCTGCTGCAAGCGATGCTGCCGCAGCTGCGGATTGAACTCACCGGCGGGAGAAAGCTGCCAGGTAACCAGCAAGGTCTGTTCGGGATGTTCGGAAATCAACTTCAATGCCCGATCGGTCAACAGCTCGCGAATCTGATCCGGTGTCGAGCTCTCAGCCAAGGCCAGCTTCTGTGGCATCCAACGCACCGAGTCGAGCTCGATGAATTGGGTTCGCACGGTGCCCGTCCCATCGACTCGGACCAGGTGGCAACCATGAGCCCCCGTTTCCTCCGGCCGTCGCGCCTGCGGCGTTCCCGGATAGGCAACCCACGAAGTCGAGCGATCGACCAGCGCCGGCTTGTGCTGACCGCCTAAAGCCCAATAGCGAACATGCTTGGCAGCCAGCACGACCGAGTCGAGTTGGCCATGGGTCATCACGATCGGAAACGGCGCAGCAGCCTCGACGATAAACTCTCCTATCCCCCGGCGCCGATGGTCAAAGCCGCTGGCAATGATCGTCGCCAGCGGCTTCCCACGCCGCTCTACGACCAGTTCGTCCACCGCGGCCGCGGAAAAGGTCTGAACGTTTTTGGGCAATTCCACTGCGGTTGGCCAGCGGTCGGGATAGTCAACTTCTCCGCCACACCAATAGACTCGAATGTTCTTCTCCGCCAGCCGTTCAAACTGGGAGAGCAAAAACGCACTCGCGCGACAGCCCGCCTGCTCCAAGTCGAGCAAATCGCCGGAGAGCAGCACAAAGTCGACCGCTTCAGAAATCGCCAAATCAAAAACGCCGCGGGCAGCTGCATAGGGCGCATTGGCGATCGACTGCTTGAGATGCGCTGGCAACTCGGCCAGCCCCTCCATCTGATCATCGAGATGGAAATCAGCTGCGTGGACAAACTTGAATTCTTCGGGCATTGGCCGCGCTCCCTGCGACGGTGGGATTCCATGCAGCTTCAATCCATCAAGGTCCCCGATCCGGGGCCCGACTGCACTTGCAAATCAATCTAACCAAACCCGCCATCCCTTCAAATAGCAATGAAACCACCCGGTCCCGCCAGACTGCCGCCGCCCCCTCACGGCAGCTAGCACCACCCCCTCCCATGACGCGGAACCAAGCGAGCAGCTATCATTGTCCCCTACTCAATGGATTCCCCCGCACCCCGACGCTCCACCTCATGACCGCTCCGTTTCCCGCACCTCAGTTTTTGTTCGCAGTCTGCCAGCACGGGGCGGAGGGGGTCTGCAAGCAGGAGATCGTCCAGCACCACCCGGAATTGCGGCTCGCTTACTCGCGCCCTGGACTCCTGACGTTTAAGCTGGCGCTGGACGATAAGCTGGCGCCGGAAGAGGCCCAACCGGCGGCGACAAACTGGGGAGACCACCCGACACTCGTCTCGACGTTCGCCCGGACCTTTGGCGTGGTCCTGCAAAAATTCGCCAACGCCAATCTCCAGGAGCAATTGACTGCCATCGCCGAGTTGGTCCGCTCCCTGCCGATGGAGCAACTGCATGTCTGGCAACGCGACGAGGCGTTGCCGGGCGACCGTGGATTCGAACCCTTTCCCACGGTGCTCGCCGAAGAGGTTGGCCAGCAACTGCTCGCGGTGCTCAACACGGATCGCTCGACTCCTTTGGAACTCAACCGAGTCGCGGGCGTGGGACAACGAGTCCTCGATGTGATTCTGGTTCAACCGAACGAGTGGCTGGTAGGATGGCACACGGCCGACTCAATTCCCCAGCGCTGGCCGGGTGGCGTCCCGCCGCTCGACCCGCCTGAGGAAATGGTCAGCCGGGCTTGGCTGAAACTGGCCGAGGCGCTGGAGTGGGGGCGGATCAAAATGGGCCCCGAGGACGTCTGCGTCGAAATCGGCAGTTCGCCGGGTGGTGCCGCCCAACTGCTCCTCGACCGCGGTGCTACCGTGATCGCGGTCGACCCGGCGGATCTGGACGAGACCATTGCGGAACACCCTAACCTGACCCATCTCAAAAAGCGCGGCAAGCATGTCCGCAAAGCGGAACTGGCCGAGGCCCGTTGGCTTCTGGTCGACGTGAACGTCGCGCCGAACTACACGCTGGATACCGCCGAGGAAATCGTGACCAGCGCCAAGACCAACATCCGCGGACTGATCCTGACGATGAAGCTGACCGACTGGTCGCTGGCCGAACATATCGAGGGCTATCGCCAGCGCGTGCGGAACTGGGGCTTCAAGGTGATTCGCACCCGCCAACTCGCGTTCAACCGGCACGAGTTCTGTTTGCTGGCGCTCCGCAATCGCTATGATGCCCGCGCCACCAGTGGACGCGGCGATGCCCGCGCCACCAGTGGACGCGGCGATGCCCGCACTCCCAATCAACGCGGCAATTCGCCGCGCAAGTCATCCTGAAGGCCCGCTTCCGCCGAAGCCGGGCCAAAGAACTGCAGACTTGAGCCCCCGCGTTTGGCTCAACCGACCCTGTTCCGCAATTCCTGCAGCAGTCCGTCGACGCTTGCCTTGGCATCGCCAAACAGCATTGCCGTGTTGTCCTTGTAGAACAGCGGGTTGTCGACTCCCGAATAACCGGTGGCCATGCTGCGTTTGAGCACCACGACGTGCTCGGCCTTCCAGACTTCGAGCACCGGCATCCCGTAAATCGGGCTGGAGGGGTCGTCTTGTGCGCCCGGGTTAACGATGTCATTGGCCCCGATGATCAACACGGTTCCCGTTGCGGGGAAGTCGTGATTGATCTCTTCCATCTCGAGCACAATGTCGTAGGGCACATTCGCCTCCGCCAAGAGCACGTTCATATGCCCCGGAAGCCGGCCCGCGACCGGATGAATGGCAAACCGGGTCTCGACCCCCTGCTTTTTGAGCAATTCACAGATTTCCCGAATCGGGTGCTGGGCTTGAGCAACAGCCATTCCGTAGCCGGGAACAATCACGACTGAACCGGAGTTGAGCAACCAGTCGACGGTCTCGCTGGCACTGGTTGTGTGATAGGTCTTCGGCTCGCCTCCGCCTCCGCTCCCGCCCGCCGGCGCTGCAGACTCGCCGCCAAAGCCGCCGAGGATCACGCTCACAAACGAGCGGTTCATCGCGTGACACATGATGTAGCTGAGGATCGCACCACTGCTGCCCACCAACGCCCCGGTCAAAATCAGCAGGTCGTTTTTCAGCATGAACCCGGTAGCCGCGGCGGCCCAGCCGGAGTAGCTGTTGAGCATCGAAACGACGACTGGCATGTCAGCTCCACCAATCGCCAGCACCAGCAGCGCTCCGATGGCGAACGACAAGGCCGTAAGCAAAATCAAAATCAGCATCCCCAGCCAGGTTGCCGTGACCGAGGTCAAGGACAATACCAGCAGCAGGCTGAGCGCAACCAGTCCGCCAAGGATGAAATGCCGGGCTGGCAGCAGCAGCGGCTTGCTGTCAAACCGCCCCTCCAGCTTGCCCCAGGCGACTACCGAACCGGTGAACGTCAATCCGCCAATCAACACACCCAACCCGATTTCGATCAGGTGAATCGTCAACTCGGCGCCCCCATGGCTCAAGTCCAGCTGGAGGTAATTGCTTAGTCCAACCAACACCGCTGCCAAGCCGACGAAGCTGTGGAGAATCGCCACCAGCTGTGGCATGGCAGTCATCTCTACCCGCTTGGCGAGCATCGCACCAACCACGCTGCCTCCCACCAGGGCGATCAGCAGCAAGCTGTATCCCGCGATTCCGAGAATCTGAACTTCTTTCTCACCGACCACCTCCGTTTGGGCCCCGCGAAAGGCGAACGCCGCCAGCACGGCCAAAACCATGCCGATGATTCCCAGCCAGTTGCCCCGGCGCGAAGTCTCATGACGGCTCAGCCCGCCGAGCGAGAAGATAAAGCAGATCCCGGCGACCAGCCAGGCAATCAGGGGAAGCGAATTCATGGATTAACCTTGCTTGCGAAACATCCCCAGCATCCGCTGAGTCACCATAAAGCCACCAACGATGTTGACCGTTGCGATCAACACGGCGAGCGCAGCCAATATCGAACCAAACACTCCGCCCCAGGAGCCGAACGCCCCCACCTGCATGATCCCGCCGACCACGATGATCCCGCTGATTGCATTGGTCACGCTCATCAGCGGCGTGTGCAAGGCTGGAGTGACATTCCAGACCACTTGCCAACCGATGAAACAGGAGAGCACAAACACCGTGAAGTGCCCGACAAAATCAGGCGGTGCATACAAGCCAATCATGGCCAGAATCCAGCTGATGAGCGCAATCCCGCCGCCCACCAGGACCTGCTTGAGCCATTTCGGATAGGCTGTGGTCTCATGCTTTACTTCGGCCTTGGCCGCCGGTGCAGCCGCGGAAGTCGGCGACGGGTTGACAATCTGCGGAGGCGGCCAGGTGACCGCACCTTGATGCGCCACCGTCGTTCCCCGGATCACCTGGTCATCCATATTGACCACCAACTGCCCGTCTTTTGCGGGAGTCATGTCCGTGAGGAGATTCACCAGGTTGTTGGCGTACAGCGTCGAAGATTGCGTCGGCAAACGGCTGGGAAGGTCCGTGTAGCCAATTATCGTCACCCCCTCGGCGCAAATCTTTTCGCCCGGCTTCGTCAACTCGCAATTGCCACCTTGCTCGGCAGCCATGTCGACAATCACGCTGCCGGGACGCATGCTTCGCACCATTTCGGCAGTGATCAATTTGGGAGCCGGTTTGCCGGGAATCAAGGCAGTGGTCACGATGATATCCACTTCCTTCGCCTGCCGGGCAAACAGGTCCATCTCGGCCTTGATGAACTCCGGACTCATTACCTTGGCGTAGCCGCCGGCACCTTCGCCGTCTTCCTTGAAGTCCAGTTCAAGGAACTCCGCGCCCATGCTCTGCACCTGCTCCTTGACCGCAGGACGCGTATCAAAGGCTCGGACAATCGCTCCCAGCCCACGGGCGGTGCCAATTGCCGAAAGCCCTGCGACTCCAGCGCCAATCACCAGTACCTTGGCCGGCGGGACTTTGCCCGCAGCCGTTATCTGTCCGGTAAAGAAACTGCCAAACGCCCCCGCGGCTTCGACCACCGCACGATAACCTGCAATGTTCGCCATCGAGGAAAGCGCGTCGAGTTTCTGGGCTCGCGAGACCCGCGGCACGCAGTCCATCGCCAGCACGGTCACATTCCGCGATGCCAATTGATCGACCAGCGACTTGTTGACTGCCGGCCAGACAAAACTGGCCAGCGTCGCCCCCGCCTTCAACCAGCCGGCCTCTTCCGTTGTGGGCGGCAGCACCTTGAGCACCAAATCGCTCTCACCCCAAATTACCCGGCGGTCGGCGCTGACCTTGGCTCCCGCCGCCACAAACTGCTCGTCCTGAAAACAGGCACGCCCGCCGCAGTCGGCTTCGACCTGAACTTGATAGCCGAGTTTAATCAGTTTCTTTACCGATTCAGGCGTTGCCGCAACTCGACACTCGCCACTTCCCGACTCTCTGGGGATTCCGATGATCATGTTCGATCCTGCACTTGTCTGCGTCGCCACTGCTGTCTCGAAAGCGTCGATTCCCTGCGGGATGCATCGACTGTCGGGCTCACGCCCTATCCGCCAAAGCAAATTGCCTGATGGAGCAACACGCGGGAAAGCACTCCGCGCTCCACCCAGCCAGAGGGCTCCGCATAAACTTAAACCCCAGTAACGAAACGGCAGCTCACTTTATCCAGTGAGCCATCAAGCCGTTTCCAACGGGCCCGCAAAGCCGGAATATCCCGCACAGATTCCAAACTGATATTATGGGGCTTTCCGCACCCCCGCCACGGGGAGTGCCTTGCGGCGACCAACCGCTCAAGAATTTCCCGGAATTGAACCACAATCTTCCCGCTTCGCCTGCCCGGGCCCGAAGCGAGGAACCGACTCAGAGTCTGCGGCGCAGCACCGGGATGGCGCGGCACTAGGATGGCGCGGCACCGGGATGGCGAGGCAAATCGATGAGACTCGCACGCGAAAATTCCTAGAGCCGCAGCTTCCCGCCCGCCGCGACTACAGTTGGCCGGAATCAGGCATCAAGGCCTCGTCGATCACCTCTTCAGCCACAAAGATTGGCAAGTGTGGATTGCAGGTGACCGCAATCGCGATCGCATCCGAGGGACGGCAATCGACTTCCACCAATTCGCCGTCTTGCTTGATCCGCAGCTTGGCAAAATAAGTCTGCTGCTTCAACTCGCTGATAATCACGCTGTCAAACTCGCCGCCCAGCGCTTCGACTGTGTTGACCAGCAGATCGTGCGTCAACGGCCGGATGCGGGGAAAATCCTTGACTCGCCGGTCAATGCTGGTCGCCTCGTAAATCCCGATCAAAATCGGAAACTGGCGGACGCCATCCACTTCTCGCAAAAAGACCACCTGGTTCTCGTTAATCTCGCTGATGATGATCTTCGCCAATTTCATTTCGACAGGCATGGATGAATCAATCCTTTCCCAAGATCAACAAGCTGAACGGGCCCAATTCCGACAAACTAACCGAGAGAGTGACCGGCCCCCGACTCTCGGCCCGCAGGGCGGCTTGCGATCTGGAATCCTGCCCCGGTAGCATTATAGGTGTTGCGCCGTTGGGCTGCCACGAACAGCCCCAGTTTGCAACGGTTGCTTGGACCAGCTGGCTCGTTGCAATCTGGAACTGCCGCCTTTGGGACCCCGCCGCCCTCGCGGAAATTCGGGGGTTCGCGTGAGCGATGACTCGGGCCAGCAACCTGTCACCGCGGACTTGGCTCCCGCAGGCCAATCGTCTCCACGGGGACAACCTCACCCCGGCCAGCCTTGATCGCTGTGACTTGGTTGGCTGTGACTTGGTTGGCTGTAATTTGGTTGGCTGGCGGTCTGTATTGCGAGCCTCACCTCAGGGTATAACGCCGATTACTGAAACGGGAACATCGCTCGATGGGCGGGCTGCGGTCGATGGCCCGAGCAACGACCGGGAACCGCTTCTTACCTTTCTTTTTCTGGGCTGCAGGCATGCTTCGCGTTGGGATCGTCGGAATCGGATTCATGGGGTGGATTCATTGGTTGGCTTACCAGCGGGCCAGCGGGATTGGGGTCAGTTGCCTTTGCTCCCGCGACCCGGCCAAACGGAGTGGCGACTGGCGGAACATTCGCGGGAACTTCGGCCCCCCTGGCGAGCAAGTCGATCTGACCGGCATTCGCGCTTGCAGTGAGCTCAGCGAGCTGCTGGAGTCGGCTGACCTCGATTGCGTCGACATCTGCCTTCCCCCTGACCAGCACGTTTCCGCCGCAGTTGCCGCAGCCGAGGCGGGCAAGCATGTCTTCTGCGAAAAGCCGCTGGCGCTGGATGCCGCGGGCTGCGATCGGATTCTCGACGCGTGCCGTCAAAATGGCGTGCAGCTCATCGTGGGCCAGGTTCTGCCCTACTTCCCCGAGTATGCCTGGGCCCGCGAACAGATTTCTTCCGGCAAGTACGGGAAACTGCTCGGAGGTACCTTCAAGCGCGTGATTTCGAATCCCGACTGGATTCCGGATTTTTACGATCCGGCGCGGGTCGGTGGTCCGCTGGTCGACTTGCATGTGCATGATGCTCACCTGATTCGGCTTTTGTTCGGGATGCCTCGCGGACTTTTTTGCCGCGGTCGATTCCGGGGTGAGACCGTAGCGTACGCTCACACCGTTTACGATTTCGCCGATCCCCAGGTCGTCGTCTCGAGCGTGATGGGCGTGACCAACCAGCCCGGTCGTCCGTTCACGCATGGCTTCGAAATACACCTGGAGGAGGCGACGCTGCAGTTTGAATTTGCCGGTTTCGCCGAGCAGGGCGAGAGCATGCCGGTGAAATTGATTGACCGCGCCGGGCAAGTTCTGCGTCCTCCGCTCGCTCCGTTCGATCCGGTCGATGGATTCGTGGCGGAGATCCATGAAGTGCGGGATGCCATTTTGGGTAATCGTCCCTCTCCCCTGCTTTCCGGAGCGTTGGCCCGAGACGCCATCCTGCTTTGTCAGGAACAAGCTCGCTCAGCACGCCTGAACCAGTACGTGCAGGTGGCGCCATGACCCGCCCCAAACCGCCTCGCTCCGTGAAGCATGACGCAGCGACCGATGACCTGCCGCCTACTCCGGCCGAACCGTCTCCCGCCGGTGACGAGCCCGAATTCTCTCTCGAGCAACTCAGCCAGGCCTACGCCAAGGTGATCCGTGCACAGGGAGGAAATCACGCAGCGGTTTCCGGGCCCACCTCTGCCGAAGCCGAATCGCCAGCCCGCATCGCGAACGACAATGCGGACGCTTCTGACGAGGATGACCTCGAGCTCGTGGCTGGCGAATTGCTCGATCCCGTGGAGCTGGACGATCGTCGCGATGACGCCCCCTGTCGCATCTCGGAAACATCGGTCCTGGAGGCCATTCTCTTCGTCGGCTCGCCGCCCGACCTCCCTCTGACTGCCCGCCAATTGGCCAGCATGATGCGGGATATCAGCCCCAAAGAAATCGCGGGCCTCGTCTCGCAATTGAATGAGCAATACGCCGCCCAGGGCGCAGCTTACCGGATCATCCAAAATGAAAAGGCTTACCAACTCGCGCTGGTCGAGGAACTGAATTCCGTCCGGAATGCCTTTTACGGCGAGGTTCGCTCGGCTCAATTAACCCAGCAGGCCGTCGAAGTGCTGGCCGTCGTCGCCTACAACCAGCCCATCTCGCGGAGCCAAATTGACAAGGTTCGTCAACGCCCCAGCGGAGCCATCTTGTCTCAACTCTCAGAACGACAATTGCTGGCGATCGATCCGCAAAGCGAGACCAGCCGCGACCGGCTCTACATCACTACCGATCGGTTTCTCAAATTGTTCGGGCTCGGTGAAATTGGCGACCTGCCCCAAGCTCAGGAAGTCGACAATATCGACGAGTTTTTCGGTTGAGCCCTCAATCGTTCTCAGCTGCCGCGAAGTTTCGATGGAGCGAACCGCTCTGCACCAACCAGTGCCTCCCCGCCCGACGCTATGCTCGCCCGGTGCTCAATGCTCGCCCGGTGCTCAATGCTCGCCAGGTGCTCAATTTCAGTTCTCATTGAACACGTACTCTGCTCGGCGTTTTCACTCGCCTGGCTGGCGCAGCACCGCCCCGCTGTCGCGGCAGCTAACAATGCTCGCAATCGCAGTCGAAATGCTCAATCGCGCCCTCGAGATTGAGCAGATGGAGCTTCATTGAGAGCCCTTGCGGCGCCGAGTATCCCCCCAGGCCACTGGTCCCCAGAACGCGATGGCACGGTACGATCAGGGGTGTCGGATTGCGGCTCATTACACTTCCTACCGCCCGCGCCGCGCCGGGATGGCCGACTTTGCGAGCCAACTCGCCATACGTCATCACTTCGCCTCGTTTTACCCTCCGACATCCCGCTCGAACCGCCAGCTGGAACGGGGTCATTCCCGCCTCATCGAGCGGCAACTCAGCCAAGCGCGCAGGCTTGCCCGCAGCGTAATTCTGCAATTCCCGAATCCAGCCCCGCGCCAGCCGATCCGGTTGCTCCCAAGCCAGCGGCAGTCGCTGGGCTGAGTCAGCCGAGACCAGCGCGCGTTTGGCTGCTGCCGCCGAGGGATGCCCAAATTGAAGCCGAGCGATTTTTCCATCCCGCACCAGAATCGCCATCCAGCCCAAATCGGATTCGAACACGATCCCCTTGGGGAGCGATTCGGCTTTCGCCACTTGCTTCAATTTCTTTCCACCGATCACGTCGCGTTCCTCTTCATACTTCGTGGCCCAAGTCGCGGTTCAAATTCTGCTGCAGTGCTGAATAATTCTAACTGATCAGAGTCCGCTTTCCCCTCACCGGGCGCCAATTCAGGCCCCGGCTGGCTGCTCCCAAATAGACGCCAACTGTTGTCGGGCCAGGCAAAGCGACCGCCAGTTTTCCGCTTCTGCACCGCGGGCCAACCTGTCTTTTTGCGGCAAGTGTCCAATCTGGACCGTTCGAGAAATCACTCCCTCGCCGCTGATTGCGTCCCCGGCTGCGCACTGGTTCCTGTTCGCAAAATCCAATCCGGCTATACTAGCTCTCAGGCTCTACTGAGTTTGTTCCCGCGGCGAATTAGTCGAGCGGTGTCGGCAATCGCAGCAGCCGTCCCCTGCCGATTTCGTCGGGTGGAAGGTCTTGTTTTTGGACCCCGCCGGCATCAACTAACAATTCGAGTCGCTGGGAATATCTGGCGTCGCCGGAAAGTTTTGGGCGTCGCTGAGCGGTTGCGCTTTTACCTTGAGGAATCCATGCAGCATTACGGTACCTTCTCGGATGACTTTCACGTTAGCGTCAGCCTGGGAACCGAACTGGAACTTCCCAACAATCGGGAAACCCTGTTGCATTTTTTCGAGCGGATCAAGAAACAGTATCCGTCGATGCGGAACTTTTACACCCGCGAAAAGGCTGAAGCGATCCTGGAAGAAGACAAGGACCAGGACTCCTATCGTTGGGCATCCGTTGACTTCAAGCGAATTGGAACCGGTTACGTCAATCCGCCCACTCTCGAAACAGCTCGTGAGCAGCAGTCATTTGTGCTCGAACTGGTCCCTTACGCCCTCGGCGTCAGCCCGCTCGATTGCGAAACGCTGAATCTGATCTTCGGGTTCCACTATCTGTACCGGGGAAATCACAACCTGCTGGTGGCCGAAACCTTGGGCTTGCCGCCGGCCTTTGAGGGCTTGCTTGAAAGACCCGGCGTCAAGGTGCTCGCCAACGACCCCTCAATCACGTTTGCCGTCGATGAGAGCTGCCGCCTGCAATGCCGGCTGCATATCGAGCCTCGGACCTCGGCTTATCACATCCGCACGGGAGAGTTTCAGGAAGAACAACTGAGCGTATTTCTAACCGTCCGTCGCTTTGGCAGCCTTGATAACGATCAGACTTTCGTCAGCGTGCTGGAAGAATTGTATGGGATCGCGGGCCAAATCATGGACAACCACGTGATCGACCAAGTCCTCCGCCCTTTGCAACAGGCAATCGCCATCAAATAGGCAGACT
>JAJTFE010000056.1 GCA_021298375.1 Blastopirellula sp. | reverse complement strand
CGAGACTGGGCGAGGTCTGCGGGGCTTGTGATCCGTCTCATCCAGGCAGGGTTGCCAGCTGGCCCTTGTGGTCAGCTACTGTCTACTGACAACTAGCAACCCCGCACCCCAGGTCCTGCCACTCACTCCAGCACGTTCCCATAGCGGTGAATCGTCTGCGAGATGGATTGCTCGCGAAGATAGCTGAGTAGTTCCAGTCGCCCATTGGCCAGCGGCAAGCCCGCAAACACGTGAATGTTGCCGATTTCGGCGGGAGCGAAGACCTCCCCGGCCCGTGGCTCCAGGACGCGAACTGTTCCATCGCGCATCGAGCCCAGTCGCTGGCAGAATTCCGTGTGGCTCTCTTCGCGGATATCCAAGCCGAAACCGCTGCCCAGTTCCGACCACCAACTCGGCGCTCCGCTGGTTGCCGACCGCGGCAGGCTCAAACTCAAGGGCACTCTGCAAACTTTGCAAGCCAACGCC
Organism: Blastopirellula sp.; assembly: GCA_021298375.1. GTDB lineage: Bacteria > Planctomycetota > Planctomycetia > Pirellulales > Pirellulaceae > BJ22. The sequence goes on along the minus strand of JAJTFE010000056.1, from coordinate 10,846 downwards.
ACTTGAGCCACTGCCAGTGGCACCCGTGGATCCTGCAGGTGACTCAGCCGCAGAATATGCCACGGTCTCGGACGATATCGAAAGTGATTCGTCTCTCCATGCACCTGCGAAGGATCGTGTTCCAGGTTGAAGTGCGTCTTCCACCAATGTCCGTAACTGCTCGCACTGGCAGCCAGAGCCTCCTGGTCGGCGGGTGAAGTCACAATTCGCTCCCACTTGGAAAACTCGCCGACCAAATCGGGACTGGGGTTGTTTCCCAAACGGGGTAAACCCTGCGGCTCCCATTGAGCCAGCGTGGCGACATAGTTCGGGCCGCCCGCTTTCGCTCCGGGACCGACGCAGGAGTGCTTCCAGCCACCGAACGGTTGGCGACGCACGATCGCTCCGGTCATGCCGCGATTGATGTAGGCATTGCCGACCTCGACTTTTTCCCGCCAAGTTGCAATTTCCTTGGGGTCGAGCGAGTGCAATCCACCGGTCAGTCCAAACTCGTTGCTGTTTTGAATGCGGAGAGCTTCTTCAAAGCTCTCCACGCAAATCAGCCCCAAAACCGGCCCGAAGCACTCCGTGCGATGATACCAGCTGCCCGGCTTGACCCCGAGTTTGATCCCCGGCGACCAAAGGCAGGGGTTGTTCTCAAGCATCCTCGGTTCGAGCAGCCACTCTTCGCCGGGGTCGAGTTGAGTCAGGCCGCGGCGGAGGTTCTCATCCGGCTCGCGAATGACTGGCGTGGCAATCGCAGAGGCGTTCCACGAACCTCCGGCGATCAGACTCCGGGCCGCATCCTTCAGTTGCTGCCGGAACTTTTCACTCTGGTAGATGCTCTTCTCGACCAAAGCCAGACTGGTCGCGCTGCATTTCTGGCCGGAGTGCCCAAACGCGCCGCGAACCATATCTTTGATCGCCAGGTCGACATCGGCATTGACGGTCACAATCATCGCATTCTTGCCGCTGGTCTCGGCGAACAGCGGGAGGTCTGGCCGCCACGACTGGAAATTCCTGGCCGTGTCAAAACTTTCTGTCAGAATCACTGCCGCCGTTCGCGAATCAGTCACGAGTGCCTTGCCTGCCGCCCGATCGCCAATCGGGAGGAACTGCAAGACTTCACGTGGCACCCCCGCGGCCCAAAACTGGCTGGCGAGCATCCAAGCCGTCAAGACCGACTCGCGCGAGGGCTTGAGGATAACCGTGTTGCCGGCCATCAAGGCGGCCAGACAGCCCCCCGCCGGAATCGCATAAGGGAAGTTCCAGGGAGGAGTCACCACGACCACCCCGCGAGCCCGCATCCGAGAGCCATCCAACCAACCGGGCTCATCCAGCGACTGGGCGTAGTAGTTGGCAAAGTCAATCGCCTCGCTGACTTCGACATCGCCCTCCCCAATTGCCTTGCCCGCATCAAGGACCATGGCGCCAATCGTTTCGCCCCGCTGCCGGGCGAACTCGGCGGCGACCTCGCGCAGCACTTTTGCCCGGCCAGCAATTCCCAGCTTTTCCCAACCCGGCTGAGCCTCGACCGCTACGCGCAAGGCCGAATCGACATCCTGCGGATTCGCCTCGGCATACTGGTAGGCAACCACACCGGGCCGCGAGGGGTCCTTCCCCTTGCCGGTCAGTTCCCGAGTCTGCTTGGCATTGCCAATCCACAGTTCCAGCGGAGCAATCTGCTTGGACTTCCAGCGTTCAATGATCTCGGCTGCCCATTGGCGATTGGCCGGCAGCGCAAAGTCAGTGTCTGGCTCGTTGTCGAATGGTTCGTCGGCGTGCTTCGCTTCGGGCCGCTCGGTCAAGCGGTTCTGCGTCCGGTTTGGTTTGGCTTGCAACTGCGGGTCGCGAGCCAGTTTGCAAGCCTTGAGGAACGCTTCCTTTTGGGCATTCCACGCTGGACTTCCCTCCTCCAAACCAAATAATGCGCCGAGGAAACTTCCCGGAGCCGTGTTCTCGTCCAATCGTCGAACCAGGTAGGCAACGGCTGCCTCGAACTCGTGATCCAGCACGGCCGGCGTGTAAATCGTGAGCCCGCCAACCCGCGAGGTTACCTCCAAGGCTTGGGCGTTGGCCATCCCTTCGAGCATTTCAAACTCGACTCGATCTCCGACCCCCCGCGCCTCTCTCACCAGCATGGTATGAGCCACATCGAACAGATTGTGGCTGGCGACCCCCAGCCGGACAACCGCGGCGTTCTCCGGTCTTGAGCCGAACTCCAGCATTCGCTTGAAGTTGGCGTCGACCGCCGGCTTGTCGTGATAAGGAGCCTGAGGCCAGCCCCGCAGTGCCGCCTCAACCTGCTCCATCGCGAGATTGGCGCCTTTCACCAGACGAATCTTGATGCCCGCGCCGGTCCGCGCGTGCCTTTGTCGCGCCCACTCGGTCAACTCCTGCTGCACGGCATATGAGTCGGGAAGATATGCCTGCAGCACAATCCCCGCTTCGTACTTCTCAAATTCCGGCTCGTCGAGCACCTCCCGAAATACGTCCACCGTCATATGCAGATCACGATACTCTTCCATGTCGAGGTTGACGAATTTCGCCTGGCCGCTGCGGTTTTTCTGCGCTGCCCGATAGACCTCCCGCAGCCGCTGCTTGATCGTCTCAAGCGTCTGCCGATAACCGGTCATGCTGATTTGGCTGACAATCGAGCTGAGTTTGACCGAAACGTAGGTCACTTCCGAGTCGCTCAGCTTGTCGAGGTAAAACTTCCAGCGACGATCGGCCTCATGATCGCCGAGGACCGCCTCGCCGAGCTGATTGAAGTTCACCCGGATCCCCTGGGCCGATCGCTGGCGGAAGTAGTTGGCAAACTTCGCCGGTTCCGCCGAAATGATTACGTTCGAAGACTGTTTGCGAACCTGCTGATTGATTTGCGGCATGACAAAGCCGGGGGCGAGACTGGCCGCGAGATTCCCCGCCCAAAGCTTGGTGCGGTCCCAGCCTTTGAGAAACTTCGGATAGCCAAACCGGTCGACCAACCCCTGCAGCCGCTGGGCCGCCCGATCAGGCTGCTCAATCTTCAGAATCTGATCGGTCATGATGATCGTGAACTTCTTGCCCGCCTCGTCCTGCATCATCCGGGCCATCTGGGCTGAATGAGCCCGCTCGGCAGACGTCTCTCGAGCCCGCGAGGCCCGCAGCAGTTCCGCCGCCAGCTTCACGGCACGTTCAGAAATATCCGGAGGAAGTCCAGCCCAAGCCGCAGTGTTGGTTGAAGCAATCATCGTCGCTAACGGTGAAAATGGAGAGTTTTGAGGCACCCAAACCGGGCCTCCGATTGTATCAACCGCAGGGAAAACCAGTCAGGTCACGCCCCAAACCTGGCGATTTGCCCGCCCCATCCCCGCTCCCCAGCGAAACGCGCGGAGCAGCCTGAAACACCATTGGCTGAACTGAAGAGGCAGCCCGCGATCGGGCCGGGGTCGGTTGGAGCAGCGACCTGACCCGAGATTCGCGGTCGCGTTGGGCGTCCCAGCCCACGAACTCAACCCGCTCCAATCAGTGGCGAACTCACTTCTGCTCCCCGATTCCAAACCGACTTAAACACCAAGCGCGTTTCGCGCAGACCGAGCGGGCAGTTGCCCGCGACTCCAATCGTTCCACCGGCCGGACGCTCCGGCAGATTTTTAGGGCGAGTCGAGTTCGGCAGCTTTGACTTTCAAGTTGTGCAGACTCCTTCGCCCCGACACGCACCTCCGGTCTCCTCGTGCTCCGCTACCCCTCTTCCTGAGTAATTGAACGCCCCCAGCTGCTAGCAAGCGGGCTTTTTTGAGCAAGAAATTCTTAATCAAAATATTCCTCCTGACCGGAAGGAACCGGTTTATTGAACAAGTCACGCTAATAGCTAAATTTTGCTTGACCATCGAAGTTGACGCCGTTGTTGGACGGATAACTTTCCTCGGCAAGCAGTTTCGATCCGGCTTGGGGAAGTCCTATGAATCGGCTGGTCTTGTTCGGCCTGTTGTTCGCCGCTTGGTTGCTCGCCCTGTGTTTGGGGCTCAACAGTTCTCTGCACGCCCAGGTGCTTCAGCCGGCAGGGGCGAACCTCACCGACCAGCCAGCCGGCACGAGCCCAACGGGTGCCATGAATTGGTCGGCAATCCCCGCCTCGACCAGCGAAGCTCCACTGATTGAGGTGGCGCCGGGGTACCAGCCCACCAATTTGACGCTGGAAGAGGCTAAGCCACCCGCAGCGGAAGACCCGCTGAAGATGTCCGCCAAGTGGAACAACGGTCTCGAGGTCCAGTCAGCTGACAAACAGTTTCGATTGCATGTCGGCGGGCGCTACCAGCTCGACACGGGTTGGTTTGGAACACCTCTCAACGTGAACCAGAATATCAATGTTCCCTACGGTGATGGAATCGATTTTCGCCGAGCCCGCCTGCGGGTCGACGGGACCATGTTCGAGTTCATTGACTGGGCAGCCGAATTCGACTTCGTCAACTCGGTCCGAGTGCGAAACCAACCGATAACCGGGGTCAATCCCGGCTTCTTCGATGAGTCAGTTACCGCGCCCACCGACCTCTGGGTGCAATTTAAAGACGTGCCCCGCTTCGGGAAAATTCGTATCGGTAATCAGAAGGAAGCGATTGGCTTCGAGCACCTTGTCAGTAGCCGCTTCTTACCCTTCATGGAGCGATCTTATAACCAAGACACCTTCTACGGTGGTGTGTTCAACGGCTTCACCCCGGGGATTCAAGTCACGAGGAATTGGGGCGCCGACGACCTCGGTGTGCTGCAATATGGAGTGTTCAAGCCGGTCAACAGCGTATTTGCCTTTAACACGGGCGATGGCGACTACAGCGTGGTGGCCCGAGTAACCCGCTTATTGCAATACTGCGACGAAGGGCGATCGCTGACTCATTTTGGCTTTTCTGTCCGGCAGGCTACGGCTGTCAGCCAAGCTGGAGTCGCTGGACGGATTCAAACGTTTCGGACTCGCGATGCCGTTCGGACGGGGCTTTCCCAGGATTGGCCGGTGGTCAACGGGATCAATCTGTTCGGTGATGATATGCAGTGGCTCAACAGTGAATTCGTAATGGTTCGCGGACCGTGGACCCTGCAGAGCGAATACCTGTTCAGTTTCTTTAATGATGCTCGAACCGCGCTGGGTGATCCGCTCGGCAATACCATCCAGTACAACGGCGGTTACGTTCAGGTCCTCCGCTACCTGACTGACGATTTCGATCGCTACAGCAAGGAGACCGGGGTTTTCGAACGCGTGAAGCCGACTCACCCCTTCAGCCGCAAAGGCGACTGTGGCTGGGGAGCTTGGCAACTCGGATTCCGGTACAACTATCTCGATTTGAACGACAGCGGTCTCAACGGTGGTATGGCCCACAATGGCACGCTAGGTTTGAACTGGTTCCTCAATCCGAATCTCAAGTTCCAGTGGAACTACATGGCGACCTACCGCGATGTCGACTTGGTCCCCGCTTTTGCAGCTGGCAGCGGTGTGGTCCATGGCTTCGGCATGCGGATGGCCGTGGATTTTTAGGCTTGTTCCTGAGGAACGACGGTCTTCCAAGGGCGGCATTTCGGCTAATCTTTTTCGGCCCAGGTCATCGCTCCTTTCCCAAAATTCGGACTGGTCTGATAGCGTTGGGAACATCCGGAAAGCCCTGCAGGAGCTCGCGTGACCAGCCCTCTCTCCGGGGTGGCACATGTCTTGGCGCAGCCAGCCAAGTTACGCGTAAGTTACTCGTAAGTTACTCGTAAGTTACTCGGCCGCTCGGCTCATCCACAGTGTTTGCCGCGACCGCTGCCTGGCACGTCGACTTCAATTCATTCTTTCTGCGGTACATTTCCAGGTCCGCCCGTTCCATGACGGCGGTACCGGCTTCCTCTCCGCTCCAAGGCAGCGCAAAGCCGGCGGCGACGCCCACTTTGACCAACGCGCCATCGAGTTCCATCGGCTCCTCAAGCGTTGCCTCAATCTGCTCTCGAAACTCCTCGGCCTCCCGGTTGCTCAACTGGCGTCCAACGAGAATCGCGAACTCGTCTCCCCCGAATCTCGCGAGGCTGTCCGTCGGAGGGAGAATCGCTCGAAACCGGTCGGCGACCCGCTTTAACAGCCGATCCCCGGCAGCATGCCCCAATTGATCGTTCACTGCCTTGAAGCCATTCATGTCGAGGAAGTAAATCGCGTAAGCTCCCTCTCCGCGGTTGACCTGGGTCTGGAGTTCAGCTTCAAAGCCAGAGCGGTTCAGGCTGCCGGTCAGCCGGTCCGTCTGCAATTGCTTCTGGAGGTTCAGCTTCTCTTCATGTCGCTCGGTAATGTCGGTAAGAAGGGCGAGCGGCAAATTGGCCGAGGGCCACTCAATCTCCCAAGTTCGAGCTTTCCCGAAATGAGTTGAGATTTGTTTGACCCGAGTTCCTAATGACGGTATCAACTGCTGCGCAATCAGGGGCGTCGTTCCGTTGTTGACAAACCCTCTCAGGTTCAGCAGTTCGAGAGCCGCGGGATTCGCCTTCTTCAGATGCCCCATTGCGTCAAATAGCAGAGCTGGGGCAGCCCGGTCTCCGTAGATTCGCCAAAACCAAACCTCTTCCGGGCTCAGCACTCCTGACATCAAGCCGAGAAAGAGCTCTGTGACCCGCAAGCGATGCGCCAGAGCAACCTTGAGGGCCACCACCGAGATGAACACGGATGAAAAAGGTCTTGAGGGGACGCCAAGCTTAAACGTGAACTGAAGAGCCAGGAAAAATATCAGTGCGGCTAGTCCGACACTCGTCATGCTCGCCTGAAACAACTTGGGTGACCGCAGACCAATCAGGAAGCCACAGGCCAAGGAGATCAGATACAAAAGCAGTTGGACCCCTGCCAGGCTTTCCAACTCGCGCTGGTATCCACTCAGTGAGGAAGCGGTGCCCAATGCCAAAATGGTCCCGCGATTGCTTTCGCCTACCACAGGCAGATAAATCCGTGTCCGAGTCACCCGCCGGTCGAGCGAAATGATCACCAGGTTGTCCCGAAGCTCCAAGGCCGACACCGCCCCGCCATGGAGTTCTGCCAGGCTGAGCTGCCGGACGCGGCTGCTGTCAAATCGAAGATCTAGCGGTGTGGAGGACTCGACGATGGTCCCATGGGCCAGCCAATTACATGGATTCGGGGCAAATCCAGCTTCGGCAACAACCGAGCGCATCCGCCCATCTGAGTCGGTATGCAAAGCGAGATTGACAGTCTGCGCGAAAGCCAACAGCGACTGGGGAGTCCGGTTGATGGGGTCCGGCTCAAAGGCGAGCGCCAAGCGTGTGGGCCCCAGTTTTTCCATTGCCAGTCGCAGCGCGGACTCCTCGTCCTTGGTCAGTCCCCCGCCAAAATTGAAGTCCAACAGAACCCGCTTCACGCCTGAGGCAGCAAGCACCTCCAAGGTTTCAGCCATGTACTTGCGGCTTAAACGCTCAGTGCCATGTTCAATCACGTCTTCCGGAGTGATCGAAATGACCAGCAGTTGATCGGGTGTAGGCCTCTGCTGGACAGTCAGCATGAGATCAGACCAAATCCGGTCATAGGGCAGGACCGGACTGAAGGACCAGAAACAGAAGCCAAGCAGGCCCAGCAACAAAAAGGGTCTGAGCTGGCCGGGCGAAGTCAGCGTCTTCAATCGAGAGAGTACAGGTTCGCCAGTTGCGAGAGTCATCTTGGGTTTCATTGGATGGGGAGGTGGCGACCTCGAGCAGGCCAAATGCCCACCAGACGCTTCGTTGAATTCGACCTTCACGCATCAGGTGCTGTCGGGAGTTGATTTCCCGCCCTGCCGTGCGGCAGTTCAGCGAATTGCCGTAACCCGAGGATTGCTGCTAGTTCCCAACCTCCACAAATGAACTCGGGGCCCGCATTGTCTGCGCGGCGCCACTTGGGCCTGCTGACGGTAGTCCTGTACTGTCGGGGCCCGGCGGGGCGAGCACCATTGGCACGGCTCCAGGCGGGCGTAATGTCGGACTCATCGCCGCAGCTCCCGCGGATTGCTGGCCCGATGAGAATAAACTGCCGCTGACCAATCGCAGCAGCGAATTGGTTTGACTTCCAACCGTTTGAATCGATGCCAGCATGCCCGCGACCAAGAGAGCCAGTAGCACGGCATACTCAACCGCTGCTGCGCCCTCGCTCTGCCGCAGGAGTTTGGATTTCGTCATCCCGCGCCGCGGTGCCCTCAAAAGCTCACGTATCACTGCCAACATGTTTGCTGCTCAGATAATTCGGTTAAAAAACCTGACTCTGAAAGCCTAGGTGACTCAACCCGGCGGAGCATGAATTTTCCCAAGGCAGTCCGGCTGTGCGGATACGCACAAGCTGGTTGTAGGATTTGCATCAATCGTATCGGATGGTGGCACCGCACGCGGGGGCCAAGTTACAGTCCACCGAACACCGGTTCATCCAGCAACCTGTCGCTGCCCACTAACCTGGGTTGTTGAATGGTTTGGTAACCGGATTGGCGCATCGCGGCCAGCCAGGTTCGATGGGTTGCCTCGCTTGGCAAATCCCGCAGCGTCAAGAGCGCGAGATGGGTCAGGAGTCCATGGGAACGCCCGGCGATTGTGATCTCCCGGGCCCGCTCCCCCTCGCCGCAAGCCGCAAGCAACAAACCTGCCGTCCGAACAGCCGCCGCCGCCCTTCTCTGGCCGACTCGAGGGTTGCTCCGCTCCAGCGGAAGATACCGGATGCTGTTGGCTTGAGAGTCGCGATGCAGCGATCCGCTGTGACAGCAGTCCGCGATCACATAGAGCCTGACGTCTTCGGCCCGCTGCTGAAACAGATGGTACAAGGTGTCATCGCGAAGCGGCCCGCTGGTCCTTACATCCCAGGGACAGTAGCACTCATCCCAGCCATCCTGCTCATCACCAGTCAGGTCGGGGACCTGTGAGCCATGTCCCGAGAAGTGGATGGCGACGCGGTCGCCGGGACTGGATTCATTCATCAACCTTTCAATCGCCTTTGCGATCCTGATTCCGGTTGCCTGCTCGTTAATCAGGGACTCGACTTGCCAGCCGCGCCGATCAAACCAATCGAGCCAAGCCGCTGAATCATTCAGGCAACCCCGCAGTCGCCGGTCACCCTGGGGATAATCGTTAATAGCCACTGAGAGCATGCGGGGCATGGTCTAGCCTCCGTTACCAAGGGGCGTTTACCTGAGGGGCGTTTACCCGAGGGGCGTTGCGCGAGTCAACTCTAACGAAGCCGTAGCCGAGAATGCGAACCGGTCTCTCCCCCAGATGATTTTCGTTTGTCTCAGTATGTGCTGGCCACTCACAGCCTCAATTGCCACCGCGGAAAGGCGTTTCCATACCCATTGAAAGTTGTCCGCATGAAGCTTCAAAAGTTTAAGCTCAACGCGCTCGGCTCTCAAACGGCAGGCAGTTCCCCGCCAGAGGGTGGGGAACCGGGCTTTTGGAGGTAATCACCCGGACTCCTCAACTGTGACTCCGGCTCAATCGCCTCGCTTCCAATCCTCAAAAGTCAAAGGAACACGAGATAAAATTCATGGTTTCAGCCATTGGACAGTCGAGCTTCCTGCGGGATAATGCGATAGCTCAAATTGCTCAGGGGGACTTATGGTTATCGGCTCTCGAAATAGTGTGTCTCGACTTGGTTTCACGTTGATTGAACTCCTCGTCGTGATCGCCATCATCGGAATCTTGATTGGCCTGTTGATGCCAGCGATTCAGGGAGTGCGCGAAGCTGCCCGCCGCACCTCTTGCCTTAACAACCTCCGGCAGTGTGGTTTGGCTGCTCAAAACTACATGTCGGCCCGGCGGTATCTTCCACCCAGCTGCGAGATTGTTCCCGGGACCACTTTTTCCGGAAACAATGGCTCTTGGTCGATTCATGGCCGACTGCTTCCCTACATCGAAGGCGGTAACGCCTATGACATCGTGAACCTGGCGGTGGCGTGGGATGCTCAGCAGGCAACGGGTGTTCCCACCCTGCGGATTCCCCTCTATATCTGTCCCGACGAAGTGAATGACACCGTGCGGTTGAATAGCTCAGGCCAACCTTACGTTTACGGCCAGACCTATGGTTTCAACATGGGCACTTGGTTGGTCTACGACCCCACCGGGACACGTCGCCCGGATGGTCCGTTTTATGTCAACAGCCGAGTCAGCAATATTCCCGACGGCACTTCCAACACGCTCTGTGCCAGCGAAGTCAAAATGTTTACGTCCTACATCCGCAACACTTCCGATCCCGGCCCGCTGCCGCCCACAGACCCCAACGCCTTTGACGGTTTGGCCCCCTCAGTGGCGAGCGACCGGAAGTTGGGCCCTAACCTTCAGGACAACACCGGGCACACCGAGTGGCCTGACGGTCGTGTCCACCACGAGGGGATCACCACCTGCTTCGCCCCTAACACCAGAGTGAACTACAACTTCAATGGAAAGCTCTACAACATCGACTTCAACTCCCGTCAGGAAGGCCGCAGTTTGACCCAACCCAGCTACGCCGCAGTCACGGCCCGCAGCTATCACACGGGTAATCTGGTCAATATCACAATGCTCGATGGTTCGACGCGATCGATTACCGGTTCCGTCGACCTCCAGGTCTGGCGCGCCCTCGGGACCATCCAAGGCGGCGAAATCGTCAACACACTGGATTAGTCTCGAGCGAGACAAAAAAGTTACTCAGGTAAGCCGCTCAGCGCGGACTTCCCATCCCTTTGCCTGTTCGCCGATTGAGCTTGTTGCGGGTTCTGTCCTCGCGCTGCTGGGGAGGGTCTCCCTAATAACCCCCGCGTCCGTCGCTGGTCAATCTCCTCGCGGCACTGGCCGCGTGACCGGGCAGGCCTTCCAGCTGGGCGAGGGCGACGGCATCCCGGACGGTTTCCTGAGCTGCATCCAGTGAATCGATCTCCAGCCA
>JAJTFE010000055.1:15811-25144 GCA_021298375.1 Blastopirellula sp. | reverse complement strand
GATGCACGGTGGCGATCGAAAAGGGACCGCTCTTCACCACTCCAGTCTGTTCGGCTGAGAGCTCAACTGGTTGGCGAACCGGCGTGGGGCCTGCTTTTCTTCCCCTTAAAACTTCAATCTCCAGATTTCTCGCCAAATCAGCCCGACTTCCAGGCCACTGGAACTTTTTAAAACGACCGCATCGGGGGAGATGGATTGCAGCTGGAACTCCGCGCCGGGACCGAAGGAGAGCTGCTCGCCGTTGCGGAGGCTGACGAAACCCAATTTCGGGTTGCTGGCCGGCGGCGGAGCGAACCAGATAGAGGGGACTTGAGCCTCCTTCGGGTCGACCCAATCCAACCGGTTAAACTGCGGCGCCGGGTTTTCGTCGGGGACTTCGCCTCGGCTGGTTTGCGGCAGCCGAACGGGCTGGAGCAGCGTTTGTGGATTCCCCTCGGCCCAGGAGTAGCCGGTGGCTGAGAGTTTCAATTGATCGCAGACAATCCGGCAGGTTGGAAAAACCAAGGTCCTCTTTCCGGAACCGAGGTCGTCGCCGAGTGGATAGCGCAGAAAATCGCGGTGACTCCACAGCGCGACGATCCGGGCGGCATCCATTGGCTGGTTGTCGAGCCGATTGACGGTGAACTCATCACCCACCTGAACCTCAATTACACTCCGGTCGCCCAGCAGAGCAAACCAGCGATTGGACTTCGGGTCGGGCTCGGCCGGAGCGGATTTCGCAAACACCATGGACTCGATTTCGGCAGAATTCAAGTCAAGCGACAGTCCCAAGTCGGGGTGGCTGAACTTGCAGCTGCCGTCCGCTCCGAAATTCAGGCTTCCGCCGACAATCAAATCGCCCGACCGCAGCGTGGTCAGCATCTGCTCGCCGGCGTGGGCTGGCGTGATTCTCTCGGGAGTGGAAATCTTCAATCCATCGATCAGGTAGGTCTCATCGACTTTGCGCTGGACTTGCAGGAGGTAGGGGTTGGAGAGGACGCGGACGAGAGCAATCGGTTCGGGTGCCTGGAGACCAAAGTAGGCAAACTTCGGTTCGTTGGCTTCGACCTGAGCGAGCAGTTGTCCGTCGCTGTTGAAGGCCTGCAGGATAATGTCGCGCGGAAAATCGATGGTGCTGGCGACGAGGCCGAGCTGTCGAATGCCGCTGGCCAGTCCGGGGAGGCCGGGTTGGCAAAATTCCATCCGCGTGACGCCTCGAAAAATGGAGACGGTTTCCGGATTGCGGCGGTCGAAGACGCAGACCCCGCGAACGCCGACGCCGAACTTCTCGGATTCCAAGGGGATCGTGCGAATCCCGATATTGCCCGGGATCTCACTGGAGAAACGGACACCTTGAAAGGTGTATTGTTCGTTCACGTTGGTTGCATTCTCGCGGTCCTGACCGACAAAGTCCCGATCGAAATCGAGCTCGAGCAAGCCTTGAGGCGCGGCATCCCAGGCGACGAGTTGGCTGGTGGTCGCATTCGCGGCGGTGGCCGGAGGTGTCGTGGCGACAAAGCTCAAGGCATTGACTTGGTCGCGGGTGAAGTTGAGCGTTTGGCCCCGGAACCGCACCGAGAGTTGGAACTCTCCCGCATCACCGCGGAGGATCTGTCCGTTGGTCAGCTTGATCCAGTCAAACTGATCGGGATTGACTGGCTTGGGAGTGCGACCGGAAAGGATACGGCGGGCGCGGACAGCGACTTCGGCCGAGGGATTGTTGGTCGCGGTCGTCAGGAGGGCGGCGACTTGATCGCTGGGCAGCTGTTTCAGTTCGGTTTCGGCAGCTTCGCGTCGACGGTAGTCGGGGTCGCCGAGTTGTTCGACAAGTTCCTTGATTGTATTGACCAGTCGCGTGCGGGCTTGCGGCGCGGTCAGGAGTAACTCGATCTCGCTGACAGGAATCTGCCGAAACTCAGCGGCTGCGCCCGGCACCAGATCGCGCCAGTTCAATTCCGCAGTCAGGACCTCGACCTGAATTGCCGAGCCATTGGTGAAGCCGAGCTTGGCTGGACGGGTCTCTTGGGCTGCTGCCGGAAAAACAGGGAGCAGTAGCAGGATGAGCGTGCGCGACACTTGTCGGATGAGTTGAGGAAGCATGGGAATTCCATGTGCTGAGGGGGTTTTTCGCCAGTCTAGCCGAAAAAGGGTGATTTGGCCCACCACTCTTGGCGGAAAGCCAAAGTTCTGCGAACACCTGCAGCGAGGCTTCAGCAAAGCTTCAGGAGCGGGACCGGACACCGATTCGAATCGCAGAATTTGACCCCAAACGTTCAATCCAATCGGGGAGTTCACCCAGCGAGATCCAGTCCCCGACTAAAGACGCAAAAGGAAAATGCCCGTGGTGGGCTTCCAGAAACTCAATCGCCTTGACCAGGTGGCGTGGAGAATAATTGTGCTGGCCTTGAATGGTGAGGTTTCGCCGGACCAATTGTTCCAAAACAAGAGGCGTTGGAGGGACGGGATAGACGGCACCGAGTTCAATCAAGCGGCCGCCCTGCCGCAGGGCGCTTAGCGCTGAGCAAAACGCTTCTGTTTGGGCCGAGGTTTCCCAAGCGACGTCAAAGCCATGCCCGCCGTTCGCCGACCGTTGCCACTCCACCAACTCATCGGGATGAACGCCGGTCGAAGCGCCGAACTCCAGTGAGCGAGCTGCTCGCGCGGGGTTGGGGTCGAGGCAGACAATTTGGTTGGCCCCGGCCACGCGGGCCATGGCCGCGAGGGTCAGTCCCAGCAATCCCGCCCCGCAGATCAGCAGATCGAGGCCCGCTAACTGGCCTGCCAGTTCAATGGCAGCGGCGGCGGTAGCGGTACCACATCCAGCCGGGCAGGCGGATTCGAGGGGAAGCTCATCCGGAAGCTTGATGATTTGGGTTTCAGGCAAAAGCAGGCAGTGTTCTGCGAATCCACCGAGCAGTTCCCGATCGGGTCGAAAGCGGCTGTGCCCGTACTTGGTTGCGTGGAGGCATTTCTGGGTCAGTCCCAGATGGCAATAAAAACAGTTGCCGCAATGGACAATCACCGCCCAGCCAACTCGGTCGCCGACCCTTAACGGTTGGTGCCGGAGATCAAATCGAGTGGTGTTGGGGCCGAGCTCGACGATTCGCCCGACGATCTCATGACCCAGAATCGAGGGGACCGGAGTCTGCCGCCTGCCGCTGATGCTGTGCAGATCGCTGGGACAAATCGTACAGCCGAGCACCTCGACCAGGAGCTCGCCGGTTTGCAGTTGTGGAAGCGGGATCTCCCACAATTCCAGCTGGTTGGCTTCGCCGCTAAAAACAGCAGCCGTGGAGGTACTCAAGGTTGTTCAGGCTCCGGAGAAGGATGAGCTGTTCCCGCTGGTGTCTGTTCAGGGATAGGTTGAACGTTGGAAAAGTAGGCGGCGGTCCCCAGCAGGCACATGGTCGAAACGACAACGGTGGCCCAGCTCGCGAAGATCAGCAGCTGCAGGAAGTCAGCCGAAAAGTTGCCGAAATTCTTGACCAGCATGATCGCAACGTAACCGAGATATCCACAGGAGTCGACTACATACATCAGAAACCCGATGTTGGCCCGTTCGCGAGTCAGGGCGACCAAGCGCTCGAAAATGGAAGTGTGAAAGGCAACGTAAGGCAGATAGAGCCCCAGCCCAACCAGGGTCATGAATGAATAACCCCCCAGCAGGCCCCTTTGATGTCCCAGCAGGGCGAATGCGAGCAGCCCGAAGCCGAGGCCGCATGTCAGCAGCGCCGCGTAAAACGCCAAGCGGTTGTTGCCGATCAGCACGTTGCCCCCGTTTATCAGCAACACACCCAGGGCGACCCACAATTCGGTTTGGGTGAAAACCGAAGAGTCGGCAATTCCTCCCAGTTGTTTCCAGATTTCCGGCTGAAAGTCGGCTCGCAAACTGCGAAGAATGGTCACCAGCAGATAAATGACCACCAGCATCGAAATGCCCGGGGCATAACGGACAAGGAACGAGCGGCGGTCGGAATGACTCATGGCGTAGCGGGGACTGCGGGCGGCCTGGTCCTGTGAGCTGGGCGCGGGGATTCGGGTCAGCATCCAGACGAAACCGGCCAGCGGCAACAGAAAGATGCCCCCAGCCGCCGCGGGCATCCATTCCTCGGAGACACCTCGTCCGAGCAGCCAGGTCCCGACCGATTTGGTGACACCATCCGCCACAATAAAACTGGCGCACAGCCCGGCGACCAGCAACTCAGTCAACTTGCGACCTTCGAGAAAGCCCATCACCAGTCCGAAGACCATCCCCAAGGGGAGTCCATTGAGGAACAGGCAGATCAGATTCCAGGGACGTGGCGTCAGACCGAACAGCACCAGGGCGATCAGGGCTAAGCCCACCAGCCAGACGATGCCACGAGCGCGGCGCTCCGGTGACATCTCGGCGATCACGCGCACGCCGATGAACTTGGACAAGGTGTAACCGAGGACCTGCGAAGTGACCAGCAAAATCTTGTACTCGACACCCCAGTACGGCGTACCGCTGAAGCCTGCGGCCGTGAATGGCTTGCGAAAGGCATACATGCAGAAGTAGCAGCCGAAGGCAGCCGTGATCGCCCAGGCGGCGATTGCCCAGCCATGACCGGTTTCCGCCGATCGGTCGGTGGTTTGCGGTTTGAAATTGCTCGAGGTTGTCATTGTTTCCAGAAAGCGGCGTGAGCCCGGAATGGAGGCTGCACAGGATGGCGACGTCTCCGCGCGCCCGAATTTTCATTTGTGACCGGGCGGGCGGATTGAAGTCAATCAGGTTATCCGCTGCAAAAAAATGCTGCGTTAAGAAATCATCAAGCTGGAGCAGCCTCCCAGATCGTTCTGTCGCCGAGTTCGAGGGCTGAGTGCCGGTTCCTCAAGCTGGCGGATTGTGAAAAAGCAGTGCATTCAAAGCCTGCTGCCCTGCCCGCGCGATTCAGCCTTGATTAAAACAGTGTCAGCTTGCACGGCAGATCTTGCACGGCTTTGGCAGTGGTAGTGAACTCGGGTGTGTGGTTCAAATACAGGAAGGAGCCAGATGACGCAGCGGTTGGCGGTAATTGGAGCCGGGGTCTTTGGCTTGGCTCACGCTTGGGCCGGTTTACGGGCCGGTTACCAGATTGATTGGATTGAACGCGACCAGCAGGCTCAAGGGGCTTCGATTCGAAATTTTGGGATGATCTGGCCAATTGGCCAACCGTTGGGTGAACCGACCGCTCTGGCGCTTCGCAGTCGGGAACTCTGGCAGGAAGTCTCCCGGTCAGCCCGCTTTTGGCTCAACCCCTGCGGTAGCCTGCATCTGGCACACCACGCAGATGAATTGGCTGTGCTTGAGGAATATGCCAGCGAGTGTGCGCGGCAGGGGCTGCCCCGTCGGATGTTGACTGGGCCTGAGACCAAGCGGCTCTCGCCGGCGGCAAACCCGGCTGGGCTTCAGGGTGGGCTGTTCAGTGAAACCGAGTTGGCGGTCGACCCGCCGGCAGCGATCCGGCAATTGGGGTACTGGCTGCGCGAACAACCGCGAGTTCGAGCCCACTTTGGAGCAACGGCGGTTGGCATCGAAACGCGTGGAGGTGGCGGGCTGCGAGTCAGCTTGGCCAATGGTTCCCGACTGGAAGTCGACCGGGCGATTGTTTGCAGCGGTGCCGATATACAAACCCTGTTTCCCGAGCAGTTGGCTCAATCCGGCATTCGGTTGTGCAAACTCCAGATGCTGAAGACGGTGGCCCAGCCAGCAGGCTGGCGGTTGGGGCCGCATCTGGCCAGCGGCTTGACGTTGCGTCATTATCGGGCTTTTGAATTCTGTCCAGCTCTTGAGCAAGTCAAAGCGCGCTTCGCGGCGACGGCCCCCGAGCTGGACCACTATGGAATTCATGTGATGGGATCACAGAACGAGGCGGGCGAGGTTATTCTCGGCGATTCTCATGAATACGATGCCGAGATTTCTCCGTTTGACAAACAGGAAATCAACGCCTTGATTCTGCGCGAATTGGCCAAGGTGATGCAGTTGCCGACATGGGAGTTGGCCGCGACCTGGCAGGGAATCTACGCGAAATACCCGGCGGGCCTGTTTTGGGAGCACGAACCGCTGCCGGGAGTAAAGCTCCGAACAGGATTGGGTGGCAATGGAATGACCCTTTCACTGGGGATCGCGGAACAGTTTTTTCGGAATTGAGATTTAACCAGGCGAGGCAGGTGCATGAGTCGAGTGAGCGAGCGGTTTGACGCGATCGTATTTGACTGGGCCGGGACAACGGTGGACTTTGGCAGCCGCGCGCCGCTGGAAGTGTTTCTGGAAGTGTTTCGTCGCCGGGGGGTCGATTTGACGACGGCTGAGGTGCGGGGGCCGATGGGATTGGCGAAAGATCACCACATTGCCGCGTTGCTCGAATTGCCTCGGGTCCGCGAGGTCTGGCAGGGGCGGCATGGGGGCAGGCCCACAGCTGCGGATACGGCGGCCATCTACGAGGAGTTCCTGCCGCTGCAAACCGAGATTTTGCGGGACCGAACTGCATTGATTCCGGGAGTCCGCGAAGCGATCGCCCGTTTGCGCGAACTCGGGCTGAAGATCGGGGCAACGACCGGATACGCCCGGTCGTTGATGAACGTTGTCGAACCTTTGGCTGCGGCAGCCGGTTACGCTCCGGAAGTAAATGTCTGCGCGGATGAGGTCGAGCACGGCCGGCCCGCTCCCGACATGAATCGGAGAGTCCTCGAACAGTTGGGAGTTGTCGACCCTCGCCGCGCTATCGCGGTCGATGACACCCCGCTCGGGATTGAGGCCGGAAAGGCAATCGGGATGCTCACCATCGCCGTGACGATGACTGGCAATTCTCTCGGACTGGATGCGGCTGAAGTTGCCGCTCTGCCGCCAGCAGAACTGGCGCGCAAGCTCGGGGTGATTGCCGAAGAGTTTCGCGCAGCGGGCGCTGATCACTCGGTTCGATCCGTCGCCGAGATCCCGGCGCTGCTGGAAAAGTTGACTGCCTGAACTGGTGGAATCGCTTTCGAAACGTGAACGGGAGAAGTTACCGTTTCTGGTCCCGCAGCTGGTTGACGTCGACGTAGCGGTAGGTGCCGCCCGTCTTGGCGGCCAGCTTCCGCATGAAAGAGCCGGGCGGCTCATTACTGGTCAGGCCGAACTGGATGCAGTGGATGGCAGCCCGGCCTTTGCTCACTCGGGCGATCGCCTGAATCTGGCCGTCGTTCAATTCCGGTGTGTCGCCGTCCGTCAGCAGGATGATCGTGTCCGGGTCCAGGTCGAGTGCCATATACAGTCCCGCCTCATGATCGGTGCTGCCGAAGGGAACGAGGCGCTGAAGGAATTCGTTGACCTCGGATTTGTGCTCTTCGCTGGCCCGGAGCAGTTTGCGTTCCTTGAGGGTGACGGTTTGCTGGTGGTAGGCCACGATCTGAAACTCGTTCTCGGGAGCGAGTGGAGCGAGGGCCTGAAACAGTTCGACCTGAGCGGTAGAGAGCACATCCAGGCCGCCTGTGCCCATGCTCTTCGATCGGTCGAGTACAAACACGAACTTTCGGCCTTTCAATGGTCCGGAACCAAAAAGGGAAGTTGTCGCCAGTGGAGCGGGCGGAGGACGATTGGCCAGCTCGCGTTGCTCCGCGGCAATTGCCTCCAGCGTTGCGGAGGAGAGTTCGTTGCTCGGTTGCTCGCCCCTCACGCCAGAGGTCATCTCCGAGGCGCTCGCGATCAGTGTGGCCGGCCCCGGAGCTGGCAACGGGGCGGGCTCGATCTTCGCGGGTGCCGGTGGCAGCGGAACCGGTTCGCTCGGCAGCACTTGACTGGGGGCAGCCGCATCGGCTGGGCTTGGAGCTCACTGTCGTCACTCGACTCCGTCAGAACGAGCGAGACGCGACGGGGGCCCTCTTCCAAAGTCTGACCAGGCGCGGCCAGGCGAAACAGCCAGGCGAACAGGAGCAGCAAGCCGAGGTGAACGGCGCCGCTCAGAGCCGCGGCCTGCCACGGCCGCTGGGCGACAGACCCGACCACGGGCGTCTGAGATTTCGAATTGGACATTTGCTGCTGGTCCTCATGCGGGGCTGCCGTCCCATTGTAGGTTCCCGGGCGTGCAAAAAAGGGGCGATGCGTCCCGATGCCTGCTGCAGAGACTGAGAAACTGGCCGGGAGGGCTGCGCTGCGGGACGTGAGGGCTGCGCGGCGGGACGGGAGGGCTGCGCGGCGGGAGGCTCAGCCGCGAGCCGCTTTGCAGGAGCATTGCTGAAAGAGCGATGGGGGGCCCCGCGGGTGCTGGTTGGGAGTTACTCGGACTGTCCTGCCCCAAGTTTTTCCCCGAGGGAACAATTTTGTGCGCGTTTGTCCGCAGAGAGGCAAAAATAAGCCGAGTTTTTTCCCGGCCTTGCGGTGAGCAGCAGCGACGATCAGGGGCAGCCGCGGAACGGCCCCTTTGGCTGAGTGTCCTGGCCAGGAGTAGCTTCCACCGTCGGCACGCAGCGGATTTTTGACCTGATTGGTGGCTAAAGGGGCCGCCGTTCGCTTAGAATTGAGTGATTGCGGACGTAGCTACGACGCGCTCCAGCAGGCGGTCCGGATGGGCTGCTGGTTTCAGAAACAGAGGAAAGCAGAACGATCCATGAATCGACCCGATACGAACAGGAACCAGGAATTGGAAAAAGACGACATTCAGGCGATGGAAAAGCTCAGTGCCGCCTACAGCTTGATTCGGGGCGAACTGGGGAAAATCATCGTTGGCCAGCAGGAGGTGGTCGAGCAGCTGATGATTGCGATTTTCGCCCAAGGCCACGTGCTTCTGGAGGGTGTTCCCGGTCTGGCCAAGACTTTGATGGTCAGCACGCTGGCCCGGACCCTGAATCTGTCGTTCAATCGGATTCAGTTCACCCCCGACTTGATGCCCAGCGACATCGTCGGGACGGAAGTCATTCAGGAAGACAAGGCCTCGGGGACTCGTCAGTTCCGCTTTCTCAAGGGCCCGATTTTCGCCAACATCATTTTGGCGGATGAAATCAATCGGACGCCCCCCAAAACCCAAGCCGCTTTGCTCGAAGCGATGCAGGAGAAGCAGGTCACGATTGGCGGCGTCCGCAACCCCTTGCCGGCCCCCTTCTTTGTGCTGGCGACTCAAAACCCGATTGAGCAGGAAGGAACCTACTCCCTGCCGGAAGCCCAGCAAGACCGGTTCATGTTCAAGGTCTTTGTGAAGTACCCGAGCTACGATGAAGAGTATTTGATTGCCGCCTCGACGACCTCGCAGCACTCGGCCGAGATCAAGCCGGTGCTCAACGACGCCGAAATTTTGGCGTTGCAGCATCTGGTCCGGCGCGTGCCGGTTGCGCCGCATGTGATTCACTACGCCCTGCGGCTGGTGCGGGCGACCCGGGTCCTGG
>JAJTFE010000055.1:4429-15786 GCA_021298375.1 Blastopirellula sp. | reverse complement strand
GGATACGCCGGCGTTTGTGAAGGAATCGGTAAGCTGGGGAGCGGGGCCGCGCGGTGTGCAATACCTGCTGCTCGGAGGAAAGGCTCGAGCCGTGCTGGAAGGGCGCGGGCATGTCACCACGGACGCCATTCGGGCGGTGGCCCGACCGGTCCTGCGGCATCGCGTGATCACCAATTTCAACGCCGAGTCACAAGGGATCACCTCAGACGTGGTGATCGATCGGCTGATGGCCGAGTTGCCGGAACGAAGTGCCAATGACCAGGTCGTTCCGGAACTGGCTCGGGCCTTTGCCGGAGCCTGAGAGCTGGCTGCTCTTGGGTTGCGACGGTCGCTCGCGTGCCGGCGCCCTGCGGGCGACTGGCTGACTGTGGCGATTGGTCCGACCGGTGTCTCGTGATTGCGGGAGCCGGTGGCTTGGGTTTGCTGAACTGATTCTTTTGCCCTCGAGGCTTGCTGCCGATGTCGACTGCCGATTCCCGTGAAGGCCAGTATCTGGACGCCCGGACGCTGGACAAGATCAAGCGACTGGACGTGCGCGCCCGGCTGGTAGTCGAGGGCTTCATGACGGGCGGTCACAAAAGCCCGTACCATGGTTTTGCGGTTGAATTCGCGGCCCACCGGGAATACACCCCCGGCGATGATCTGCGGCACATTGACTGGAAGGTCTGGTCGAAGACCGACCGGCTCTACATCAAGGAGTTCGAGGAAGAGACCAACCTCAAGTGCCATCTGTTGCTCGACCGCTCCAAGAGCATGCTGTACGGCAAGAACGCCAATAGCGCGACGGATAGCGGCTGGAGCAAGTTCGACTATGCCGCCACGGCCACCGCGAGTTTGGCTTACCTGATGCAGCAGCAGCAGGATGCGGTTGGCTTGGTCACGTTCAGCAATCAGATCGATCGGCAGTTCAAGCCCAGCACGCATCCATCGCACCTGAAGCTGTTGTTCCACGAGTTGGAACAAACGACCTGCGACAAGCAGACTGAGGTTTCGGATGCCTTTCTCGGGCTGGCGGCACAGATTCGCCAGCGCGGAATGGTGATCCTGCTCAGCGATTTGCTGTTGCCCCTGGACGATTTGGCCAAGTCGTTGCGCCAGTTTCGGCTGAGGCGGCACGAAGTGGTCGTCTTTCAGGTGATGCACTCGGATGAGTTGAATTTTCCGTTCGATGAGAACACGCTTTTCAAGGGATATGAAGTCGACGCTCAATTGCTCGCCGAGCCGAGGGCGTTGCGGAAAAGTTACCTGGAGGCGTTGGAGCGGCACAACGGCGAGGTTCGCAGGATTTGTGCCGGGGCGGGGATTGATTATGTCCTGCTCGACACGTCGAAGCCGCTCGATGTGGCCTTGTCGAGTTATTTGAGTTTCCGCCTCCGCTCGCGGCGGCGGCTGACAGGCCGGTTTTAGGGAGGAGCGCGCGATTGTTTAGCTGGATGTTGAATCCTTTGATGCTCGGATTGGGGGGGCTGGCCATTGGCGTGCCAATCCTGATCCACCTGCTCAACCGGAGGCGGTACAAGATCGTCGACTGGGCGGCGATGGATTTTCTGCTCGAGGCGGACAAGAAAAATCGACGCCGGGTGCAGTTGGAAAACTTCCTGATTCTGGCGCTCCGTTGTCTCGCCATGCTCCTGCTGGGGCTGCTGCTCGCGCGCCCCTTTCTCCCTTCGGCGATGACCTCGCTGCTGGGACAAAAAGAGCAGTTTGAGCGAGTCGTGCTGCTGGATGATTCGCTCAGCCAGCAAGTGCTCGTGGACAACCTGCCAGCCCTCGAAGGGGCCAAGAACAAACTCAAGGAGTTGTTGACCGAGTTGGCTCAAGGTGATGCCAGCGACGATTGGCTGACGCTGTTTGTCACCAGCAACACCGAGCAGCCGATTCTGGCCAACGAACCAATCACCCGCGGAACGCTGCCCACGCTCCTCGATGCCATCGACGGGGTCGACGGATCCGATGGAGCGGCCGATTACGGAAATTCGCTGGCTCAAGTCAAGCAGTATGTGGCTGGGCAACGAGACAGCATCAGCCGGGTCGTCTATTTGCTCTCTGACCTGCGGCGGCGGGACTGGATTCCGGAAGCTGGCGAGACGGCTGAAACAGCACCCAATCGACTGGTTCAGGAGCTGGGCAAGGAGGCGACTCAAGGCCTGATCGTCGACATCGGCAGTCCCAGCGACCAAAACCTGGGGATCGCCGATGTCCGGAGTGAAGACCTGCTGGTGGCCAACCGGGTCGTCCGCTTTGAGGTGGACGTAGCGAGCTTTGCCCGCGAACCGATCAGCAACCTGAAGATCAGTCTGCAGATCGACGAGCAGCCTCCCATCGTCGAGACTCTGGAGCAATTGCCGGCCGGTGGCAAGGAGACGGTCACGTTCCGGTACCTGTTCCGTCCTTTGGAGCCGGACCGGATGAACGCCGGCGACAGTCAAACCAAGGGTTGGCAAAACCACCGCATCCGCGTCGAACTCGACCGGCAGTCGCTGGTTGGCAACCAAACGCAGCTCAATCAGTTGCTCGATGATGACAGCCGGTTCTTTGCTGCCCGAATTCTGAATGGCATTCCCGTGCTCCTGGTCGATGGCGATCCCTCGGCCGACTCTCAGCGGAGCGAGACCCACTATCTGCGGTACCTCGACATTTTTGGAACCGGCTTGCAGACGCGGGTCGTGACGGTCGCCGATTTGGAGACGATCCCGCTGACTGATTACAAGGTCATCTTCCTTTGCAATGTGGATGAGATCTCGGGTGACCGAATCAAGGTTCTGGAGCAATGGGCCCGGGATGGCGGAGCGGTTGTCTTCATGCCCGGCAATCAGGTGCGGGCTGAAGCCTTTAATGCCAGTTTCTATCGGGATGGGCAGGGGCTTTGCCCGCTGCAGCTGGAAGCGATCGCCGGCGACCCCACGATGAGCAGTTGGGTGAACTTCGAAGTTGACCCCCAAGTCCATCCGGCCTTGCGGACCGTGGTCGAAAGCGATGCCGCCAGTTTGGCAAAAGTTGACGTCTTCAGTTGGTGGACCTCGCGACTGAGCGAGACCCTCCGCAACGAAGTCCTCGTCCCTTTGAGGCTGAGCGATGAGAATCGCTCCCCCGCGTTGGTCGATCGGGCCTGGGGCAAGGGGAAGGTCATCGCGTTCTCCATCCCGGCGGATGGTGACTGGTCAGTTTTTCCCGGAATGGACGCGGTCTTTGTCCCGGTGATGCTCGATTTGATCGATTACCTGATCGGGTCTGGCGACCAAGCGTCTTCACTGGCAATTGGCGGGCGAATTGACTGGCCGGTCGATCTTTCGGCCTATCAGAATCGGGTGACGCTCCGCGATCCGGCGAATGAAAAGATGGAAGTCTTGGCGCGGCCCGCCGACGAGACGCCGGAAGCGGCCAAAAGCGTGATTTACTCGGCCGAATTCAGCGATTTGGAGAGCCGCGGTTTTTACGAACTCGGTTTGACGCGGAACTCGGGAGAGGCTGAAAGCGTCCTGTTTGCGGCCAATGTGCCGGCTGATGAGGGACGGCTCGAGCGATTGAACCCGAGCGAACTGGAGTCCGATTTCTGGGGCGAAAAATTCAAGCTGCTCCCGGTTTCCGGATTGCTCGGTGAACGTGCCGAAGGGCGTTCGGCCGAAATGTGGCCGCAAGTGATCTGGTTGCTGCTGATTGTGCTCGGCACAGAGCAGTTTCTCGCATGGTGGTTTGGAAAAAGGCGCTAGTCATGGTTCGCGGAACGGTGGGCCAATTTCTGAAGAGCATCAGCCGTCGGCCAATGCTCGGGCTGCTCGCACTCGGGTTGGCCGCGCTCGCCCTGACGGCTGAGGGAGCGGCCCAGCAGGTAATCCGCGGAATCCGTCCGGCGATTCCCGCTGGTGACCTGATCGATGACGTCCAGGAGCAGGAGAATGAGGAACAGAATGCTTCGGGCGGAGCCACGCTGAAAACCGACCCCGACCTCGAGTCGATTCTGAAAAAGGCCGAGCGTTATCAACAGGATGGCAATTTCTCGGTTGCCTGTCAGTTGTGGCAGGCAGTGCTGGAGCGAAGTGGCGATACGCTCTACTCCCTCGATAGCCGTACCTACTACTCGATGATTGAACAGGTTGAAAAAACACTTGCCGGACTTCCGCCCGAAGGCCTGCAGGTTTATCGGATTACGGCTGACGCTGCGGCCCGGCAAATCCTTGCCCAGGCAGCCCGCCCTGACGACCCCCAGGCCCTGAACGAGGTGGTTCGCAAGTACTTTGTCAGCAGCGTCGGGGACGACGCCGCGTTTACGCTCGCTTGCCAGGCGCTCGACCGGTTTGATTTTGTCGGCGCTCTGCGGCTGCTGAAGAAGATCCAGAAGCAGCATCCCGACAGCTCCATCCCCGGACTCGAAGTCGCTGCCCGATTGGCCCTCTGCCAAATCCTGATGGGTGACCTCGGAGGAGCCAAAGATACGCTGACAGGCACGAACTACGACGAGGCGAACACAGACCAGCGGATTCAGGCGGTGCGGGATTTGCTCGCCAAAGCCAAGAGCGGCGAGTCGGCCGGATTCGAAGCCGCTCAGGCAGCCAATTTCCGAAACTACAAGCTCGGCCCGGCGCTTCCGGCGGACTACCTCGCCAAGGATTTGAGGGCGATTTGGCAAAGCTATCTCGAGCCGAACGATCTTTATAACGCTGGTGACCGCACCGACCGCACCCTCGGCAACGTCTCGGCCGCAGCCATGGAGGAGACGGTCAATTCGCTCGAACGCTCACAGGTTGAGAAGTGGCAGGAACTCGGGTGGCGCCCAACCGGCGAACTGCTGCTGGCCGGCGGCAAGGTGATTTTTCGCTCACCCATCGATGTTTCCGCCTGGAACACGGGACTAGCCGAAACCTCAGCCTGGCGCTCGCTGTGGATGAATTCATACGAGGCGGATGATGCGACCCGGATGAGCCAGATGATCCGGATGAACTACGGCGGCCGGGCTGGCGGCAGATCGCGCAAACCGGAAACAACTGGTCAGACCTTGAGTTTCGGCGATCGAATTCACTCCCAGATGTCGCTCAACGGCGACCTGCTGTGCACGATCGAAGGGCAACACCCCGACACGGTCAGCCATCGGATGGGAAAGAACCAGGGAATTCCCTGGAATTCAACCTTTCGCCGCACGCGAAACAATTTTCTCTGCGCCTATGAAGTCAGCACCGGTCGCCTGCTTTGGACCTTGCCCGCCGCGAACGCCCCGGGAACGCCCCAGCCGCCGCCTGCCGACCAAGGTGGCAAGGAAGCCGAGTTCCTCCAGTCCGGTGGCTTCATGGGTCCTCCCGTTCAGTTCGGCAACGCCCTGCTGGTCCCGGTTAATCAGGGTGGTGCAATCAACATCTACGCGCTCGACCTCAAGCGTCAGGGACGCACGCTCTGGAAAACGTTCCTCTGTGACGAGCCCGATACGGGGGCCGAACCTTGGGCTCCGATTCAATTGTCCATTGATGGCAGCGACCTGTTCGCGCCGACCGGTATGGGCGTCGTCTTCGTCCTCGACCCGGCCACCGGAGCGATTCGCTTCGCCCAGCGATACGAGCGGGCCGGAGTCAAAAACGACACCTTCCGGAACATCGGCTATCAAATTAACCGGATGGACTTCGACGGCTGGAGTGAGGATGTGATCATCCCCTATGGCCGGCAAATGATCTGCTTTGCGTCTGACGCCAACCGCGTTTTCGCGATTGACCGCAATTCCGGTCAGCTGATCTGGGAAACCGACATGAATCCGCTGGGGCAAAAGCTCGACTACATCCTCGGAATCGCCAATGACAAACTCTACGCGGCAGGCCGTCAGACGATCATCGCCTTTGACTTGCGCGGAGAAGGGCGGATGCTGTGGGGTGGCGATGACCTGTTCGGAGGAGCTCTCTCGGGTGGCAAAGGCGTCCTGACTTCAGAGGGGCTCTACATTCCCGTCAACGACACGGTCTGGAAGTTTGGACTCGAGGGTAAGGGTGGCCGAGCCGACAAGCAGGCTGAGGTACACGTCTCGCTGCCCATCGGGGCGCCCGTTGGCAATCTGCTCTCGGATGGAGACCGACTCTGGGCCCATCAGGGCAGCCGGCTGGTTGCACTGGGGCCGGAGGATACTGGCCAACAACAATCACCCCCAGACGCGGGCGGTTCCCAGGAAGAATAATAGCCTGATGTTCGCGGCGCTCGTTCCCCCGCCGCGCCCGTGCAATCGTCCCCAGCCTCCGTTCGGGAGAAAAGAGACAGCCAGTCGGGAGTAGCGAGCCAGCCAGTGAGCTGCACCCACACGGTCCCCTGAGGCGGTCGGACACTGGGTCCGCTCACACTGGTGCTTCCACTCCGTCCAGCTCGCTCCGGACGCCCTCGGCACCGTGGGTCAACGGGGTTGCTTGAGCGGTTGAGCCGGGGATGCATTGGCCGGAGGAACCAAGCTGGCCGGAGTTCCAACAGATGTGGGCAGCGGACTCTGTCCGGAAACGGGAACCACGCCGCTGAATTTACCGGAGTTGCTCCCGGGTATGAGCAACGAGCTCTGGAAGAGTGCTTGCTGAGTTCGCTGGTAAACGACGTCTACGATCTCGATGAACTGATTGCGAACGGGTTCGGTCAGACCCTCCAGCCGGTCGGCCATCCCCTGGACTCCCGGTCCGTTTCTCCCGGTGGTCTCATTCAGCCTCTGGACGAACTTGAGCGACTCAACAAAGTTGTGATCGGCAGTCTTGCCGACCATTGGGGCGATCGTTTTGGCAACCAGGCTGGCCGTCATGTTGTCGATCGTCAAAAACACGTCAAGCGTGCTTTCAACAGTCGGTTTCCCACCGGGGCCCGGACGGGAGCTGGTGCGCAGCAGCATCAAGCAATCGCCGTCGATCGGCTTTTTGTTCAGGGTGTTGGAGTAGGTGCCCGTTGCCCAGAACAAGTGCAGGTCCTCGGTTCCGTAGACCAGCTCGACTTCGGAAACGGTCCCAGCACTGTCGTCGCATCGATAGGTAAACTCACCGGTGCGCTCGCAAACCATCTTGGTCACCCCCATCAAGCGCCAGATTTCGACGATGACTTCGGGGTTGCGGACGAGGAAGCGGTAGTAATCCGGGTCGGCTTCAATCGCCGAGATTGGCAGGCGGCGGTAAAGCGTCGTTTTTTCCAGAACGTCGAGAGTCTTTTTCTGGGCCACCGGATTGAGATATCCGAGCGGAATCGCCTTGATTGCTTCCTCTTTGGCCTGCCGCTGATTGACCGTTTGCGCAGCGAGCGATTCGCACCAGCCCAACCCGAGCAGCGCGCAGAGCACGACGATCATCGCGCGAATGCGTGTCATCTCAACGAGGCAGGTCATGGGGCGGAAGATTCCTCTGGCCTGAAGCCGGGGCAGGGAAAGGCAAAGTGGGCGCATTGCTGGCACAAGACCAGTGCACCTTCACACTCTTTTTCGGAACGTCCTGCAGGCGTCCCGCAATCTTTTTTGGCCTGAGGGATTGGATTCAGCAGCCCCCCTTGCCTGCTCAAATCCAGAAAGCTGCCCAGCTTCGCTGGTCGCCCAAAACGGAGCGCGGTTTGCTAGCGAATGGCAGGCTCAGCTCGAGTAAGGCCCAAGCCTCAGGAGCGGGGCTTGGGGGCTTGAAAGTGCAGGTCGCAGCTGCCGGTTGCGCAGTCCGCTTTCCCGCGCGCCTTGTTCCAGCGAGAGCGGTTGCGGGCGACGAGATGATAAGCCCAACTCCACAGCGGCAGTGAGCCAGGAAGATGGAGCAGCGGAGCGAGCCACCAGAGCAGAGGGAGGCGGCGCGAGAGGTACCGGGCAGCGGCCGCGCCACCATGGACTGGGCGCGGTTGACGGTTTGCAGCTGCGGCGGGGAGAACCAGCATTTCCTTCATCAGCTCCTCGTGGGACATTCCCGGCAGGAGAGCCGCTACAGCCGGATCGTGCAGTGAGAGGAAGGCGAGCCGACCGCCGCGATCCAGCCAATCCAAGCGTGCGACCTGCCTGCAGCAGAACTGGCATTCGCCGTCGTAGATGACGATATCGGCTCGGGGACGTTCGGCGGGGCTGGGGAGCATTGTGGACCGGAAAAAGCGAGTGGTGATTGTCTCGGCGAGTCTTGGATCTACCCGCCAGCGGAGGCGCTGAATAACCTGCCCGGGCACCGGGGAGCAGTGTTTCTGCGATGATTTTACCGAATGAGCCATAAAAAACGAACTAACTGGCCGGGAAAAGCGGTTGAGGAGCGGCTGGAACCGGGGGCGTCTTCGCTGGCTGAACCCGCCCGGCCGGTCATATAATCAAGTGGGTCGTCCCCCCCTGTCGAGCCTCCAGCAGTTCGCGTTGGCTGCATGAACTCGCGCGGGGCGCTCGAGGTCGTGGGGATGTTTGTCTGTTCAATCAGCGAGGGCGTTGGCATGCAGGAGATAGAACAGGTCGTGGCCGCAGCGCAGCGGCGGCTGAACTTGACGCTCTTTCTGAAGCTGTTTATCCCCGCACTTTTTGCGGGTCTCGCGTTGGTCGGCGCCGCCTGGCCCGCGCCCAAATTCTGGTCACTCCGCTCTTGGATGCCCGGCTTGGAGATGCCTGCCTGGTATGCCGGTTCGCTGCTCGTCGGACTGCTGCTCGGCGTCGCGTTGGCTGGATTCCAATTGTGGCGCCGCCGCCCAACCAGACTCGAGGCCGCAGTCGAGGTTGACCAGCGTTACTCGCTCCGGGAACGATTGAGCAGTGCGTTGGCGCTGGACGCGAAATCGGCGGACTCGGATGCAGGACGAGCCCTGTTGGCGGATGCCGCTGAACGGGCGGCTCGAATTGATGTTCGCGATCACTTTCCGATCCGATTGGAGCGACGCGCGGCATGGTTGCTTCTTCCAATCGCCGCGATCGCGGGCTTGGCCCTGATTCCTGACGCAACGTCGCCTCAACCGGTCGTGGTGACGCCTGTGGTTAACGAGCAGAAGCCGATCGAAGTGGCGGTCGAAGTCGCCAAAAAGTCGCTCGAAGAAAAAGCCAAACAATTGGAAGAGCAAGGACTCAAAGACGCTGCTGCGGATCTCGAAACGCTGGCCCGCAAGCTTGACGCTGTCCCGGCCGGAGCCGCCGAACTGAAGAAGGAGGCACTAGTTAAAATCAATGACGTGCGCGAACAGCTGGAGCAAAAGCGCTCTGAATTGGGGGACGTCGACGCGCTCAAGGAGAACCTGGCGAAGCTCAAGCAGGCCGGAGAGGGAGCGATGGAAAAACTGACCCAGGCGCTCGCTGATTCCGACTTCGAACAAGCTCGGGAACTGGTCAAGGAATTGGCCCGCAAAATCAAGGCGGGGGAATTGAGTGAACAGGAGCGGCAGCGGTTGGGCGAGGACTTGAAGAAACTGGCCGAAGCCGCTGACAAGCTGGTCAAGGAGCACGAGCAAGCCAAACGGGATTTGGAAGCTCAGATGCGTCAGGCCCAGGCCGAAGGGAACCTCCAGAAGGCGGCTGATTTGCAACGCAAGCTCGAACAGCGAGAGGCGGTTGAGCGACAGATGCAGCAATTGCGAAAGGCAGCTGAAAATCTCCAGCGGGCTGGCGAAGCGGTTCAGCCCGGGCAAAAGCAACCGGGTGAGTCGAAGCAGAAACCGTCGGACCAGTCCAAATCAGGTGGCCAGCAACAGGCTCCCAAGGCTTCCCCCGGTCCGGGGCAGTCCGAGCAATCTTCGGAACAGAAAAGCGGCTCCAACCAAGGCGAAGAAAACCTGCAGCAGGCCCAGCAGGCGCTCGAGGATTTGGCCGAGCAAATGGAGCAGATGGAGAACGACCAGGAAATGGGCGAACAACTGCAAGAGCTTGAGCAGGAACTGCAGGACTGTAAAGACGGCATTAACGGATGTAAGAACCCGGGAGACAATCCATCCCGCAAACGGAGCCAAAGGGATTTTGTCCAAGGCGAAGGCAATGGGCATGGCAAACGCGAGGTGGAAGAAAATGAAACTGGTGACTACCGGTCCAAAGTCAAAGGGCGGATACAGAAAGGCGAGACGGTGACGACGGGCGATGCGGATGGTCCCAACCTTCCCGGCAGCAGTGCGGCGGAGGCTCGCGAGCTGATCAAGTCCGAACTCAACCGGCAAACGGATCCGTTGGAAGACCAGCAGTTGCCTCGGGCGCAGCGCGAGCAGGCGAAAGAGTATTTTCAGCGCCTGCGGGGTGGCAAGTAGTGGCTGACTTCGGAATGCCGGTTTGAAGTTGGGAGCACTTCGCCGCCAGTATTCCGCCCGATACCGGATGGACTGATTGAATCAAAGACTGGGGATGTTGATGTTTGACTGGCGCAATCACTATCGAGAGCTCATTGGCGTGGCCCTTCTGATCGGGCTGGGAATCGTCGGCTGGTTCGCCCGCGGGCTGTTCACTGGTCCAGAGGTCTCGGCCCAAGCCGCGGCCTTCTCCAGTGAGCGGACCGAAGCGGACAAGGCTTACACCAGACAGGACTGGAACGGAGCGGAAGAGCATTATCGCGCCATGACCGAGCGCGATCCCTACAACGGTTACGCCTGGTATTCGCTCGGCGACTCCATCTGGCGACAAGGCCGAAGACTGCTCAATGACCGCGACCGGACCAGCCGGGCGATTGTTCCCGACCCGGCGCGGATCGACGAGCTGAACGGTGAAATTCGAAAGCTGGGCGAAAAGGCCATCGCCTGTTTTTCCCGCGCTCAGGATACCGGTCGATTCCGGATTCTGGCGGGTCAAAGGATCGCCGAAATCTACACGGCAATCGGCGAGAAGCGACTGGCAGTTGAGATGTTGACCAAGTGTTTCGATGACGGGATGATGATTCGCGGCTTGCGGAATATCGCCGAATTTGTGCCACTCCGCGGCGACCCGGAATTTGAAGAGCTTGCCAGCCGCGACCCGCGGCCTCCGATTCGAGGCGCCGGTCCGCCGCCAGTACCCGCGATGGGAGGCGGGGCAAATCGCTGAAGCAGAGGCGGGCGGCTGGTGAGCGCTGGCTGAACGAACTCAGGCAGTTCGCGGCGGGCTGTGTCAGACGTCCGAGAAGCGCCGGGACCAGGCATCGATCATCCTGGCGACAAACTCGGTATCGCCTGGCTGGTTTACCAGCAGGTGATCGGCCCCGTCGAGGGTGATGAAGCTGGTTGGCCCTCCCGCGAGTTCAAACATCTCTCGACCATGTCGCCAGGGGAGCGTCTCATCCAGGGGCGAGAAGAAAATCAGCAGCGGCAACCGCAGGTCGCGGAGAACCTCACCCAAGTCTGTCTGACGGAGCGTCGAGAGCATTTCCCGGCGGATCAGATGTGAGCGTCCACCGATCTCGACCTCTCCCGCTCCCAATTGCTCGATAGCCGGATTGGTTTGGGCGAGGTAATCGGCCAGATGCCGGGTGCTTGCA
>JAJTFE010000055.1:0-4402 GCA_021298375.1 Blastopirellula sp. | reverse complement strand
CAGCAGGTCTTCCTGATTGTGTTCAAAAGTCGTCTGACTGAAGTCCCCGCGACTGTCTCCCAGGCCGGTGAAGTCGAATCGCAGCACGGCAGTCCCGAGAGCCGCGAGGTGTCGGCTGATTCGAACAATCGCTTTCAGGTCTTTGCCGCAGGTAAAGCAATGGGCGAAGACGGCGAAGCGATGAGCCTCACCTGGGGGCCATTCGATGATCCCGGCCAGGTCGACCCCGCGCTGATTCAAAAATCGGACGCGTTCGCTGCGATGCGGCATAAAACAGAGTGAGCAGAAAAAACGGTGAACCTAGAACCCGTGGCTGCGAGCCTTGGCGAGTTCCGCCTTCTGGATGTAGGCCGGGTCTCTGGTGCCCTCAAAAGCCCGCTGATAGGTGACACTCAACGCGGCGTAATTGAATACGTCGTTGGGTTCCAGTTGACAGGCCTGCTCCGCATGCCGGCAAGCGGCTGCATAGTCACCGCTGTGGTGATACAGAACTGCCAATGCAAGATGTCCCCGCACGAACGCCGGATCGATTGCCAAGGCCTGGTTGATCTTCTCGATCGCCGCGGAGTAGTTCTTTTCTTGCCGAAGCTTTTCGGCTTCCTTCTCAAGCGCCAGAATCTCGGGTGCAGGCATGGTCGTTCCGAATAGGTGAGGGTGATGGGGAAGCGGTTAAGGAGCAGGAAACAGCAGTCAGCCAACTCAGCACCGCCGAGCCAGTAACCTGAGCCGACCGGATTTTTCGAGCCAGTCTTGTCGGGGGGTCTCGGCCGAATTTGAGATTGGGCTAACCGGGTGATTGGGCCGCCCGGGTGATTCAGAAAAACAGGTGGGCGTTACTGGAAGCAACGCCCACCTGATCAGAATCGATCGCTGCTGACGCAGGCTGCCTGCGGCTCAACCGCCGCAGCCTCGTCCAGACAACGGTTTGCTACTTTCGCGGATTGCGGAGCGCTGCCTGGGCTGCCGCCAGCCGAGCGATCGGCACGCGGAAGGGACTGCAGCTGACGTAATCCAGTCCGATATTATGACAGAAGACGACGCTGGAGGGGTCGCCACCGTGCTCGCCGCAGATGCCGATCTTCAGATCGCTCTTTTTGCTGCGACCTTTGTCGACGCCTATCCGCATCAACTGGCCGACGCCGGTGGTATCGATCGAGGCAAAGGGGTTGGCTTTGATGATTTCCAATTCCTGATAGTGCGGCAGGAAAGTGTTGGAGTCATCGCGGCTCATCCCGAGTGCGGTTTGAGTCAGGTCGTTGGTGCCGAAGGAGAAAAACTCGGCTGTCTCGGCGATCTCATCGGCGGTCAAGCAACCGCGGGGGATTTCGATCATCGTTCCGACGTGGTAGGGGAACTTCTTGCCGGTTTCCTTCATCACTTCGCGGGCCACGCGATGGACGATCTCGACTTGCAGGTCGAGTTCCTTCTTGAAGCCCACCAATGGAATCATCACTTCCGGCTTGACCTTGATCCCCTGCTTCATGACAGCAGCGGCGGCCTGGAAAATCGCCCGGGCCTGCATTTCGGAGATTTCCGGTCGGACAATTCCCAGCCGGCAACCGCGGAAGCCGAGCATCGGATTGAACTCGTGCAGTTCCTGGACCAGTTTTTCTACTTGCTCAACGGTGATTTTGAGCTGCTTGGCGACTTCTTCCTGGCCCTTGCGGTTGTCGCTGTGGGGGAGGAACTCATGCAGCGGGGGGTCGAGCAGGCGGATGCAGGCGGGCCGTCCATCGAGCGCCTTGAAGATGCCCTCGAAGTCCTTCTGCTGGTAAGGCAGCAGCTTGGCCAGCGCCTTTTTCCGATCTTCCGGCTTCTCGGCGAGAATCATCTGCCGCACGGCAATGATCCGATCGCCTTCAAAGAACATGTGCTCGGTTCGGCAGAGCCCGATTCCCTCGGCCCCGAACTCAATCGCATTCTCGACTTGGTCAGGCTGGTCCGCATTGGTGCGAATCCCGAGATTGCGATACTTGTCCGCCAGTTTCATGATGAAGTCATAGTACTGGAAGACCTTGCTGTCCTTGGGCTTCATCTTCTTGGTCACCAGAACCTGCTTCAGCTCGCTGTCAGCCGTCGCGATTTTTCCGTTGAAGACTTCGCCTGTGGTCCCGTTGATGCTGATCGGATCGCCTTCCTTGAGCGTCACGCCCTTGGCCTTGAGCGTTCCCTTGTGGTAGTCGATTTCGATGTCGCCGGCACCCGCCACGCAGACTTTGCCCATTTGCCGAGCGACCAGCGCCGCGTGACTGGAAACGCCGCCGCGAGCAGTCAGAATCCCGTCCGAGGCGATCATCCCGCGGAGGTCCTCGGGGCTCGTCTCAATTCGGGCGAGCACCACGTGCTGGCCCTTCCGCGCCCACTCTTCGGCCTTGTGCGCGCTGAAGCAAACAACACCCGAGGCCGCTCCGGGGCCGGCCGGCAAACCAGTTGCCAGAAGCCGGCCCGCCTTGCGGGCCTTTTCGTAGTCAACCGTGTCGAAAATCGGCTGCAGCAGCTGGTTTAATGCTTCCGGATCGCCCGACTTGATCGCGTGCTCGGGCGTCATCAGTTTTTCCTTGACCATGTCGTGAGCGATCTTCACGTAGGCCAGCGCGGTCCGCTTGCCGTGCCGCGTCTGCAGCATGTACAGCTTCTTCTTCTCGATCGTGAACTCGAAGTCCTGGACATCGCCGAAGTTCTTCTCCAGCGTCTTGCGGACCTGATTCAGTTCCTTGAAGGCCGGGCCGATTTCCGGGTCGTGAGCCATGTCGGAAATCTTCAGCGGCGTACGCACGCCAGCCACTACGTCCTCGCCCTGGGCGTTGATCAGGTACTCGCCGTAAAACACGTTTTCGCCGGTGGCCGGGTCGCGGGTAAAGGCAACGCCCGTGGCGCAATCATTACCCATGTTGCCGAAGACCATGCTCTGCACATTGACCGCCGTGCCCCATTCATCCGGAATCCGGTACTTCTGGCGATAAAGGATCGCCCGTTCGTTCATCCAGGAGCTGAATACGGCTCCGACAGCCCCTTCCAACTGCTTCATCGGGTCGGTTGGGAACGCCTTGCCAGTTCGATCCTTGATCAGCTTTTTGAATCGCTTGACGAGCTCCTGCAGGTGCTCTTCGGTCAAGTCGACGTCTTCCTTCGCCTTGACCTCTTTCTTCAAGGCATCCATCACGTCGTCAAAAGGTTCGTGCTCGTGCTCGTGGCGTTTCTGCACACCCATCACGACGTCGCCGTACATCTGCAGAAAGCGGCGATATGAGTCCCAGGCAAACCGGCCATTGCCGGTCGCCTTCTTCAGGCCCTCGGTGGTTTCGTCATTCAAACCAAGGTTGAGAATGGTGTCCATCATGCCCGGCATCGAGTCGCGGGCGCCCGAACGAACCGAAACCAGCAACGGATTCTTCGGATCGCCGAATTTTTTTCCCGTCTCTTTCTCCAGCCAGGTAACGGCCTTGGCCATGTCGGCCAGCAACGTATCGGGATACTTCCGTCCGTTTTCGTAGTAGTGAGTGCAAACTTCGGTCGTGATCGTAAAGCCGGGAGGGACCGGCAGGCCAATCTGCGTCATCGCAGCAAGGTTGGCTCCCTTGCCGCCGAGCAGCGCCTTCATGGTGCCGTCGCCATCGGTCCGCGACTTGCTGAAAAAGTAAATCATCTTGTTCGATTTGGATTTAGCCATTGAGAAGTTTGCCTTTGACAAAAAACCGGCTGTGGGTAGGTGAACTCAAATACTCGAAGTTGCAGATCAGAGAGTCGGCTGGCTCGGACCGAGGAACGGGGCAAACACCCCACTCCGCTGGACCACCAACCAAGAAAAAACGTCGCGGCTCTGGACCGCTGTCACTGCACACGTTCCGCAAAGCGGCGAATCTATCAGTGATGGGAAAAACCGTCAATTCAACTGGTTTTCGCCCGTCAATTGCCCCCCACTCCGAATGACAATCCTCAAGTCGCCCACGTTGGTTCCGGTTGGACCGGTAAGCAACAAGCCCCCCGCCTCGGAAAAGAATTGATGGGAGTTGTTTGTCGCCAAGTAGGGCGTGGGATCGAGCCTTAACTCCCGGCAGTGTCTGATAAAGTCACCATCAATCCGGGCGCCCGCGACGGTCGTCGTGCCGTCCTCTCCATCCGTTCCCGCCGAGAGCAGGCAGAAATCGTTCAGCCACCCAGCTGATCCCGGCGCCGCAGCGAGCAGCTCTGCCAATCCAGCCAGCACCAATTCCTGATTCCGGCCGCCGAGTCCCGGCTGGGAACAAAGCCGGACGATCGGCTCACCGCCAGAAATCAGACAGCTTGCCCGGCCATTTTCCTTTGCTGGACCGGCTCCCAGCTCCAGCCCGCTGTCGAGAATCCAGTTCGCGAGTCGTCCCCCTTCTTCGAGGGCGGTGACTTCGGGGCGCTGCTGAATTTC
>JAJTFE010000316.1:4615-5366 GCA_021298375.1 Blastopirellula sp. | reverse complement strand
ATGGCTGTCTCGGGGACGTTGACAATGGGAGTTGAGTAGGTGCCGCCGATCGCGCCCAGGTTGCTGATCGTAAAGGTGCTACCGCGGAGGTCGTCAATGGAAAACTTGGAGGTCCGGACGCTCTCGGCGAGTTCGCTGAGGTCGCGGGCAATTTCCGGGATTCCCAGTTTGTCGGCATTCCGGAGAGAGGGGACGACCAGGCCGCGTTCGGAATCGATCGCGATCCCAACGTTGACGTAGTCCTTGTAGATGATTTGATTGGCTTGGACGTCAATTGAGGCGTTGATGACTGGATGGGATTTCAGCGACATGGCCACGGCCTTGATGATGAAAGGCATGGTGGTCAGCTTGATCCCTTTGGCTTCGTAATCCTTCTTGTTGTTCTGGCGGATTTGCTCGAGTTCCGTGACGTCGGCGTCATCAAAATTCGTAACTCGCGGAACGGTTGACCACGACTCGTGCATCTTCTGGGCGATCGTAGCTCGAATCTTGGTCAGCTTCTCCAGGCGGACCGGGCCCCAGTTATCGTTTGAGCCGCCGGGTGTCACGCTGGCAGCGGTACCGGTTGCGGAGGCTGCTGAGGCAGTTCGGGCAGTACCTGTGCGGACGACGGCCAGAATGTCTTCGCGGATGATCCGTCCAGCGGGGCCGGAACCGGTAACTTGTCTCAGGTCGACGCCGACTTCCCGCGCAAAGCGGCGAATGGCTGGTCCAGCGGCGAGGTTGCCGAGGTCGCTGCCTGTGGGAGTGG
>JAJTFE010000316.1:0-4545 GCA_021298375.1 Blastopirellula sp. | reverse complement strand
GGTTGCCGACGTTACTGCGGCGGGCTGGACCGTTGCGGCGGGAGCTGCAGGTGCGACAACTGCAGGGGCGGGAGCAACGGGGGCGGGAGTCACCGCCACTGGGGCAGGGGCAACCGGTGCCGGCGCTGGAGGTTTTGGCGCCGGAGGTTTTGGCGCAGGTGGTGTTGCCGGGGCGGCGGGTGCAGCCGCTGGTGCAGCTGCCGCGGCTGCGGCTTCGACTCGAATCAAAGCTTGACCGACATTCACGGTCGCTCCGTTCTTGACCAAAACTTCCAGCACTTTGCCGGCGGTCGTGGCGGGGATCGTTACGGTCGCCTTGTCCGTTTCCAACTCGACGACATTGTCGTTAATTTGCAGGGTATCGCCGACCTTGACGAATACTTCGAGGACATCGCCGGAATTGACGCCCTCGCCGAGGGCTGGAACCTTGATTTCGATTGCCATAACGTCTGTCGTGCAAAGGTGAAAAGTTCAAAAACGGACGGGAGACCGCAGTGCCGGCCGCCAGTTAACGGCCAACCCCGGTCGGAGGAAACCCTCCGGCCGTTGGGGCTCATCTTGAGTCAGGAAAGGTCAGGCGTACAGTGGGCTGGCTTTTTCCGGGTTGATGCCCAGGGTCTTGATCGCCTTTTCGACCACCTTGAAGTCAATCTGTTTCTGCTGGGCCAATTGCCAGAGTGCGCCGAGGGCGACAAACTCCGCGTCTACCTCGAAATGCCGGCGGAGTGATTCGCGCGTTTCGCTGCGCCCCATTCCGTCCGTTCCCAAAGCGAGGAAGGGGGCGGGCATCCACGGAGCAACCTGCTCAGTCACAGCGCGGACATAGTCGCTGGCAGCAATGATTGGCCCCTCGTGACCCTCGAGTTGTTGTTCGACAAAGCTCTTCTTCGGCTTCTTCGTCGGATTGAGCATGTTGAGCCGGCGGACTTCCTGGGCATCGCGACGCAGTTCGGTGTAGCTGGTCACGCTCCAGACATCGCTGGCAATGTTGAATTTGTCCGCGAGGATCTTTTGTCCGGCCAATACGCTGTTCATGATGGCGCCGCTGCCGAACAATTGCACGCGGTGCTTTGCACCTGAGACCTCCGCAGAACGGAACTTGTACATGCCCTTGACGATTTGGTCTTCGATACCGGCGGGCATCTCGGGCATGACGTAGTTTTCATTGCCTGCCATCAGGTAATAAATTGCCGTTTCACCCTGGGTGTAAAGCCGCTTTAAGCCGTCGAAAATTACCACTGCCATCTCATAGTGGAAGGCAGGGTCGTAGGCCCGTACGGTGGGGTAGGCCATGGCATAGAGCAGGCTGTTTCCATCCTGATGTTGCAAGCCTTCGCCATTGAGCGTCGTGCGTCCGGCAGTTCCGCCAATCAGGAAGCCCTTGACCCGCAGGTCGGCGCCCGCCCAGATTGAATCGCCAATCCGCTGGAAACCGAACATCGAATAGAAGATGTAGAACGGAATCATGTTCACGCCGTGGCTTGCGTAAGCGGATCCCGCGGCGCAGAACGAGGAGATCGAGCCGCACTCGGAAATACCTTCTTCCAGGAGTTGCCCGTCCTTGGCTTCCTTGTAATAAGCAAGTTGGTCCGAATCGACTGGCTCGTAAAGTTGTCCGGCGTTGGCATAAATTCCAACTTCGCGGAACATGCCCTCCATGCCGAAGGTGCGGGACTCATCGGGCACGATGGGAACCACGTTCTTGCCGATCAGTTTGTCTTTGCAGAGCCGGCTGAGGATCCGCACGAAGCCTTGCGTGGTCGAGATTTCCTTGCCATTGTCCCGGTCGACGATGTTGCGATATTCGTCGTAGCCAGGAACGTCCATCAACAGCGGCTTGGTGGGGCGACTGGGGCTCGCCTCCCTCGCCCATGCCATATCCCTTGATCGTCTTGGCAAGGATCACGGTCGGCTGGCCCTTGGTTTCCAGGGCTGCCTTAAAGGCCGCGTAGACCTTCTCCGGATCGTGTCCGCCGCGACGAAGCTTCAACAGCCGTTCATCGGAGTAGTTTTTGACCAGTTCGAGCAACTCAGGGTACTTGCCGAAAAAGTGCTCGCGAATGTAGGCGCCAGGCATGGCAACGTATTTCTGGTACTGCCCGTCAACAATCTCGCCCATTCGCTTGATCAGCAGGCCGGTTTGGTCTTTCTCCAGGAGCGGATCCCAGTCATCGCCCCAAATCACCTTGATCACATTCCAGCCGGCACCGCGGAACAGGGCCTCAAGTTCCTGAATGATCTTGCCGTTGCCGCGGACCGGTCCGTCGAGCCGCTGCAGATTGCAGTTAATCACAAAGGTCAGGTTGTCCAGTCGTTCGCGAGCGGCCAACGTGATCGCGCCAAGTGCCTCTGGCTCATCGCATTCCCCGTCGCCCAGGAATGCCCACACATGTTGTCGGCTGGTGTCCTTGATTCCGCGGTTGCGGAGGTATTCGTTGAACCGCGCCTGGTAGATCGCCATGATTGGGCCAAGGCCCATCGAGACGGTGGGAAATTCCCAGAAATCAGGCATCAACCAGGGGTGCGGGTAGGAGGAGAGTCCCGGTGTCTCGGCCAGTTCGCGGCGGAAGTTGAGCAGGTGCTGCTCGCTCAAGCGACCCTCGAGGAAGGCTCGAGCATAAATTCCCGGCGAGCCGTGACCTTGGAAATAAACCAGGTCACCGTCAAACCCCGATTCACCCCGACCTCGGAAAAAGTGGTTGAAGGCTACTTCGTAAAGCGTTGCTGACGAAGCATAGGTGGAGATGTGACCGCCGATGCCGTCGGTCGTTTTGTTGGCCCGAGCGACCATGCACATCGCATTCCAGCGAGCCGCACTCTTGATCCGGCGTTCGATCTCGCGATTTCCCGGAAATGCAGGTTGCTGCTCAACAGGAATCGTGTTGATGTAGGGTGTGTTGGTCAGGCGGGGGATGTCGACACCTTCCTGCCGGGCTCGAGCCTCCAGCAGGGTGAGCAAAAACTTGGCCCGCTCGGGGCCGCGGCTGTTGATGACATAGTGCAGCGAATCCAGCCACTCTTGCGTCTCGATCGGGTCGATGTCCGGAGAGCTTCCGTGGGGCGGGGAGTGCTGGGCGGCGTTCAGAACGTCAGACATCGATTCCTCACAAAGGCTGAAAAGCAGTGCATACAGATCGAGAACCTCCGCACCAGCCGGGCAGGTCAGCCTCGCTGGCGGGCGCAGCAACCGCGGCCATCCGTTGACAGGGTAGTGTCAGCGTGTGGTGGGTCCGCGGTGAACCGTCAGGGGATGCGGTGGGTCTTTCCGACTGACTCGTCATCTGAGAGTCATCCGCAAGCCCTGACGGAGGGCTGCCAATTAAAAAGCCTGCCCAGGCGCACAGGCTGCCAAGGCGGTTGGATGCATCATCGACTTTTCGGGTTGGGCAAAATTAACCGAACCCGGAGACAGCAGCGCATCCCGGAGAATTGTCGTAAACAAACGGCATTTGGTAAAGAATGAATTGCGGAGCCCGGCAGTGGTTTTCATTCGGCTTCGCCGTTGCGGGCCTGCTATGGGGCGTCGATTCACGCTAATCGCCGGGTGGGGTGCAAACTGAGGCTTTCCGGACGAATTTCTTTGTCGAGAGACCGAGATTCCCTATGCGGAATGGATTTCCACGATATCTCGGTCGTGGAGCACATAGTCGCTTTTGACCGTGGTTCCGGGGTGAATGGCCGTACCCCAGACCCGCGCTGACTTGAGGTTTTTGGCGACGTCGCGATGGATTAGTTCGGCCAGTTCCATCAGCGTTCCGCCTTGTTTGACAGTGAACGGTTTTTCCATGTCTGGCTCTTTTTTCGTCGGCAGTTTGGTGTAGACCCGAATCACATCGCAGGCCCGATAGACTCGGTCGCGCAAGGCTGGAAGTCCGGCGCCCGTCAGCGCCGAGATTGGAAACAGGTCAAAACCGGTCGGGAGAAACTCGCGAAAAAACTCCAATCGGTCCGCGGCTTCCGGCAAGTCGGTCTTGTTCGCCGCCAGGACGGTTTGTGTGTAGGTCACGCCCACGTCTTCTTCGTCGAGCATCGTCTCACGTCCAAACCGGGTCTTCCCATCGGCGAAGTGAGCCAGGAGTTCATTCAGCTCGCCGGCTCCATCGTCGCTTCCAAGGTCCACCAGCAGCACAACCAAGTCCGCTCCCCGAATGAGTCCGGTAACTGTTGGATCGAAGACATCGCGGCTGATCGGC
The DNA here is from genome assembly GCA_021298375.1 of Blastopirellula sp. Taxonomy (GTDB): domain Bacteria; phylum Planctomycetota; class Planctomycetia; order Pirellulales; family Pirellulaceae; genus BJ22. Next base: position 352 of record JAJTFE010000316.1, on the reverse strand, counting down.
GGAGTGTCGATCAGTTGGACAAAGACATCTTCCCACGGCATCATCCCGATTTGAGGTTCCCGCGTGGTGTAGGGATAGGGCGCAATCTCCGGGGTTGCCCGCGTCAAAGCCGCAAGCAATTGGCTCTTCCCGGTATTGGGTGCCCCAAGCAGAATGGCGCGACCAGCCCCTTGGCGAGGTATTCGATGAGCTGACTTACCGCCACTCTTTTTGCCTGCAGCGACCTCGTCGCGGAGTCGGGCGATCTTTTGCTTCAGGTCAGCCTGCAGCTTGTCTGTCCCCTTGTGTTTGGGGATCTCTTTGAGCATCTCCTGCAAGCATGCGAGTTCCTCTTCAGGAGTGGAAGCTTGGC
>JAJTFE010000054.1 GCA_021298375.1 Blastopirellula sp. | reverse complement strand
CGTCAAGACAAAGAACCAGGTCGTCGAGAAGAGCGCGGCAATCGCGGTCGCCAGAATCAGCGGAGCGAAGACCAGGGCCCGGGCTCCCAAATGCAGAAAGAGGATCAGGACGACCACGGTCAACGCACTGCCGAGAATGATATTGGACTGCACCAGATTGACGGCAGCAGTGATGTAGGTCGTTTCATCGTAAATTTGCGTCAGCACGAGGCCGTTCTGCTTGAGAATCCCCTCGTTCAGACGCTGGACCTCCGGGCGAAGCAAACGCATGATTTCCACGACGTTCGCCCCTTGATCGCGATTGACATTGACGGACAGATTCTGCACGCCGAAACGGCGGACGAAGCCCGTCTGCTTTTCATAATCCAGTCGAACCTCGGCCACGTCGCGAATCCGCACCGCCTGGTCCCGATTGGTGGCGATGATTTGATCAGCGACCTGCTCGGGAGAGCGAAACTGGCCGATGGTCCGCACGACGTAACGCCGCTTCCCCTCCCAGAAGTCGCCGGCCGACAGGTCCTGATTGCTCTGGGTCAGGGCCCGCCGCAAGTTATCAATTGTCAACCCCCGCGAGGCGAGCTTTGCCGGGTCAACAATTACCTGCAACTGCCGTCGTCGCCCGCCCCGAATAAACACGTCGGCGACGCCCGGCACTCGCTCCAACTGCGCTTCGACCACGTCTTCGGCAAACTTGCCGTAAGCGCCCACATCAATATCGGGTGGAACGAGTTCGCCGGCGACCGGATACTTGGTTGCCAGTTCTTTCAGTCGATAGACAAGTAAGGCCGGAGTGGTCGCCCGCAAGACGCGCTGCAAATCCGTCTGCATCTCGGGATGTGCGGCCGCGAACTTCTCGATCCGCTCGCGACTCGGCGGGATCGGTCCCAAAATCAGCGTCGCTACCGAACGATCAAATTGATTCGAAGTCCGAATCACCGGCTTGTCGGCGTCCTGAGGATACTCCCGAACCTGCTCCAACTGGGAGTTCACCTTGACCAACGCCTGATTCATGTTGGTCCCGACGCGAAACTCAAGGGTGATCGAGCCGACCGAGTCCAAGCTCTGCGAGGACATCTTCACTACGCCCTCCACGCTCCGCAGACGATCTTCCTGTTCCTTGACGATCTCCTTTTCGATTTCCTGTGGACTCGCTCCGGGCCAGACGGTCTCGATCGTCACTTGCGGACGCTCCACGTCTGGCGAGAGCTGGATCGGCATCTGGAAGATCGCCAGCAAGCCAAACAGGACCAGCAAAATCACGCCGCAGCAGACTTTGACCGGATTCTCGATAAACCAGACGATGGGATGCATGGGGCTCTAAGGGGTTCAGTCTCTAGTCTGCAAAACAATTGGCTCGGGAGAGAGAGGATACGGTGCCTGGAATCCCCAACAGCCAGCAACAATGTGCTGCGTTGAACCGGAAACGAGGGAGCGAACGCTCACAGCGCCGGCGGCGTCTCCTCACTGGTTTTCAACACGCCCACTTCCTGGTCGGGCCGCAAACGCTCATTCCCCTGAATGACCACTTGATCTCCCGCACTCAACTCTCCGGTAACTTCGATCCAGGAGCCGAGACTGGTTCCCGCCTGCACCGAGACTGGAACGACCGTCTTCTTTTCACCGGCTTGGACCAGCTTGAACACTACTGGCTTCGCACCGCCCAGGACCAAGGCGTCTTTTTTCACCAGCAGCACCGCGCGCTTTTTCCCGAAAGCGAGATAGGCACGACCAATCATGCCGGGGCGAAGCAGCGGCAAACCTCCCTGTTCCACATTGCGGATCTTCGCCCGCACGGGCAACGTCCTCGATCGCAAATCGGCCTGCGGGATGATCGTATCAACCTGCCCCTCGATCGATTCACTCAATCCTTCAATCTCGATTCGGGCTCGGAGGCTGCTCGCGCCGGATTCGAAGGAACGTTGAATGTCACCAAGGTATTGCTGGGGGACGGTGAATTCAAATTCGAGGCTGTCGAGATGCACAATCTCGGCGATCGGGTCACCGGGTCGAACCCACGCTCCGACTTCGGTCAGCTTGTTGATTACATAGCCGTTGAAAGGAGCCCGCAATGTGTACTTGGTTTTGAGGTCTTCGAGTCGAATGATCTCCTGTTCGGCCGTCCGAATCCGCGACTCGACTTGCCGCAATCTCAGTTCCCTGGTTGCTCGGAGACGCGCCAGATCGCTGGCTGACTGCGCGGCCAATTGGAGGTTGACCTGATGCTGCGTGACTGCCTGCTCGTATTCGGTTTCGGATACCACCCCGTTTTGTGCCTTGAGGCGATTTTGCCGCTCGAGATCTTTCTCGGAGAAGCTGACTCGAGCCCGGGCCTCCTCCAATTTGGCCTCGGCCAATTCGATTTCCCGCGGCAGGACTTCGCCCAACTCGGCAGCCGCATCCCGCGCCAGTGTCAGCAGGGTCTGGGCCGCATCAATCTGTAAATTCAGAGTCCGAGTTTCCAGCTGCGCCAGAACCTGACCGGGCTCCCGAGTCGGTTTGGCCCCATCAGTCGCCTCCCGATCGACTGGCCCCTGCACTTTGTCTCCTCGGTTGACCAGCATCTCTCCGACGCGTCCCTCCACGGCCGAGCCGACAACAACCTGCCGGAGCGCGCTCACCGAACCGACGAAAGACTGCTGCTCGCTGACCTCCCGACTGACCACGCTCCCCACGATCACAGGCGCTGGCGCCGCGGGAGGCTTGCCCGGCTGAGCCCAAACCGACTCCATGGAGAACCATAACAGCACTGCAAATCCAATTTTGGGCGCGAGTTTCGCAGCCCAATTTGAAGTCCCATTGCGGCGAGAGCGTTTCAACCAGCATGAAGGAAACATGGAAGTCAATTCAATGAAAAACAGGATGTTCACCTGACCCCGGTCCCCAACTCGGAAACCACCCGAAAAAATCACATCCTGGGTGGCCCGAACGGCAGGGGAGCCACCCCATTGGGTGACGCCGCAGTGGCCGGTGGTGAATCTTTCATTGTAATCAGAATGGCTGCAGCCGATCAGCCTGCGGCGGCGATGCCGCTCCCGCTTCTGCCCCTGATTCGGCCTCAAACCGCGGCAACACTCCGCTCGATTCTGGCATAACCCGCATAACCGCGCTGGAGGCAATGCCGCAAGCAACGCTGGACGCCGCCTGAGCTGAAGCGGGCTGACGTCGGCCGGTCAGGGCACTCAGTCAATCGTCTCGGGGTAGACGACGATCTCGATCCGCCGGTTGGGAGCCGGATTGGCAGCGGCTCCAGCGCCATAGCGCGGGCGATTGGCTCCCATTGCCAAAGTGAAGAGCTGCTTTTCGGGAAGTCCCATCCGGACCAGCTCATTGAACACGGCGAGCGACTGCGTGGCGGTAAGCTGCTGCGCGGTAACTCCGACGGGCAGCGGCACAGCGGGATCCCAGTGGCCTTCAATCCCAATAACCTGTCGCGGGAACTCCCGATTGATCACGCCGGCAATTTGCTGCAACAGCTGGTTCGAGGTCAAAGAGAGCTGAAAGGTGCCGGGGGTGAAAACCATGTCAGTCGGCAACTCAACCCGGATCACCTCGCCATCCATCCGCGTCGTGATGCCAGTCAACTGCAACGAGCTGACCTTCTGCATCAGGCTGTTGTTGGCCCGCAACGTCGGTACGCCCCCAGCGGTCGGCAGTTGCGCGGGGGCTCCAGTCGGCCCGGCTGCCAACGAGCCCGCTACGGCCGGATTGCCCGCGGCGACCGCCGGATTGCTGAGGTTCCGCTGCATCGCGAGCATTTGCTGCTCCAGTGACAGCTTTTCATTCTGCACGGTCTGAATTTGGGAGACCGTGTCGGCGAGCTGCTGCTTGAGTTGGTAGTTGTAATCTCCAGCCGCCTGCAGTTTCTGCTTCAGCCCGGCCATTTCCGTTTGCAGCTGCTGGTTGTCCAAGTCGGATTGCCCCAGCCTTGCCGTCAGGTTCTTCATCTGGTCGGAGACGCCGGCGAAAAACTGCTGCTGTGCTTCGGCCGCCTGCCCCCAGGGATTACTGCCACCGGAAAACAGACTCGGCGCAGTGCCGCTGCCGGCGGGTTGCTGACATCCAGCACACCAACCTAACAGTCCCAATAACAGCAGAATTCGCAAGTGGCTCATCTTCCAGCCCAGTCGCTCAACATGTTTTCAACTCGCTCCTCCGACCGACAAGCGGCGGGATGTTAGCGAGCTGGGCAATTCGGGGGAAGAGCAATGAGCAGCCCAAGCCAGCGGCGATCCGGGAGGTCGGCTGCAGCTTTTTCTCTGGCGGAGAATCGCGCTGGCCCGCAGCCCAGCGACCACCTCGCCAAGGCGTTCTCAAGAAAGGAGTTTGGCGACAAAGGGGAAACCGATGGGGGACCCCATTCGCGACGAATTCGCCGGAAAAACGGCGAGCAGACACTTCCCGCGGGCCGGCCGCTGGGGCAACCCGCGCTGCACTCAGCACCGGTCCCGTCCCCACTGCTCAATGCGGCCAGTCCCCTTCCTGCTAGCAGCTGGTCGGCATGCTCAATCCGACTCGGCAGCGACCTGATGATGCCTTTCCGCTTCTGCCTGCCGCACTCCCCCAAACGCTCCGTAGAAGCGTTTGATCCAATGACGACGGGAGCTTTGTTCCAAATGCCGAACCCAACCCTGGCGGCAGAGCAGGCGGTCGCTGATTCGCGGATTGCTGACTTCGCAGAGAATGGCGTCACTTCCTTTAATCTCAGCAATCTGATCAAGGACCCGGAGCGAAGCGACAAACGTTCGGTAGGAAGTTGCCCAGCTGGTGTGGATGTAAGCGAGCGTGAGGTAATTGGAATGCTGCAGGGGCTGGTTGTAGTACAAGCGGCACTCGTCGGGCTGACCGCGCTCGTGCTGCCAACTCCCCCACCAGCGGACTTCCGCCACCGAGATCAGTTTGGGCCAAGGGCGAAATTGGATTGAGTCCAATTCTCCCCGCCGAACCAGAATCATTCCATAACGCCGCCGGCGAACCAGTTCGCGACCGGCCTGCAAATCGCGGATCGAATCAAACCACGCGCCATTCATCGGTCATCCGCCTCTACTTCGCCACCGCGCATCCTGCTCATTGCCCACAGCATCGGACCGATTGCGGCGAGACAGCCAAACAAAATCGACAACGTCATCCAATGGGGCAACTGATAGAAGTTTTCAACTGCGATCGGCCAGAGCCAACGCCAGCCGAGAATGACCAGCACGGCTCCCAATGAAAGGTAGGGACCGAAGGCCAGCACGTTCTTTCCACTGATGAGAAACTGAATCCCAACGATCAACAGGGCGGCAAACGGAGCTGCGACAAATGCCAATAACACCGCCTGCCAGCCGAGAAACGCCCCGATCATCGCCATCAGCGTGACATCGCCAAAGCCCATCGCCTCCTGGCCGTAGGCGTAGGAACCGATCAGCCGAACGCCCCAGGTCAACCCGCCTCCCATCGCCAGGCCGAGGAGCGCTCCAAGCAAACTGTCCCAGCGCTCGCCTTTGAGGAACCAGACGGCTCCGACCAGACCACTGAGCGCGATGGCCAGGAGCGCCAATCCATACAGGTTGGCATGCGGCCTTCGCTGTGCGACGCGAATCGCGCACTTGGTTCTTCGGGCAGGACGCAAGATACTGGCCCACATCAGCCGCCAACCGTTTAACAAGCCACCTCGGAAGTCGACCGTCATGGGCAGCAGAGCCCAGGCCCAAATCCAAACGGTCGCCAGCCCGACGGCCAATCCGCGCCCGTCGAACCGCCATTCGGCATCGTTCAACGAGTGCGGGGTCATGAAATCGACTGTTTGGTAGCTGGCCACTAGAGCATTGGCCTGCTCGGGCAGCCGATAATTGGGCGCGGCGACCGCAAAGGTCAACGCTGCGAGAGTCCCTGGAATCGTGATCCAATCGGGAATGGTCATTTCATCCAAATCGATCAACGACGCTATCGTGACCAAAACAAACAGCAGGCTCAGAGCGGAGTACCAGATTTCCAGATCGCCATCCCGCGGGGTAATCCCCGACAGTCCGCCGCCGGCCAGCCAGTGATAAAACCAAACGGCTCCCGCAGCCAAACCCAACTCAACCAACAGTGGACGAACCCAAAATCCTTTTCCCAAAACCGCGGCATCCCGGCGGAGCGCAAGCCAACCAAAAATCGGCACGAAATCGAGCGTTCGTCGGGGTGAAACCGCGGGATGCTGCGGCCCCCAAGGGCTGTGCAAGACGACCCCGTAATCCCGCAAGTTGCAAATCGCCCAATTGGCGATCGCGCCGACCATCGCTCCGAAGATAAACAGCGGGATGTCGATCTGCAGGTTCATTGCGGTAACAGGGAGTGCGAAGTTTGGAGTGCGGATTGCGGAGCCGATCGCCCGGCGCCCGGAATCGAGGCTCAGGAGAGTCAACAGACGCAAGGCCGGATCACCCGGCGGTCGCTTTGGTTGTATCGACAGCCGGCGGGGTCTGCCACCAACCGACGATTTTTTCGGCCGCTTCTGCCGGACTCAGGCGATCGGTCGCGAGGGTGATTTCCGCACAGGCGGCATAATTTTCCGCTCGCCGCGCGCTCAGAGCCTGCAATTCGGCGAGACTTCCCAGATCCGTCAAGGCAGGACGGCGGCTCTTGGACTTAACGTCTTGTTCCAACCGCCGAAACAGGACTTCGGCGGGCGCCTGCAGCCAAACGCCGCGTCCCGACCGACGAATCAGTTCCCGATTGGCGTTGCGTTCGCATGCACCCCCGCCCAGAGCCACGACCCCCGGCGCTGCCTGTCCCGAAAGGGCTGCCTCGGCGACAACCTCCAGCGTGCGAGCTTCGAGCTCGCGAAAGAAGGGCTCTCCGCGCCCGCGAAATATCTCGCTGATCGACTGGCCAGCTGTTTGCTCGATCAAGTCGTCGAGGTCGAGAAACGGGCGTTCCAATTTTGTCGCCACCAATCTTCCAATGGTCGACTTTCCTGTCCCCCGGAGACCGAGCAGATAGAGATGCATTCCTGTTGGCTCCTCGCAGCGGATTTCTCCGGATCGAAAAAACCCTCCCGGGAGACCGAGAGGGTTTGATTCTTGAAGGCCCGCGAGCCGACCCCTGTTCGAGCGATACCGCCTCGCAGGGGCTACCTCGCAGGGGCTACCTCGCAAGGGCTACCTCGCAGGGGCTACCTCGCAGGGTTATCGTGTCGACTTCAGCCTAGGCACTCTTGGTTTCTGGCATCGTGAACTGAAACTTGTTTCCGTTCACAATTTCCTCGGTAATCACAAACTTGCTTCCCTTGGGCTGGTCGGGAAGTTCATACATGATGTCGAGCATGACTCTTTCGACGATAGAACGCAGGCCCCGGGCCCCGGTTCCCTTTTCCAAAGCCCGCTTGGCCACCAGCTTCAACGCCCCCTCGGTGAACTCGATGTCGCAGTGTTCCATCTGGAAGAGCGTCTGATACTGCCGAACCAACGCGTTCTTCGGCTCGGTCAGCACGGACATCAACCCTGCCTCGTCCAGTGGAGCGAGGCTGGAGACAACCGGCAAGCGGCCGATCAGTTCGGGAATCAGGCCAAACTCCAGAATGTCATCACTGGTTACCTGGGCGAGGATCTCGGCCCGTTCACCGTCCGCCTTGAAACCGGCTTGTTGGCCAAAGCCGATCGTGCGGCGACCGAGGCGGCGTCGGATGATGTCCTCCACGCCGACAAAGGTCCCACCACAAATGAAGAGGATGTTCTTGGTGTCAATCTGGATGTACTGCTGCTCGGGATGCTTTCTTCCACCTTGAGGCGGGACGTTGGCGACCGTCCCTTCGAGCATCTTGAGCAGGGCTTGCTGCACGCCTTCACCCGACACATCGCGGGTGATCGAGACATTGTTGGAGGTCTTGCCAATCTTGTCGATTTCGTCGATGTAGATCACGCCCCGCTGCGCCGCTTCGATGTCAAAGTCAGCAGCGTGCAGCAGTTTCAGCAACAGGTTCTCGACGTCTTCACCGACGTAGCCGGCTTCGGTCAAGGTAGTCGCATCGCCAATCGCGAAGGGCACGTTGAGAATTCGAGCAAGCGTTCGGGCGAGCAAGGTCTTGCCGCTTCCGGTCGGGCCCACGAGCAGAATATTGGATTTCTCCACTTCCACATCGCTTCCCTCCCAGTCGATCGTCAACCGTTTGTAGTGGTTGTGAACCGCGACCGCGAGAACCTTTTTCGATTCCTCCTGGCCAATCACGTACTCATTCAGCTTGCCGACAATTTCCCGGGGAGTCGGGATTTTGGAGAACAACTGCTTGGTCGGACCACGTCGACGCTGCTCCTGGTCGAGAATCGACTGGCAGAGTTCGATGCACTCACCGCAGATATAGACGTCGCCGGGGCCTTCCACGAGCGGTCCGATTTCACGGTAGCTCTTGCGACAAAACGAACAGTGAGCGTTCTTTTTGGCAGTCCCGGTACGGCGACTGCCTGTGTTATCGTTGCCAGCGGGCATGGTCACTCCTAATTCAGGTCCAATTGCGAAAACCGGAGTCTCCGCAATCCTGTGTGGCTCGAATCACGATTGCCTGGCACTGTGCCAGACATCGAAGGTGCTTCCCTGCCCGCATCTTCGAGCAAATGTATTTTCAGACCGCGAGCCCCCAAAATATGAACGAGACTTCCGACGGCTGTTTTATCGAAATCAAACCAAAAACCGAAATAACCGCGACATCAGCTAACCGCGAGCGGGTCGACTCGGAAAACCTGCCGGACAACCGGCACTTTCCCAGCCAGCCCCTCCGTCTTGCCAACTTTTCAGGTGCCAGCGAGCAGCGATCGCCAGAACAACCGGCCACCTCACATCGGCTAGTCACCTAAGCTCCTCAACCGGGAACACCGGCTGAGTGTTATGGATTTCTCGCCTCGCCAACTTCACTCGCTCCCTCGCGGTCGACGACTTCGCGAAAGGCAATGCTCGGGGCGACTCCTGGCTGACCATCAGGTTCCTTGGAACCATCCGGTCCTTTCGAATCGATGACACCTTGAGAGAGCGCCTCCCGAGCTCGCCGGTACTCGGCCTCGCTCAGGGCGCCAATCTCTTTCAGGTTCCGCAAGTCGTTGATCCGGTCAGCCTCGCTGGGCCGCAGTCCAAACGCGAAATCCCGAAACAACTTCACCAAGTAAACTCCCGTTACCACCAGAACCAGCAGCAATGTCAACCACACCACCCAGCGGGCTTCGGTGATTTGCATTGTCTCGTTCCAGGACTTTTGCAGGGATTCGAACATCACAACCGTCGGACTCGGAACCAAGTGCTGGGCCAGTTCGACCCAAGGTCGAGCCAACAGACTCCTTGGGTGAGGACGTCGGCGTCATTATATCCCGCCAACTCCTCCCGGTTTAGCTCAAATTCCTCGTCGCAACGGATAACTGCACCAGCCCTTTCCCGACCGAAAATACGGCCATTACCGTGGAACTCGCGGCGGAAACGCCTATCACTCCACCGGGGAAGCCTGTCACTACCCCGAGTAAGCCTGCGCCGTGCGGGTTTCGCCCGCCTCGTCGAAGCCGTTCCCGGTTGGCTCATCCGACCCTCGCCCGGTTGACCGCAATCGAACCCAGCGGGGTCGGCTCATACTACGCCCGGGCTGGAAAAAGGGTTCAGCAAAACCTGAGTTTTTTTCCGCGCTCTTTCGCACAATCCGCACAACAGGGCTCGGCAGCGAATTACTGCTGCACCGTTCCGCACTTGGCCGAATTCCTTCGATGACGGTGACGTGGAGAAAGAGTCTCCACTGCGTCACCTCGCGACAGGGTGCTCTCTCCCGCGGACAGCCCTCTCGTCGTGGACCCCGATCGCGCCGCCCGGCACGGAAGCTGAAACTTGACTCCTTGGATTGCCGCCTGACGAGAGGTAATTTTCCCGCAGGACAACGCCTGTTGGCTTCGGAATCCAAGGCAACGACTCCAGTCCATCAGCCTCACCTGTTCCAAGCCCGGGTTGCCAAACATGTTCCGCACGCTTGCCTTTGCTGTCTGTTGCACAAGCTCTCTCCCTCGCGGCCGCGAATTTCCGCTGCGTCCCAAGTCGCCACAAAAGATGGCAGGCCCCAAGCTGCGACGGCGCCCGACTCGCCTGCTGTTCCTGACGCTGACCTTACTGGTGGCCTGCTCAGTCGCTGCCGAGCCGGCCTGGTCCCAGCTGAATTTATTTGGACGGCGTCCGGACTCGGCTCCGGCCACCAACGTTCCGGCGAACGTCAAACGCGTTGGCACGCGACTGACCGGATTTGGCATTCCGTTTTCGATTGACAATTCGAATGACAAGTTTGTCGAAGTGCAGCTCTTCATGTCAAAGAACCGGGGGCTGACTTGGCAGTTTTACGGGCGGCAAAATCTGGATGCCCGCGAAATCCCGTTCGAAGCCAGCGGCGATGGCGAATACTGGTTCTGTCTGAAGACGCTCGACCGCAATCGCCAACTCCAACCTCCGGGCAATGCGACGGTCGAATTGATTGTGGTCGTCGACACGCTGCGGCCGGAAGTCGATTTCCGCGTCCAGACCGACGCGGCCGGCAGGGTGGTTTGCCGCTGGAAGGCCGATGACCAGAACATTGACCCCACGACCGTTCAGCTCGCATACCGCTCGCTGCTCTCGGGAAACGATTCCGAAAACGTCTGGGTGGATGTCCCCTACAAAGCGGTTGAGACTGCCAAGAATGGTACCTTCTCCGACCAGTATGCCTTTTGGGGCGATGCGTCAGCCAGGGAAATGGTCGTGCGATTGAAGATTGCAGACCTGGGTGGGAACGAAGTGGTTCTGGAACGGCAAATTGTCTCTCCGCGCATGACTCTCAACCGCGCCCCACTGGCCGGAGCAGCTAATCGATCTGGTTTGCCGGCGAATTTGGCGAGCACGAATGTGCAGCGTCCGGTGTTGCCTCCTGCCGACATGCCAATGCCGGCTGTTCGACCCGGTTCGGCTCCAACCGCGCCCCCAGCGACGCGCGGTCAAGTTCCGAACGGAAAGTCCAACGGGGCCGACCCAAACTGTCCCGATGGCAATTGTCCGCCGCAAAAACCGAGCCTGTTGGGAAATTGGAATCCGTGGAAAAAGAACGACGCACCGGAACCGCCGCCGGCCTCGCTGCCGGCCACCGCCTTTCCGAATCCTCCGGACGGTCGCACTCCCGCCGCGCAACTTGCGGCCGCGACAACGGCCGCACCACCAGCGCAACTCCCTGCGGCAGGGCAGGGGGGAATCGGGGCGCGCTATGCGATGAGCAATCAAACCAGTGGCAATCCAGGCGGTGTCAATCCGAGCGCCGGCTACAACCAGGACCCGGTGCCTACGCATCCAACCAACCAACCCGGCCTGAACTCCGCCCAGCGCCCCGCTGGAAATCTGCCGGGACCGATTCACCCGCTGCTGGAGCGAATCCAGCCACAGGCACGCCCTGGCCGAGCCGGTCCCTGGCGGTAGATGGGCGCTCGACCAGCCAAGGGACGGCCTTGCCGTTTAACGAAAGCGCAACCCCGCGGATGTCGATCGGATTGGGGAGCACCGTCGACCTGCCGCAAGTGGTGCCGGGCTCCGGAATGGGAACCGCTGAACAAGCGGTCGCACCGGCCTCGACCACTCCCAGCAGCCCGCCTTCCATACCGAACGCCATCGAGTGGCCTGGCAGCAACGGGGAGTCTGCGCAAGTTCCCTCCGCGCCCTCCAATTTGAGCTCGGTCAACCCGGCACCACTCCTTCCGCCAGCGGACGTGGCCAATGCCGCGCCTCAACGCGATTCACTCACTGCCGGATCGACTCCGATGAACGTGATCCCCGCGTCCGCCGCCCTGGGCGCGACAGGTCGGCCGGAAGAAATGGCCAGCCCGAGCGTGCTTGCCCCCGCCGGAACCACACCCAATCCGAATAACCCGTTGCCGATCGCTCCAGCATTAAATAACGCCGCCGCGCTGAGTGTGCAGGGCGTCGGTAGTCAACGATTCAAGTTGAATTATGAGAACACCTATCTCGACCCCACCGTGATCAAGAGCGTCGTTCTCTGGATGACAACCGATGGCGGACAAAGCTGGACTTCGTACGGGGAGGACAGTGACTGCGAGAGTCCTTTTCCTGTCCAAGTGCAAAGCGAAGGCGTTTACGGTTTTCGGATTGTTTACGAAACCAAGGATGGAGTCATGGGTCGAGCACCCGCCAGAGGTGACCAACCCGACATGCTGATTCGCGTCGATACCACACCGCCGGAGATCCAGCTGATTTCAGCTCCCTTTGGTCGCGGGTCGGAGGCCGGAGCTC
>JAJTFE010000053.1 GCA_021298375.1 Blastopirellula sp. | reverse complement strand
AGCCGCCGGGGGGCTTGATCCCCAGCGTCGACATCACGCTCAGATTGGAGAAGTGCCGCGGCAGCGTTCGCTGCACGTCGCGCAGCCGATCATCCGAGCCATCACGCCCCATTGCACACGCTTTGGGCCAGATCTGAAACACGAAATAGTGACTGACGTTCGGATAGTCCTGCTTCCAGGCGGCGGCCAGATCGATGAAGAGCTGGCGGTAAGTCTCCCAGCCATAACCTCCGCTCGGGCCATCCGCACCCTGATCGTTCTCGCCCTGATGCCAGAAGATTCCGCGAATTCCCTGCGTCAATCCCGCTTCACGCACACGCCACAGCAGACGTCCGTAGATCGTATCGACCGCCATGGGGTCTGCGGGGTCGCGCTGGTGCTGATCGATTCGCGTTCCCCCGACGGCACCATTAATGATGCAGATGGGAATCTGGTGGCTCTCGACGAGGCGATTACCGAGGACCATCCCCCAGTAACCGATTTCCGATTTGCCACCCGGCGCGCGGGCCACCGCATTCGCCCAGAGTCGCAGTCGCGATCCCTGAGGACTGCCGTCCGTCGCTCCAAAAGTTCGCAGAAACATCGAGGGCTGAAACGGGTCGACTTCTCCAAAGTCGGTCGCCACCGCGTTCGACTGCCCAATAATCAGATAGGCATCGCCGCAAACCAAGTCGGCGGCCCGCTGCAGAATCTCTTCCTTGCCTTCGCGAACAACGCCCAGTTCGCTGGTGTAAGCCCGCAGCCTGGCGGCAATCGGCAACTTGAGCGAGTAACTGCCATCGGCACCGGGTACCGCTTCGACACGCTCGACTTGCTCGCCACCGAACAAGCGGGCAAACACCTTGTCTGCCGGCAGTTCAAGTTTTCCTCGGTAGAAAACCGTCCCCTTTCCGGTCGCCGGATTGCGGGCGAAGAACTGTCCGGTCTGGGGCGCCTCTTCCTCTCGAGGTGTGGGTTCGATCCAGGGCTCTGCTTCTCCCGGCTCCTGGACTTCAAGCGTGTGCGTCACCTCAACTGCTGGGCCCCCGTTACTCACACTGCAATGCACAACCAGCGGACCGCTTCCTTGTGCCCGCAGCAAGACCAGCCGCCCCTGCTCTGCACGGCGAATCGTCGCCACACCCTCGCAGCTCCACCGGACCTCACACCCGGCCACCCCGGCGGCCTGCAGTGCGGCCAGATTGCCGAGCTTCAGGTCTACCGTCAGCGGCTCGCGTCCATTCCAAGTAGCCCGTCCCGACAGACTCACTTCAGGCTCAGGCAAACTATCGGGGATCGTGAGCTTTACCTCTGACTTCCGAACTTCGCCTGGATAGATCGCACGCAGTTCAATCCGCTGCTCTGTTTGCTTGGCGACGCGCGGTGCACGATAACGAACACTCAGCCTGTCAACAGCCAAAATCGACTCACCCGCCGGTTCAAGCAATACCCAGTAGAGTTTCTGTGCGCCGCCAGCCTGAGCTTTGATCTCCAGCGAGTCGCCTTCTGGAACAGTTGCTTCGTTCATCGAAACGCCGAATTCGGTTCCGGGCTGGACGATCAAGCCGACCGCGGTCTGATTCGGTTTTTGGTTCTCGTATTCCAGCTTGATCCATTCTGCCGAGCGGGCGACTCGCGACACGCGAACTTCATCCAGGCCACCGACAAAATCGTAGTGGTGGTACCAACCGCCGAGCCACAGTCGAGCTGGACTCTTGATATCCAGCCGCGGCGTATCGCGCCCCGCCAGCTTTCCGTCGAGATAGATTTTCCCCTCACCGTCTGCATAAGTGTGTACGACGTGATGCCACTGCCCCAAGGCTACTGGCTCGGGAGCGTCAACGTCGGAAAAGTCGCTGTCGATGTGCAAGTGCGGAGGGCTGCGGAGTTGCATGCGAACTTTCGAACCGCGACCGCCTCCTTCGTTGCCCCAGCCAATCAGCGTGCAGTTGGACCGCTCGGGGCGGAACCAGGCCGAAGTGCTATGCGGCTGGCCAGCGAACGGGTAATCCGGAATTTGCTCGCCGCCGAACCAACCTTGCCCACCATCCAGCTGCCGCGCTTTGCCAATCACTCCCTCAACCAGCTTGGTCGCAACATCCTTCATCTCAAGCGTGCCGACTTCGTCGCGAACTTCCGGACCGAGGTGCCAGACACTGGCGAATCCGTTCGTCGCATCGAACACGGCAGACGGGGCAGCGGGCGCCTCTTGGCCCCAGACGAGCTTCAGTTCCTGCCGCTCGTTGCCCCTCACCAGCGGAACCCGCACCCAGATGACCGCCGTACCTTCCGCCGCATCCCAAGCCTCGACTTGATGGGCGAGAGGCTGGCCCTCGGCTGAATAGAACCTCAAATCGGACCCATCAAGCCGCGCTGCTGCGAAATCGAAAGTCTCGCGATTCAGCCGCACCAGCAGCGGAAAATCTTTCAATTCCCCTACCGCCGGCAGGTCCGCCCCTTCCGGAGTGGTCAGCAAGTAGAAACTTGCGGAGCGAGCCTTCGTTTCATTCTGACAGGCCACCGCCGAGCTGGCAGGGATCAGCCCCACGAGCAGCAGAAAGCACCACAGGGTGTTGGTAAATCGCCGCCGAGTAGTCCAGCGCTGGGGCATTATTTTCTCAGGGTCTTGAGGTATTCGATCAGATCAACCAATTGCTGCTCAGTCAGTTGCTTCTGCAGGTCTTCCGGCATCAGCGACTTCTGCTGCTTGGCAAACTCGTCGACTTCGCTCCGCGGAACCTTGTGGAGCACGGCATCTTTATCCTTCAGCACGATCTCTTCGTCGGTTTGGCTGACCAGCAATCCCGAAATGGTTCGCCCATCGGCAGTCAAGAGCGAGTACATCTCGTAGCTGTGACTGATCCCCGCGCTCGGGTTAAGGATCGATTCGTAGAGCGCTTCAACCGAGAGTTTGCTGCCGACCTCGCTCAGGTCCGGACCAACTTCCTGACCGTCGCCGCGGACCTTGTGACATTTCGCGCAGGTTCCGGCTTCCGCAAATACCAGCTTTCCCCGCTGGGCATCGCCCGACTGTTTGAGCAGTTCGGCCAGCAGGGGCAACGGTCGATTATCGGCACTTGCCGGAAGGGTCAGGTACTTGGCCGCCTCAGTGCGAATAGCTGCATCTTCACTGGTCAAAAGGACATTGGCGGCAGGGTAGCGCAGTTCTTCTGGCCAGTCCTGCAAGGCGACTCTCCTGAGCAGGTACTTTTGACCAGCGGGCCAGCGGGCCAGCGACTTGACGATTTCACTGCGAACGAGAGCCGAGAGGGCGTCGTTTTCCAGCAACTGCTGCAACAAGACGCGCGACTCCTGGGCACCCGACCACTGGAGGCCGCGGACGATTTGAACCTGGAGCGGTTCCTCGACGACAAGGAACTTCGCCAACAGCAATTCGACGCCGCCCGATTCGATCAGCCGGCGGGTCGCCATTGCCAACCGATTTCGGTCATCACCAGCATTGAGGAGCGTTTCCAGCAGCCGTTCTCCCAGTCCACCGAGCTGCAGCTTCCCGGCCCATTCGACAAACTCGTCATCGGGAGCGGTTGTCTTGAGGTACTCTCCCAGCGACTTGCGCAGCTCAGGCACTTCGAGGCTGACGAACTCCGGTGTTCGCGCGGCGAGTTCCAGGAGAAACAACGGCGCGATCGCCTGCGGCCGTTCGGCTCGCTTCTCGGTCGCGAGCGCCAACTGGCTCATCGCGGCGGCCCGCTGCTCGGCAGGCTGGAAATCAAGCGCCCGGAACAATCGCAGAATCTGAATCCCATCGAGGCCGGGATCCTGCAGGAGTTGGGCAATCAATTCACTCGTCTTGTCGCCGCGACTCCGCCAGACAATGTCTTGCCCCGCGGGGCTGGTCCACTCACTGCCCACCAGTTCCTGCCAGGCCGCGAGGCATTCATTCCAACGGCCCTCTGCAGCAATGCCGAGCGCCTCGAGATACCAGCGGTCACCGCGGCGATGTCGCGCGGCGAGCTCCGCCCAGATAATCGGCGCGTCTTCGCGGGGATAATCGCGGAGGGCGATCGCGGCTTCGCGCCGGACCATCGCCGAATCATCCTCCATCAGCATCGCCAGCCACTCGCCCAGCAGTTTCGGCTGACGCCGCGCCATCCGGGCCGTCATCGCGCGAACATTCTCATCGGCATCAGTCGCTGCCGCCGAGAGCGCTTCACTTGCTCGGCCCGGAATGAGCGAGAGCAGCCACAGGGCGCGGGCTCGATAACGCGGATTCGAATCATCCGACATCAGCGTCAGGGCGTCGGTCGCTTCTGCTCCAAACTTGTGCAGCGCTTGCCAAGCGAGATAGCGGACTGACTGGCAAGGATTGCGCAGTGCGGCGACCGCACCGGCAGGCGTACTCAAGTCATATGCGGGAACCTCGTACCGCAGACCGGGCGGAGCGATGCGGAATAAACGTCCGCGAGCCGTGTCACCCATGCCGTGTCCACCCACCCCCGGGTCATACCAGTCGGAGACAAACAGCGAGCCATCGGGAGCCACAGCAACGTCGGCCGGACGGAACCAGTTATCGCGGGCCCCCAGCAGGACGTTATTCACGCCCGTCACACGGAATCCGCCGCCCATGGGAGCGACAGCATACGAGCGGACCACATTCGGCCCGGCATCGCAGTGGATCATCTGATTGCGGAACGGTTCGGGAAGCAGTTCTCCTTCGTAAACGGTGATCCCGGTCGGCGATCCGCCCCCAGTCACCAAGAGGTTGGGAACAACCCCCGGGTCATCCTGATGCCAGTGGCGGCGCGGAATATCGCTTTCCATCCCGGTTCGCTTGCCCTGCCAACCGGCACCGGTCCGCTCCTCGAGGTAACCGTAGTTCCCGTACTCCATCACAAAATTGATGCGCACGCCCCGGTTGCCATCGTCGTCATTATCGGACTGCCAGACAGCTCCGAACGAATCGACCGCGGCCTCGTAGTTATTGCGAAAGTTGTGTCCAAGGACTTCCATCTCGGTCCCGTCGGGATTGCAGCGAAACACCATCCCGCCCCAGTAAGGTTTGCCGCGAGCAACGATTTCATTTCCGTGTTTGTCCTTGAGCAGGTTGCCCGCCGCATCATGCACTGCGTGACCTTCATTGCCGAAGTTCCAGTACAGCTTGCCGTCGGGGCCAAAGACAAAGGAGTGGGCTGCGTGGTCGTGCTGGGCACTGCCCGTGTTGCTGAAGAGCAATTCCTTTCGATCCGGAACGTCGTCTCCGTTTTCATCGGTGAAGACCCATAAACCTTGACTTCATCGCTGATTCCGTCGCCATCGGTGTCGGTACAGATCAGGATGCGATCGCCTGCGGGCCGCTCGCCATTGTGGCCGCGATAATTGACGACTTCACAAGCCCAAACCCGGCCGCGATGGTCAACATCGAGGTTGGTCAGGCTAAGCAATTGCGGCTCGGCCGCGAACAATCTCGCTTCCAGTCCTTCGGCCACGTCGAGACCGGATACCGCATCCTCCGGCTCGCGACTTCCGGCAACACCGGCACTGCTCCCTTTTGGCTTCTGGGAGTAGACGGCAAAGCGGACCGAAGCGTTGTCGCCGCCGGGCTGGGTGGTTCCACCCTCATCGAGTCCGGCGAGGGCTTCCAATTTCTCATAGCCTTCAGGGATCTCAAAACCGATAATCGAGTTGGCGTGCGTGCCGATCCCCGACTCGAAGGTCCGACCGTTCATCCGCAGCGGCCTCCCCTCGCAATTCTTGTTCATCTGCACACTGCCCCAGCCGGAAGTGAGCATCGTCGGCTGGAGCGACGACAGCGCGAGCTGGCCTTTTGGTCCCACCAGCCTGGCATCCGCCCAATCGGCCCAGTCATGACTGAAACCATTCCCCCCGTCATCGACGACGAGATAAAGTTGCTTGAGTCCGCGAATGTCGACCGAAAGTGGAACAGCGTGATTCGGTGTCGCTTTGGTGATGACCTCGCTGCGAAACAACGGCTTCGGTTCCTGAGCCGCGGCGGGCAAAGCTGAAAGAACAAGGATCGCGCCAACCAGAAAATTTCTGCAGAAGCAAGCTTGCATGGACAAGGATCCCCAACTCAAGACAGTCAATTTTTCGCTGAACAGCTCTCCAGGACCGTTGCATGATGACTGACGGCGCGGCAAAGCTCAAGCTCGCTGCAAGCTGCGGGCAACTTCCCTAAACAAAAAACGTCGCTCATGAGCACGACCTGAACGATACGCGTGGACAGTGCTGTCAGGCAGTCTGCAGAACGAATCGGGACATCGGCTTGTGGTTGGTGTAGAATGAGGATTCTTACTCGATCGTTTCAGCGAGTCTCGCATGCCTAACATCTGGACGACATCCGTTGCTTTATCGCGGGGCTTGATCTGCAGCCTCTGGATCCTGTGCGCCGCTTTGGCTGGCGCTTTATCGGCCCAGGAAGCAGAGCCGACTTACTCCCCCGAGCAGTTGGAGTTTTTCGAAAATCGGATTCGCCCGGTTTTGGTGGAGCACTGCTACAAGTGCCACTCGGCCGAAGCCGCCAAAGCGGGTGATTTGGAGGGTGGCCTGACACTCGACACGCGGGCGGGCTTGCTTTCTGGCGGTGACAGCGGCCCGGCGATTGTTCCCGGCAAACCGGCGGAAAGCCTCCTTCTGGAGGCCTTGCACTACGAGACTTACGAGATGCCGCCCGCGGGCAAACTGCCGGACGCGGTGATCGCCGACTTTGCCAAGTGGATCGAGAGCGGGGCCGCCGACCCGCGGCAGGGAACGTTGGCGACTCCTGCCCGAAAACTTGACATTGAGGCGGGAAAGCAATTTTGGTCCTTCCAGCCGCTGAGCGAAACTGCCCCACCCGACTTGGGCGGGGAACTCGACCAACTCGCGCCAATCGATCGCTTCATCCGCCAAAAGCTGCTGGCGAAGAAAATCGAGCCCACACCGCTCGCGCCACCGCGAATTCTGATCCGCCGCGTCTGGTTTGATTTGCTGGGCGTACCGCCGACTCCGGAAGAAGCACAGACGTGGACCGCCCGGCTGACCAAAGATCTGGCGCCGGGTCAGACGCTCAATCGCGACGCTTGGGGTGAGCTGGTGCAAGCCCTTCTCGCCCGGCCCGAGTATGGCGAGCGTTGGGCGAGGCACTGGATGGACGTGGCCCGCTTTGGCGAATCGCACGGTTACGAACAAGACTACGATCGCCCCACAGCCTATCACTATCGCGACTTTCTGATCAAAGCCTTCAATGCCGATCTCCCTTATGACAAGTTCGTGCAGTGGCAGATCGCGGGCGATGAGCTGCAACCGAACGAGCCCCTCGCCTGGATGGCAACCGGATTCCTTGGCGGCGGTGCGTTCCCGACTCAGCTGACGGAAACTGAATTTGAGTCGGCTCGCTACGACGAACTCGATGACATGACGGCGACTTCAGGCGTTGCGTTCCTCGGCCTGTCTCTCGGCTGCGCGCGTTGTCACGATCACAAATTCGATCCGATTGGCGTCGATGACTACTACCGCTTCGCCGCTGCCTTCACGACCGCGATCCGCTCGGAAAAGGAGTTCGACCTGGATCCTGTCGGCAATCAGGAACGCCGAACGGCCTACGAGAAGCAACTGCGTGAAGCCCGTGAGGCGATCGCGGCTTACGAGCGGACGGAGCTGCCGCAGGAGTTGCGGAAGTGGCTGGCAGAGCAGTCCGCTCAAACCGCGAGACCAGCAACTTGGCAGGTATTGGCCGGTGAGTTGAGTTCCAGCGGGGGAACCAGGTTTGTCACTCAGGGTGACGGCTCCTACCTGGCAACCGACCAAGCTCCGAGCCAGGAAGTTTTGAGATTGACGGCTGCGGCCGAGGCGGGAACCGTCCGCTCTTTTCGCCTCGAGGCCCTCGCTGACCCGAGCCTCCCCCGCAGTGGCCCGGGTCGCGCCGACAACGGGAACTTCGCGCTCGGCAATGTTGAAGTCGAACGCGTCGCTCAGAATGGCGACACCAAGTCGCTCAAACTGCTTAATCCGCGAGCGACTCACCAGCAAAACGGCGACGTCCTTTCGATTGCAGCTTCGATCGATAGCGACCAGGTCTCGGGCTGGGCGGTCGATGGCCAGATTGGCAAGAGCCAAGCCGCCGTGTTTGATCTGGCCGAGCCGCTGGAATTGCAGGCTGGAGATCGCCTCCGCGTTACGCTCACTTTTAACCACCCCAATGCGCGGCACGCAATCGGACGGCCTCGTTTCTCCTGGAGTGAGCAGAGTGAGTTGATTGCGGAGGTCGGTGAAGCTGGACCGCCGAGCGAAGTCGTGGCGGCGATCAAGCGGATTGCTCCCGCTGCGGCGGACCAGCAACTTGAGCTAGCCCAGCTCACTCCAAACGCCGATTGGTCCGTGGTGCTCGCCTGGTATCGCCCGCAAGCAGCTCGGTATCAGCAACTTGCCGCGGCTGTCAGCGAAATCGAGCGAAAAGGTTCCGGCGCGAAAATGACTCGTGTCCTGGTCACTGCCGAAGGGCTGCCGCATCTCCCGCACCACGCCGATGATCGCGGCTTTCCTCACTTTTATCCGGAAACGCACCTGCTGCGTCGCGGCGACGTCGCCCAAAAAGTTGAAGTCGTCTCGGCCGGTTACCCGCGGGTGCTCCAGCGGGGACCTGCCGCCGAGACCGACTTGCAGATCGCCCCGCCTGAGGATCGCAACCCGGCAACCAGTTATCGTCGCGCGGCGCTCGCCCAGTGGCTGACCAATCTTGACTCCGGAGCCGGCCCACTGGTCGCTCGCGTCATGGTCAATCGACTCTGGCAACATCATTTCGGGCGTGGAATTGTGGCGACCCCCAACGACTTCGGAACGGTTGGCGAGCGACCAACGCATCCGGAATTGCTTGACTGGCTGGCGGGCGAACTGGTCCGCGGCGGGTGGCGACTCAAGCCAATTCATCAGGCGATCTGTACCAGCGAGACCTACCTGCAGGGAAACCGGCAGCCGGATGACCCTCGTTTGTCCATCGACCTGGACAACCAGCTTGTCTGGTATCGAGCTCCGCGGCGTTTGGAGGCGGAAGCGATTCGCGACGCCATGCTCACTGCCTCAGGTCAACTCGACCGAACGATGTATGGCCCTGGGACGCTGGACCAGAACATGCGTCGCCGCAGCGTCTACTTCTTCATCAAGCGGAGCGGGCTGATTCCCATGATGATGCTGTTCGATTGGCCAGAGCATCTGGTCAGTATTGGCCAGCGGCAAACGACCACCGTTGCGCCCCAGGCCCTGATGTTCATGAACAGCCCGCAGGGGCGGCAGTATGCCGAAGCGCTCGCCCGACAAATTGCCGGGGCGAGCGACGACACGACGGCCATCTGCCGAGCTTATTTGCTGGCTCTCTCGCGCGAGCCGAATGCCGATGAGTTGAGGGTTGCGCAGGAGTTTATCGAGTCGGCCCGAAAGCTCCGCCGCGAGGAAGGCGAAGCTCAGGTCGACACAGCCGCCCTGGCTGATTTCTGTCAGCTGCTGTTTGGGTTGAATGAGTTCATTTATATCGACTAGCGGGTCGAATCCCTGCGTCGCCGGAAGTTAAGACGAACAAGCCATAAGTTCACAAGTTGCCATCATGAAGACATCCGATTTGAACCAGAGCCAGTTGAATGGTCCCGACTCTTTGGGCACGCGCCGCAGTTGGCTGCAGCGAATGGGCTGCGGCTTTGGGCTGGTGGGCCTGACCGGACTATTGGCAGAGGAAGGCTTGGTCCGAGCCGCTACCGCGGATGATTCAACCCTGACCAGCGTCGATCCGCTGGCGCCGCGACAGCCACACTTCGCGCCGCGGGCCAAACGCGTGATCTGGATCTTCGTCAACGGCGGGCCGAGTCAAGTCGATACCTGGGACTACAAGCCGCAATTGGTAGCGGCCCATGGCAAATCGATAAAGGATTTCGACAGGAACTTTTCCAATACGACCGGCTTCTTCAAGGATGCCGTCGGGAACTTGATGAAGTCGCCGTTTGAGTTTCAGCCGCGCGGCAAGTGCGGGAAGATGGTCTCCTCGATCTTTCCCCGATTGGGTGAGCATGTCGACAAGATGGCCTTCATCCACTCCGGTTACACCGAATCAAACAACCACTCCCCTGCCCTGTTTGCAATGAATACCGGGATGGCCCGGATGGGCTTTCCCTGCGTCGGCTCATGGGTGACTTATGGACTGGGCAGCGAGAGCCGGGACCTGCCCGCCTTCGTAGTGATGAGCGATCCTCTGGGACGCGGTCTCCCCAAGGGTCATGCGGCCAACTGGAGCGCGGGCTTTCTGCCGGGAGTTTATCAGGGCACTCACCTGCGACCGACGGGCGACCCGATCGACAATCTCAAGCTGCCCACGCAATTGACAGCAACGACGCAGCGCCGCCAACTCGACGCGCTCAAGCAGCTCAATCAGCTGCACTTGTCCCGACACGCCGCCGAGACCGACCTCGCCGCTCGGATCGAGAGCTTTGAACTTGCCTATCGCATGCAGAGCACCGCGCCGGAAACCCTTAATCTGGGCGATGAACCGGAGCACATTCGGAACCTGTATGGAATCGATGACCCGAAGTGCGGTCATTTTGCCCGGCAGTGCCTGATGGCTCGGCGGTTTCTGGAGCGCGGCGTACGGTTCGTACAGATTTACTCGGGGGGAATGGAGAACCAACGCTCCTGGGATGGGCATGTCGACATCGAAGGCAACCACAGGGAGTTTGCCGGCGAGACAGACCAGCCAGTCGCCGCGCTGCTCAGCGACCTGGAACAGCGTGGACTGCTGGAGGACACGCTGGTGATCTGGTGCGGCGAGTTTGGTCGGCTGCCAATCGCTCAGTTAGGTGACAAGCCTGGCCGGGACCACAATCCCCACTGCTTCACCGCCTGGCTGGCCGGGGGTGGAGTGAAGGGAGGCATCAGCCATGGCGAATCGGATGAGATCGGCTACAAGGCCGCCGTCAATCGTGTCCATCTCAATGATCTGCACGCCACCATCCTGCACTTGCTGGGGCTGGATCACAAGCGGCTGACGTACCTTTACAACGGCCGCAACTTCCGGCTCACGGACGTCGCCGGTGAAGTAATCACACCGATTCTGGCCTGAGCGCCCGGCTAATCCGCCCAAAGCTCGCCGGGCGCGCCGAGTGCAAGTCGAGTGCGCGAGGGTAGGATTGGCCGAGTTCCCCGGAGTGTCCCGGGACAGACTGCGGGCTACCTTTTTCCCCGCCAAACAACTTTGTGCCAATGCATCTTTCCGCAGTTTGGGCAAAGCAGTAATTTGCGGGGCTGGCCGGCGGCTTTCCAGCGGATTCCCCCCATTTCCCAAATCGAGCGGGCGTGTCCACAGGGGCACTCGGCCATCCACTGCCTCGACTCGGCCTCCATCGATTCGCCCCAACTCCGGGGTAAGATCCACTTAAACAGCCGCTGGGCTCGACTCAAAGGTTGCTCACGGTTCATGCAGCAAGTTGCCTGAAATATGATTGCCAGGTGGCCACCCGGTCGGCGGCGTTAGAGTTAGATTGTATCCCTCAACGGCGCGGCGGGGCACTCTTTACCGGCCCAATCAATCGGGGGAATTTTCAGGCTGCTGTACAGCCGGATCCAAGCCTCCCGATCAGGCCTTTGGTCGACTGAGTCTCGGTCCGTTTGGGCACCAGTCGCCGGTCCCCTATTCATTCCAAGTATCACTTTCCCGGGATTGGACTTTCATGACAGAGATTGCTTTGAGCGCTGCGGTGAGCGCACTGCAAGGAATTTACGGCGGACCGGAAGTGCAAGGGATGGGGAGCAGCGTGAAAGAGGTCGAAGTCCCCGCGGGCACATCCATGGAGGCCGTGGCGAAGCAGCGGTATCAGCAATTCTGCGGAGAGATCTGGGAACGCTTTGGACCAGAGAACTGGCTGGGGCAGTGGGCGGAAGTTTACCACCGCCCCAATGGCCTCAGCGGCGACATCGTTCGGGAGCTGCGCGAACTGAAAGACCACCCGGCGGAACTGGCTGGATCCATGTTGCTCGATAACATCGACGAGCCGGAGTCGGCGGTGGCTGCACTTCGGGGAGTTTTCGACCACCCTTCCATCGAGGAGCTGTCGATTTTTCGGCTGGGAGATGGCGAAGCCTACAGCGGCGTGCTGATCGCGGCTCAGTCAAAGGCAAGCAAACCGCTGGTGACGCTCACTTTTCTGATGGATTGACTTGGACTGGAGCGCGGCTCGGGAGCGGCTTGGGGCTCGAGCGCGATCCGGCGGCTATTCTGCAGCCCGAGCGGCGCCTTTGGAGCGCGTCCGAAAAGAAAGCTGCTGAAGCTCGGCAGCGACATCGACGTTGACGTACTCGCCTTCGCCGAGGGAAGTCGGCGCGAAGTTGAGAATGCCACTGACGCCGGCCGACCAGAGCTGCTTGGCTACCTCCAAGGCAACCTCAGCCGGAACCGCGAGCATGGCCAAGCTGACTTTTTGCGTTTTGACTACCGACTCGAGCTCTTCGAGGCTCTGCACGACTCGGTGGCCGACCCGGACTCCAATCTTCCGCGGATCCGTATCAAATGCGGCCACGATTTCGAATCCACGCGACTGGAATCCGGGATATGAAATCAGGGCTCTGCCGAGGTTGCCCATTCCGACGACAATCGTCCGCTGCACCAGCGACAAACCGAGCGAATCCTTGATTTGCTCGATCAGGTTGCGGACGTTATAGCCGCGGCCGCTGACGCCGCTGACCCCGATAAACTGAAAATCACTGCGGACGCTCGCCGAGGTGATGCCCAAGCGATCCGCGAGTCGACTGCTGGAGATCGTCTCTTCGCCTTTTTCGGCCAAATCGCCCAGCTCGCGCAGGTACAACGTCAACCGCGAGACTGTCGCGGCAGGAACCGGTCCGGAGCGGGAATTGCGGGGGCGGGAGGTTGGACTCATGGCGTCCAAGTTAACCCGAAGCCATCGGTTCGGCGAGTGGCTCAAGTTGGACAAACTGACGCGTCCTGTTATCGTTTTGGGTAGCTCACTCCGAGGAAAAGGTTGCGCGAGATGTTTCCCATGCCACTTCGAACCAGTGCCGAATTCGTTCTCCCATCCACAGTCACCCGGTTGGCGACATTGGCAATTTCCGTTGATCCTGCGGCGAACACCGCGCGGTTGATCAGGGCTCGATGGCGGCTATCGTTTTGGCAGCTGTTGCTGGGCCTGCTTCCCCTGATACCGGGATTGAACAGCCAACCTGTTCTCGGTCAGTCAGCTTCCCCAACCGGTTCCGAGGTTCCCGCTTACGGCCCCCTGGGAATCGAGTTGAGTCTCGTTCCGCAGACACTTCTCGGGTTGATTCACGCTCCAGAGGTTCAGCAGGAGATTCAGCTGAAGGAGGGCGAGGAGTCGGCTTTCCTCAAGGCACTCAGGGAAATCGATGGGCCTTGGTGGCGCGCCCGCAACCTCTCCGCAACCGAGCGCAGGACCGTCATTGCCCAACAGGAAGGCCTATTGATGGAACTGCTGAGTAAACAGCTCAACCCAACTCAACTGAACCGTTTGCGGCAAATCGAACTCCAGGCTCAAGGCGCGAGAATGCTGCTGAGACCCGAAGTCGGCGATTTTCTGCAACTCAGTCCAGCGCAGCGTTCAGAAGCGGAAGCCTTGTTCTCGGAAACTGAAAGGCAGTTGGCGGAAGCTAACCTTCCGGAGAATCGGGGTGAGCAAACGAAACTCAATGCCGCGCAGCAAACGAAGCGCGGCGAAGCAGCGGCGGCGCTGAAACTGCTATCGCCAGTTCAGCAGCAAAAACTCCCTGATCTGCTTGGGCCGAAATTCGACACAACCAGACTCAGTCGGATTTACCCCTTGGCCCCCGAACTGATCAATTCCGCGGCTTGGGTCGGCGATCGGCAGGTAAAACTGGAGGAATTACGCGGCCGGGTGGTGCTGCTGCATTTTTATGCCTTCCAGTGCCGCAACTGCCAAGCCAACTTCAAGCACTACAACCGCTGGCAGGAAACGTTGTCCTCGCGCGGAGTCGTCGTAGTGGGGATTCAGACTCCCGAACTGGAAGACGAACGCGACCCGGCTCAAGTGGCCGCTGCAGCAAAGGAGCATGGATTCCAGTTCCCAGTGCTCATCGATCTGGAGAACGCCAACTGGAATGCCTGGAGCAACACGATGTGGCCGACGGTCTACGTTATTGACCGCGAGGGCTATATCCGAATGTGGTGGCAAGGCGAACTCAACTGGCAAGGCGCCAAGGGAGACCAAGCCATCGAGGAACTGGTGGAAAAGCTGCTCGACTGAACCAGCCGGCAGCGATGCCCTCAGCGGGAAAACTACTGAGCGGGGGGTGCGGCCTGCTCATTTGCCGCGGTCAGTTTCGCGAGCAAGTCATCTTGCTGGTAGCGGAGCTTGGCCCCACCGGCATGGTGCCGAACCTGATTCCGTCCGCCGCGCTTGGATTCGTAGAGCGTTTCGTCGGCGCGCTCGAACAGTTGCTTGCAGTCAGAGGCATCCAATAGTGAGGTCGCCAGGCCGACGGAGACGGTGACTTTGAGCTCCTTGTCGAGATAGTTGAGCGGTGAGCTTTCCACTTTGGCCCGGTACCTCTCCAGCAGCTGCATCGCTTCCACGGGGGTGGTGTTCGGCAGCAGCATGCAGAATTCCTCACCGCCGTAGCGGAAGGCTGTATCTTCCGTATTGCCGCGAGCGCACGAGCCGAAAATCTTGGCGACGTGCTTGAGCACTTCGTCGCCGGCAGCATGTCCATGGACGTCGTTGAACTTTTTAAAGTGGTCGATGTCGGAGATGGCAATGGTCAGCGGTTTTCCGCTGGCCACCGCTTCCGCGAGCCGGTCGAAAAAGACCTGTTCAAAATAGCGGCTGTTGTACAAGCCGGTCATCCGGTCCGTGATCGACTGACTGTAGAGTCGGGTCTTGTTGAGGTTGACCGCTGCCTGGTCGGCGAGCCCCAGCAGGAGAGCAATGTCCTCTTCGGTGAACCGGCCGAGCGGGTCGAGTACCTTGTTGCCCTGGTCGTCCAGCATCACCTTGTTGGTCATGGTGATGACGCCTTCCAACTCGTTGCCGTAAAGAATCGGCACGCTGGCAATGCAATACACAGCATGTTGACCGACTTGGGGAATCTGCGTCCGGTCATTAACGCGAATCGGCTTCTTGGATTGGGCGCAGATGCCGGCCACTCCTTCGCCCAGTTCGAAGGACTTGGTTTCGACCAGTCCGTTGTTGATTTCGTCGCGGACATTTGCCGGGATATTTCCCCAGACGACCCGGATTTCGAGCTTCTGAGTGATCTTGTTGAAGATCATCAGGTTGCCCTTCTGGGTCATCAGGACATCGACGGCCTTGTTGAGCGTCTCGATACAGAGCTTCTTGAAATCGTTGACGTTCGCGATCTGTTGATTGATGTCGTACAACGTCTGAATGTTCTTGAGAATGCGTTCGTTCTTCTCGTATTTCAGCGTGGAGTCGATATTGGTGATTGCAATCGACGCAAGCTCCTGAATGAAAGCGTAATCGCTCTCGGGAATCTGCGAACCATCCTCCCGTTCGCCGATCGTCAGGATGCCGAGAACTTCACCGCTCTTGATCAGTGGACACCAGACGTCCGACTTGAGCACTTCGAGGTTCCAATGATGCCAGGCGTGGCGAAAGCGGGCGCCGCGCTGCATGTCCCGGACACTGAAGACGTTCCCCTGCTGAATCAGCTGCCAGAGCAAACCGGCATTTTTCGGGAACTTGAACATGTAAATGGACTCTTCCATCCCGGATTCATGGATGAACTTGTCATCCAGCCCGTAGTGGGCCTTGACCCGGTAAAAGTCCTGGGAGTTCTCAAGGTCGTCCTTGAGCAGCACTGCGGTGTTGATTGCGCTGTACTTTTCGCGCACCACCGCCATGAAAGTTTCGAGCAGTTGTTTGAGATTGAGAATGTTGCTCAAACCCTTGCCGGATTGGAGCAGCGCCCGCATCTCGAAGATCTCAATATCCTGTTCAATCGCTTTGTTGCGATAATATTGGAGTTCGCGCTTGACGGTTGTCAGCGAGGTCGTCTCGCGCGGGCCAACGGTCGGATCGCCCGCCCCGGAAATGGCGGCACTGCACTCCGCCCGGGCTGCCTGGGCGAGTTGGCAAACCGGATTGACAATGGTCTCATTCCGCTGGACCGAGACTTCAGGGGCTGCCAAGACTGCAGCGGGCGGGGTCACCACGTTGAATGTCTCGGCTGCGGTAGATGACTGTTCCGTAAATGGGCTCATTTCTGAACTCTCGGGAAACGCGGGAGGCCCGGCGTTCCAAACAGTCGGATCGCAGGCCAATTAGCTGTCGCGAGAGTGTAGCCTGCGGTTCGGGGCCGGGCCCGAGTTTCGTTGAAAGTTTGCCGAGAATGACGGTTGTAGGGTCTCGTCAGGCGAAAACCGGGTTGCCAGAAGCGCGACCAGTTCGCAAACCTGAACAAATCTGCGCTCGCTACTCATTCCAGGCTTCGACCAGCAATTCGTGCAGTTGCTCGAGAATCGACTTCAGCTGATCTTGCAGGTCGCGATTGGTTTGCTCATCCAGTGCGCCGGCACTGCGAAACCCGAAGACTCCACCTCGACAAAAGGCCAGGCCCTTCAGGGCGCGTTTTAATTGGACAATCACCGCCGCCCGACTGGCCCGGGACTCAATTTCCAAACCCGTCGCTTGAGCCAAACCGCCCAGCAGTAAACCGTTTTCAGACTTTAAGCCGGGACCGAGCGCCGTCAGCCGCAGGTAGAGCTGTTCGGCCGCACTCAGGGCCGGGTGCTTGTGGCGTCTCTCGCCTCGGTGCGGACCAGCCCGCCAGGTTGATTCCGGATCCGGCCAATCAAGGGCCTCTTCTTCGCAATTCCGGGACAAGTCCTCAGCGTCCGCTGCCCATTGCGCCAGGTCTTCAACTCCGGCGTCGTTATCCCACTTCCCCTGCTCCAGCGTGCCGGTATCCGTCTCCCCGGTCGGCTCGAAACCAGAGGTATCCGGACGTCCCGATCGCGATTCCTGCAGGGCGGCCAGCAAGGCTTCATCCGTGGAGAGGCCTTGCCCCCGCCCCTCTTCAATCCGCCGCATCAGCCGCTCCTGCCGAACCTCAGCTTCGCGCCGGGCCCTCGAATAGAGCCTGACGATGTCCTCCAGCGATGGTTCGCCCTCCGTAGACTCCGGGCTCAGCGCGCCCGCCGGGCTCAGCGCGCCCGCTTCAGACTCGGTTTCAGGGTCGGCCCTCATTTTGCGGGCGACCAATTCAGCAACTCGTGTGATTCGGGCAGCGAGGAGTTCCGGATCCTCAGCAGCCTCCGGTGAAAACGCCGAGCCCTCGAGACCCTCTCCCAGTCCACTGATGGCTGCCTCAAGAAACTTCAGCCTGCGGGTCAACTCATGTGCGTCGCGTTGCCGGTAGTATCCGGATTCATCTTCGACTTCCAGATTGCTGAAAAATTCGGTTCTCAACGCGTCAAACAGTGAGACGACGGCAACATGTCCTTGCAGGCTGCCAAACTGCGTTTTTACAAAACAACACGGCGACTCTGCCAAGGGCCGATCTTCGGCCTGTCTGATCTCAAACAGATTCAAGAGTTGCCCCTCGGGGGAGAGCAAGAGCGAGAGCGTATCCTGACCGGGGGCCATTTGCACCAGCAGACCGCGAACGACGCGCCGCGAATCCTGCTGGCCAAACGAGCGCCAGATCGTCGCTTGTCCGCCCAAGGCGGAAACCACATCGAGCACGCGATCCTCAAACTCCTCGACGCGAGCCAAATCGTCGAGTGTTCCGCGATAATGAATCGTGACTCCCATCCGAACAACCTCTCAGCTCAATGGCCTCACTGATTGAAAGGGGCAACCCTGATCAATACGTCAAAGCCATCACAGTGTATCGGTTCATCAATTCAGAAACAAAAGCTTTCGCTTGCTGACTGAGGAACCGGTTTCCATTCCGACACGTTCCCTCAGGACACGTTCCCTCAGGACAGCCAGCGATGCCGCCGCTGGCATGCCGACCAAACCCAAGCCAGACCAAAAATTGGTCCCTGCACCAGCGGTCGCCTGCCATCTGGTCCAACCCCACGGCAACGAGGTTCGAGGTTCCGGGCTGAGGGGCACCAAGCAAGGCTGAGGGGCTGAAATCGGTTCGCCCGATCTCAAGCAACCGGAAAATCCTCTGGCGGGCGAATGCAAGCCAAATCCCGCGATCCCCCCATCAAGGGCATCATAACCGGCAGAAGCGAAGCAAAATGCCTCCCATTTGCCGAGAATCCGGGGAGGGTTGCAGGGTGAAAAAACCGCTCCTCAACTAAAATGGGGAACGAAAGGTGATGACTTTACTCCACCCCTCCTTCCTGTCCGCGGGTCCGGAAATGACGCTTTCGCAGCTCACATTCTCATTTGCCTTTGTACTGGCGCTGGGGAACCCTCTTGTTCTCGCGCAGGAAAAGGAAGAGTTGGTCAACAGCATTGGCATGAAGCTGGTGAGAATTCCGGCTGGC
>JAJTFE010000052.1 GCA_021298375.1 Blastopirellula sp. | reverse complement strand
AGTTGGCGATTGAAACTTCAAAAACGCTCCGCCCCGAGCCCGAATTGCTGGAGCGACTGAGCGATTGCTTTGAGCTCTGCTGCTATGGCTTGCGCGAGGTCCGCCGCCACTGGGAAGAGCACGACGATGGTTGCGGCCCGGGCGTGATCCTCCTCGGATAGGCAGGAACGAGGTCGGGGGCTCAAGCTGCGGGGACAACGACAGCTTCCTCTGCCCAGTGCACTCCGCGCCCCGCATCCTCTGCTCTGATGTCTCCTAGGTCACCAACCCCTTCGTGACCAGCATGAAGACATCCTCCAGCGTCGGTTCCTTTTCAGCGAAACTGCGGACCTCGACATCAGCGAGCACCAGTTGCTTGAGCAGCGCTGCCGCGTCGTGTTGTGGCGAGTCGAATTCGATGGTCACCTCTTCCCCATCCGCCTGAACGTCGCGAACCTGGGGATGGCTGCGGACAATGGCCAGGCCTGCTTCCGTGTTGCGGCCAAACCGGGCCACGATGATCTGGTTGCCATGCAGCTTGCGATAGACCTCGTCCATCGGGCCATGCAAGAGCAGTTTTCCGCGTTCAATAATCCCGATCGATGTGCAGCAGTCCGCCAACTCGGTGAGAATATGGCTGGAGATCAGAATCGTCTTGCCCATCCGCCGCAGTTCTTTGAGCAGAGCCTTGACCTCAATTCGGGCTCGGGGGTCGAGCCCGCTGGAAGGTTCATCCAGAATGAGCACTGGGGGATCGTGCACCAGCGTCTTTGCCAGGCAGAGCCTTTGCTTCATCCCGCGTGAGAGTCCATTGACGTAGTCGTAAGCCTTGTGAGTCAGATCGAGCAATTCCAGCACGTCGGGAATGATCTGTTTTCGCTGAGTGCGGGAGAGCCCATAGGCGACCGCGAAAAAATCGAGAAACTCCCAGACCTTCATCCCGTCATAGACGCCAAAATCATCGGGCATGTAGCCAATGCTGCGGCGGACGCTCATCGGGTCCTGGCTGACGCTATGGCCATTAACCCAGGCGTCGCCACGACTGGCCCGCAGCAAGGTGGCGAGGAAGCGAATCGTCGTACTCTTGCCGGCTCCATTGGGACCGATAAAGCCGAACATCTCACCCCGGCCGATTTCAAGCGAAAGCGACTCGACGGCCGTGAACTCGCCGTAGTCTTTGCCAAAGCCCTTGATCTCGATCATCCGTTCTTTCTCCTTCGCCCCGATTCGCTCGCCGGCCCGCTCACTTGAGTCCGCCCGAGCCGGCCTCTGCTCCGGTTGGGTCTTCTTCTTCGTCCCGCTCGTCGCCCTGCATCCAATCCAGCTGACTTTCATCGAGCAAATCGAGCAAACTGTTCTGATCGCTCGCAATGGCGGGGAACGGCGGTGCCCGCAAATGAGCCAGAATCAGGGTGGAACGGCTTACCCGAGTCGCGGCAGGACGAAGCTGGTGCTCTCCCAACGGTGACGAGGACCGCGCGATCAGCCGCACTTCGCCTGGTGCCAGTTCGAGGCCATCGGCCAAGGCATCGAACATTTCCCCCAGCCCCAGTTCTTTTCGTTCCGCGGCAAAGACCAGCCGGGCGTACGCGAGCTTGAACTGCAAAAACGTGACTTTGGTCTGTCGGCTCACCTGGTCTTCGGGAAAGGCGCGGCGAAAATACTGCCAAACCTGATTGGTTACCGGCTGAAATTCCGGCAGGGCCACGACCCGTTCCAGGGGGACCGAGTCCGCTCCCCCAAACGCCTCCAGCCAAATCGCGCGGCAGCGTTGCTCCAAGCTCTGATATTCAGGGAGCTTTTTCCAGGCCAGATACAGTTCCGGCTGAGCCACCTCGCGAAACTCCAACCGGCGCGCACTGCCCGCCGGGAATTCACCCAGCCAGGCGAGGCGAACCTCGCCAGCCGCGGTGCGTGCGACAACACCTGCACCCTGCAAGTCAATGCCGGTGCCATTCCTCAATTCCCCGTCCAATCCTTTTTCGGGATCGTTCCATTCCAGCCGACCGCCAAGTTCGAGAAAGTTTTCTCCGTGCAGCATTCCGGTCGAATTTGACTGGACGAGAAAATCCCGCAGTCGATTGGTCAGTGTGCGCTCCAGATACACAGGGCTGGTTGCCTGCTGGGTGGCGGCGCTTGCCAACTCGCTCCGCGGCGGGAAGGGAAGGGCAACTCCCGTCAGGTCGGCAAATTCGACCTGGTAGCGGGTTGAAAGCGAGGTGTAGAGGGCAGAGTATTCGGAGAAGTGCCCCCGCTGATAACTCACCGGGATCTCGAGCAGTCCCAATTGGGATTGGCTCCGTACAAACCCGATATCCAGCGCCGCCAGCCGCACCACAATAATCGCTCCGCCGATGGCGATCAGCGGCGCCGCGAACCAAGCCCACTCGACGCGACCGACCAGCCGAAAAAGAAGCCAGTTCAGGGGGACCAGACAGAGCAGATACAGGCCGAGCATGCGGAAGACAAACTCGGGTGAAGGCGGAGTAATTCCGGCCGCGAGGGCAATGCTCTCACGTGCGGCAGCGGCGATTCCCACCTCGTCATTCCAAGCCGCCACACCACCCTGAGGGTCGGCTTCAAAGCCTCCATAATGCCACGGGTCCCGAGCCAAGTTCCGCTGGACAATTGCCGCTTCATCCGGCTGCCCCGGGTACTCGCCCGGGCGTTGTTTCCAATCGTTGACTGTCGGGGCGTTCGCCGGAGCGAGTTCCTCGTTGGGAGGCGACCATTGATTGCCCGAGTTGAGGAGCCCGGCGGTGGGCAAATCGCGGGCCGAAAATCTCACCGCGCTGCCCAGCAGCGGATCGTAAATGGAGGCCTGGTCATCGCGCCAATGAAAGCCGATTTCATTGAACTGATTTTCAAAAAAAACCCGGGCGGGGCGGCGCAGCAACGCGGCGTTAAAGAAGCTCGAATAGCCCGGCCACGTCTGAAATCGCTTTTCGTTGAGCGGAAAAGCCGTCACGACAATCCGTCCCCGCCCGACCGCTGTTTCGGCAACCAAGCTCTTCCCGCCGGGCAGTTCCACTCCGCGTCCAACCAACTCCCATTGGATTCCCAGCATCGGCGCTGTCGCCGGAATCGTGAGCTCGCGTCGCTGCTCCGGATTTTTTACCGAGGGGGGCGACCAGGTCCGATTGAAGTCGACGAAATCCGCTCCGGCCAAGTTCCGGGTTCCGCTGAACTTCACCGGCAAAAAGGGCTCCAAAAAGCTCCCTCTCAGCTTCTCCAGCGAGTTCGGTCCGCTGATGATCAATTGACCGCCAAAATGCAGCCAATCCAGCAAGGCTTGCTGCTGCTCCGGGGAGAGTTCTTCCGGCAGAATCTGATCCCAAAGCAGGTAGGCAATCGTCGTCCAGGCAAGCGCGGTGTTGGCCAAGGGTATCGGCTGTTCCGGCGACGGATAGACAAGCGAATAGAAGGGAGGGGAGTTTGCCGAACTGGAACGGGGAAGTTGCACGCAGTCCAGCAAGCGCAGGTAGCGATACTCTTCGTTGCTCCGGACGAGTACGACAAAATGGAACTGGTGGGGCTTGAGCAAAAGCACGGGCTGGATGGTATCGACCAGTCGCAGACCGGCCGGGCTGGTCAAATCGACATGCACATTCGCTGCGGCTGCCTCTTCGGTGCGCCGCGGCAAGTAAACCAGCGCCTCCAGGTTCTTCTCTTGCCCCCGTGGAAGAGTGAACGGTCGAGTCGAGTCCGCCACAAAGCGGGTCCCGGGTATGGGTACCGGCTGGCCGAGCGTATCAACCAGAAACGCGTGCAACTGTCCGGTCGCATCGGCCGTGTTGGCCTGCACCCGGAGATTGGCAACGGCCCAGTGCCCGAGCTTGTAGCGATTGTTCTTGGCTTCCTCAGAAAACTGACCGGGGAACAGCACGACCGGGCGGGAGTCGAAATCCTCCGGCTTCCCTGCCGGTCGCGCAGCCGAGCGCTCGGGCGTTTGCTCAGTAGTCTCAGCCGTTGCGGGCTCCGGTGTTGTTTGGGCCGAAAACAACGGCAAGCAGCCACAACCCGGCAGCAATAAAAGGAGCCAACCAAACCACCAGTTGCGGTTCAAGGGAAACGTCTGCTGCACCACTCACCTCACTCCACCGATTCCAGCCGCTGCGAGCACTCTCAATTCGGGATGCCCAAGCGCCTCCCCAAGCACCTCCCCAAGCGCCTCCCCAAGCGCCTCCAGAGCGAGCCGTTGCGGGCAACTACTCACCCCACTGCAGGCGCGCGGCGAGAAGCGTATTGTGCAGCAGCATCGTCACGGTCAGCGGACCGATGCCGCCCGGGACGGGCGTGATCGCCGAAACAGTTGGCAACAGACCGTCATAATCGACGTCTCCCACCAGCCCTGACTCGAGGCGATTGATGCCGACATCGATCACAACCGCGCCCGGCTTTACCATTTCCGCAGTCACAAATTTTGGTTGGCCAATCGCCGCAATCAGGATATCCCCGGAGCGGGTCACTTCCTCGAGCTGGGGGGTCTGGCTATGGCAGATAGTGACGGTCGCATTCGCAAAGTCTGGCCCAAAAGGTCCTGTTCGCTGGACGAGCATCGCCGCAATCGGTTTGCCCACGATATCGCTGCGGCCGATCACCACGACGCGCTTGCCGGCGACCTTGATCCCCGAGCGGTAGAGCACTTGCAGGATCCCGAACGGTGTGCAGGGTAGGAATCGTGGCCGACCTTGCGACAGCAAACCAACATTGGTCGGATGAAAGGCGTCAACATCTTTTCGCCAATCAATGGCATCCAGCACTGCCGTTCCGTCGATTTGCTTCGGCAGGGGGAGCTGCACCAGAATCCCCGTGACTGCAGGGTCGGCATTCAGTTGCTGCACCAAAGCGAGCAATTCTCCTGTCGTCGTCGCCTCCGGGAGAAAATGGCGCTGACTTGCCAAACCGACCTTGGCGCATCCCTTTTCCTTGTGGGCGACGTAAACCTGACTGGCGGGGTCACCACCCACCAGCACCACAGCCAACGTTGGCTGGCGTTTGGTGCGGAAGATAAACTCGTCGACCTGCTGTTTGATTTCCTTTTGAATTTGGTTGCCAATCGCCTTGCCATCGAGAATCAACGGTCGCGTGTGAGCATTTAAGGAAGACATCGGCAATCCTTTCGAGGGAAATCGAAGCAGCGAATGAATCGACCTTGAGCGAACCCGCGGGCTGAATCAAGCGGCATCCACCAACGCCAGCAACCCCAGCCAGCCCACGCCAGCGAGCCAGTCCCCCGCGGACATGCCAAATTGAACTCTCGCCAAATCAGCCGCGAGCGCTGCGAAGCCTCGGCCGCCAATCCCGCTCGGGGCTTGCAATACATCAAAGAAGCAGACCGAGCAGTCCAGCGCAACAGAGCGGGAGAGAGCCTGTTTTTCCCGGCGGGAATCGCCAAATTGTAGCAGAGATCGCCCCGCGGTTCCCGGTCCATACCGGGAGTGCCTCGGCGTTCACACCCATGGCCTTCGCGGAGAACGCACCGAACTTATTCGGAAGGCAACGCTTTGGCGACTGCCTCAGCCTGTTCTTTGATTCTGGCCAATTCGCTTTCCACCCGAGACTTGACGTCGGGCATGTTGAAGGCGGCCCAGATGCGGCTGGAATCGACAATCTGCTCGGTGCTCCGGTAAGTCAGCTTGATGACCCCGGGAATCGGCAAATCGGTCTCCGGGTCGAGAGCTTTCTGGAGCTTGAATACCGTGACCCGACCAAGGTGCGGGGCAGTAGTGCGGTAGGAAAGCCATTCATCGGGAACGACTTGCATCACCTCATCCGTTGCGGCAACTTCACTCGTGCCGTTCTTGAGCTTGACCCTGTACTCGGACTTCGCTTGCAACTCACCGTTCGACTTCAAGGCGATCGACGTCGCTTCGGTTTGCCATTTGAGGCGGTTTTCAGGGTCGACCAACTGCTGAAAGATGGCTGCGGGGGGAGCCTTGATATTGACCGAACCCTCGTGCTCAACCGGTTGGCCTCCCAGATACCAGGCACTTGCAAACGCCAACACACTCAGAAGCAGTCCGAGTAAAAAGGCTTGGGTGATGATTCCCATCCACCAATCTTTCTCGAAACCGTCTCCGAAGAGGCGGGTAAGCAGTCTGTCCAACATGGTTCACTCACAATCCCCAGGAAAAATCCAACGACGAGGCTCTGAAAACCTCAACTAATTTTTGTTCCGATTGAAAAAAATCGCAATCAAAACCACCCGCTCAAATCTACACGCTGACGGCCTGATGCCCGAGGTCAAACTAACACCCCGGGGGCTTCGTCAGGTTGAATCTGCCGGACTCCCAGTTGGGTCCCAAAACGCTCCGTTCGGGGGCTAGCAGAAATCCAACTCGCCCGCTCAGCCAGCCAGAAGCGGCCGAGTGGCCGCCACGCTGGTCAGGTCGGAACGCTGGTCAGGTCGGAACGCTGGCGAGGCCTCATTCGGCTCATTCGACCAATGTCACTTACTCAGTTGAGCAGAATGACCTCAGTGCGGAATGACGAGCGTTAAGAGCGGACTTTCGTTGGAACAATCACAGGTGGGAGGGGGTCACTAGCATAAATTGGGATTCGCTCGGAGACGTTACGTTATTTAGCGTAGTTTCAACCGTTCTCCGCCCCGGAAGCATCCGGCCGCGAGCAAAAAAACCGAATTCGGCACCCCCCTGAAGACTGGCAGGAATTTTAGATTTTAGCCACTCCAACCGAAATTCAACGGGTGACCCGCCAACATTTACGAGAATTTGAGCTCAGTTGGTGCCGCGCAAGGGAAATCACACCCACGGTGCGGCCGTTTAAACCGGTTTCAACCTGGCTGGGGAACCTTGGGCCGGTCGGGGGTAAGCCGGACTCCCCGGCCTCGGCTCCTACGACTCGGAACCCTTCAGAGGGGGCTGGGCTTCAGCCGGGTTTTCCTCGCCCGGCTCGACGGCCGGCGGCTGATTTTCCCCAGCTTGATTGGACTGCTCAACCAAACGCTTAATCCGAATCAACTCCTCGTCGACTCGTCCCTGTAAATCGACTTTCCGCAGGGGGGCCAGCAAGCGAAACAAATTGGTCGGCGTTTGGGAAACTTTATACTTCAGGCTCGTTTGGGACCCGGCAGGGGCCAACTTAAACATGGTGACCAAATTACTGGAAACCGACCCCATCCGGATCGACAGCCATTCGGGGGGAACCATCTGGAGGACTTGATCATTGGTCTCGAAAGTCTTTCCCTTCTCGAGGTGCTGGCTCAGGTAAGTCGAATTCGGAGCGATAGGGGGCCGAGACTTCATCTCGACATTCGTGACATTCCAGAGCCATTTCTGCCGCTGGGCCGGCTCGATCAAAACCTTGAAGACCTCCTCGGGGCTGGCCTTGATTTCGACGCTCCCCTCGCTTTCGTTCTTTGACCCACCCATCACCCAAAGGCCAATGGCGGCTATCAAGGCCAAGACCAAGGTGTAGACCAGAACTTTGGAAAAAATGCTCACTTGGGCTGACCCCTGTAGACTGCCGGCAAATCAACGCGCCGACTCAATTTCCCGATTCCCAACCTTGGGGATTGGATCCAAATCCTCAGTTCATTCGCTGGATGCGTTGGCCAGAGCGGCAATACCACTCAGGCCGAGACAAAACACTGCATCCCGGGGCCCTAATCCCCAGTTACCCTAATCCCCAGGTACCCCGAATCGGCCTCTGAGGGTCTCCCGCCAGCGGCCCGAGCACTGCTCATTAACCCGAACACTGCAGATTAAATGGTAACTGATCAATCAAGCCATTCAACCAAGCGGATTTGGTGGACTTCGGAAAAGAGGCCACTCCACTTTTGAAACTCCCGCAGCGAGCCCACCCGACCGCGCCCGCAAAACCGGCTCAACCGGCGCTGGCCTAACCGTTTGGCTGAGGCCTGCTCGACCGCCAGCGAGAGCCTCGAACTCGCTGGACGGAAACGGGAATCGGATCGCAAACAGAGTTTGTATGGGACAGCGAGCGGCTGTTCAGAACCGTTTCATGGATTGGCTGAAACCTGCGGCCGGGGGTGTCCGTCAAAGCCCCGCGGCGATGAGCCTGAACCTGTGAACGAATTTTCCTGTCCACCTCGGGCCGGGAAGCTTCCCCGCTGAAGAATTTCTCACAGCCAGCAGCTTAACGGCAGCCGCCGCAGTTCATTCGGGAAATCCCCTGCGGTATGATAGTAAGAGTGTTTTGGATTCGGTTCGACTTAGCGGAACGGCGGGTTTCCTGCGCCTGTTCGCTAAGCCTTCCCCCGGCCGTTTGTTGCCGCAGGGCTCCGAATTCTCAGGAGGTCGGCGTGGTTTCAGAGGTACTTCATCAACCAGCCTTGGTGCTGAATCGCAATTGGCAACCAGTCAACGTCGCCTCGGTAGCGCGGGCGTTGACCTTGGTGTTCAGCGATCATGCCCGCGTCGTTGAACCAAACGAGTTCCAGCTTTACGACTGGGAGGACTGGGCGAAGCTCGAGCCCCAACCGGGCGAGCCCTTCATTCAGGCGGTCTCGATGCGGATCCGCGTGCCGGAAGTCATTTCGCTGCTCAAATTTGATCGGCTTCCTTCGACTCACGTGGCCTTCAATCGGCGAAACATTTTCAAACGCGACCGGCACACTTGCCAGTATTGCGGGCGGCGGCCTTCTGCGGATGAATTAACGATCGACCACATCGTCCCCCGGTCTCAAGGTGGAACTTCATCCTGGACCAACTGCGTGCTGGCTTGCATGAACTGCAATCATCGCAAGGCGGACCGCTCGATCGATCAGGTCGGACTCAAGCTTCGCAAGGCACCGGTCCAACCGGCTTGGAACCCCATCTATTGGCGAAACTCCAAGCGCATCGACTCTTGGCAGAAATTCATCAGTGATGCCTACTGGAACACTGAACTGGATGACTAAGCCGTAATTTCGGTAAATCCTTGAGAGCCGAACCGCAGTCTGCTGCGGCTCGGCTCTTTTCGCCTCTTGCCTCTCACTCCCCATGCCCGAACTGCCTGAAGTCGAAACGATGTGTCGCGGCATCCGGGCAATCGCCGGGAGCACGGTGAGCCGGGTCGAGCGGATCGCTTCGCCACGCAAGCCGATTGGAATCACCCCGGCTCCGGCAGTGATTCGGCGACGACTCATCGGCCGGCAGATCACGGCCATTGAGCGGGCGGGCAAGCGGGTGGTGCTTCGGATCGGTGATGATGAGTGCCTGGTGTTCGAACCGCGGATGACAGGGCTGGTGCTGGTGGACCAGCCTCCGACCCTTGAGCACCTGCGCTTTGCCCTCGGCCTGACCGGAGGCCGAATTGAGCAATTGTTGTTCTGGGACCGACGCGGTCTGGGCAAAGTGACCCTGTACAAGCGGGCCGAATTCGAGCAGAAAGTGCTCCGCGAGAAACTGGGCCCCGACGCCCTGGCGATCACGCCCGAGCAGTTCTACGCAGCCCTGCATCCACGGAAATCGGCAATCAAGGTTGCGCTGCTGAACCAGGCAATCGTTGCCGGAGTCGGCAACCTCTACGCCAGCGAATTGCTGCACGTTGCCAAGATCCACCCCGCCACTGCCGCCAACCGGCTGTCTCGCCCGAGCCTGGATCGGATTCACGCGGCGATGCGGGGCGTGCTCGAGGAGGCGATCCGGTTTGAGGGCTCCACTCTGGCGGACGGCACCTATCGCAACGCGCTCAACCAGGTCGGCGATTATCAGAACCACCATCGCGTTTACGATCGGGCTGGGGAACCGTGCCCCGGCTGCGGCACCCCGATTCGGCGCATCGTCCAAGCCCAGCGGGCTACTTTCTTTTGTCCGCGCTGTCAAAAGAAGTAACGAGCAGTAACTTGGCGGGAACTGCCAAACTGGTTACCAATCCGGAGCGCAGCCCGGTTTCATTTCCACTCCAGTCTGATCGGTCCGATTGAATTGGCCGCCGTCGTCAGGCGACCTGCCGAATCCCATCCGGCCTCTTACTTGTCTTTCTTTGGACCGAAGAGCCCATTGAATCCGTTTTGCAGATCGGGCGGCAATTTGTCCCCCAAGCCCGAATTGATTTTGCTGCGGAGATCGTTCTGCAGCTTGTTCAACTCTGTGTCGACTTTGCTCTGCAGCTTCTGGGTCTGTTCGCCGACGACGTTGTTCAGCTGATTGGCGGCGGTCCGCTGCACTAACTGCATCGTTAGTTGTTGAATCGCCTTGGTGTCGATTACAGGCCGACTGACGGTGCCGCCTACGGGAATCTGCAAGGACTGTCCTTTTAACCCCTGCAGCCAGGGCTCGTTTCCAATCCAGTCGTCGGCAATCGGGATCTCAGCGACCATCGCGAGGGTCTGATCAAGCCCCACGCTCCCCTTGGTGCGAATCGTGAAGTCGCTGACATGCATGGCGAGCCCCTCGTGGTAAACCCGACGATTCTCAACTGCGAACGGGACCGTCTGCTGCTCCAATTGCATCCAGACGGTCAAGTCGCGAGACTCAGCCTGATTTGGCTTGAGCAGGCTGCGGACGCCCTGGACCGTGTCGATCAACTGCTTGGCCAGCGGGCCAGCGCCAATCGTTACTTGCTGTAAATTCACTTGTCCCCGGACGCGCCCATTCAGAGGATCAGCGAGCGGCACGGCGACGCCCTCGGTCGAGATGGAGACGCGTCCTTGAGCACTCGTGGCGTCTGCCAGGAGCGGGGCGACGTACTTCAGCCAATCCCGGCAAATCTCCGGCGTGAGCTGGATGTTCTCAGCCAATGGTCCCGGGTCAAGCGTTGCCAGCGGGGAGGCTGAGCGAAAGTCAATTTTGGGCACCAGGTGCAAACGTCCCTCGCTGAACGGAATCTCGCCCGTGTTCAAGGTGGCTACGCCCTCTGCCAAGGTCGCCTCCAGATTGGCGGGGCCGACCGGCAAATGAAACACCTGTCCGCGCTCCCAGCCCAACTGAGTCTGCGCCGTCAGTTCCAAAGGCAACGACAGGGCCGTGGGCTGCCCAGCCGCCGCCAGAAGCGGTCCGCGGATTGCAAACGCTTGAGTCTGCCGCCCCTCCAACTGCACCATCTGATAAGAGTAGGCTCCGAGAAGCCCGTTGATCCGCTCCCAGTTTGGACTCCAGGTACCGCCCAAATCCGAAACCAGTTGCCCCGTCAGATCGTTAATCGTCCCCTTCGCAGCGACATTCAGGGAGTCGCACTTGAGCCCTACCTGCTCAATTGCCAGGCTGCGAAAGTCAGGGCTCAGTCCAATTTGGCCAGCGACTCGGACATTGTTCTCCTTGAGCAATTCAGTCCAGCCGGGACTCGCTCCCGGCGTGGCGGCTGCCGGCGTCACTGGCTGCGCAGCGAGCAGTTCCGGCACCAGCGCTTCGAACTGGGCTGCAATTGACGTTGGCGTGGACCCAAAATTCAGGGCTCCTTCCGCCGTTCCAAAATACTGGACGCTGTCGGCTGCGGGCGAGAGGTTAAACCACCCCGCGAGGCGATTGATATCGGCCCGGAACCCGAGACTGCCTCCCAGCTGCAGGGCATTTCCCCGGTACCCGGCCTGAAGCTTTTCACCTCGCGCTGCGAGTGCCGAGCTGGTCAATGTCAAATCGGCTACCTGGGCGAGGCCTTGCTGGAGATCAATCGCCGCCTGAACCTGCCCCTGCAGCTTCGGTTCATTGACCTTGAGCCCATAACCGTTGAATTCAAATTGCTCGACCTGATAGTCGAGATTGCGAAGTTCAAGCACCGGCCACTGCAGGGTTACGAGCGTGCGAACCGAGCTTTCACCTGCGATGCCAAGCGTGGTCAAATCGATCCACGGCCGGATTTGCTGAAGCCATCTGCCGAGTGAACCCGTCAGCGTGCACTCCGCTGCCCAGCGCGGAGCCGTAGCGAGATCAACCACCGGCTCAGTCAGTCTCCATTGCAGTTGCTCCGCCCCAAGCCGAACGGCTCCCGAACCGCTGAGCAGTGAACAGCGAGCATCGGCATCCACCGCAGCAGTTCCGTTGGCATCGAGTTCAATTCGGGACTCGGTCCAAATCGGCTGTCCGGGCAATCCGATCAGCGGTTGTTCGATCGCCAGTCGATTCGACCAGGCGAGTGACTGCAATCCTCTGCCGGGCGCTGAAACTGTCGCCGCATCGGGGGCCAACTGCCACCCAAGTTCGCCCGCCATCGTTCCTGCCAGTTGC
The DNA here is from genome assembly GCA_021298375.1 of Blastopirellula sp. Lineage (GTDB taxonomy): Bacteria > Planctomycetota > Planctomycetia > Pirellulales > Pirellulaceae > BJ22. The sequence continues at coordinate 16,666 of JAJTFE010000052.1, read as the reverse complement.
CAGCCGCTGAGGTCGAGGAATTGCCCGAGTTGCTGCTGGAGCTTGGCCAAATCCCCAGCCAGCTTCAAATTGGCTTGCTGCAGGTCGGCCGTCCCTTCGACGCTCAAGAAGTCCGAGCGACAGAGCAGTTGGTCCAGCTTCGGCAAGCCCTCCCGCTGGATAATGTCGGCGACCAGCCGCAGCGGCTGCTGCCAGACAATCGGCTGGGCGCCGCGGTGGGCCACAAAATTGGTTGTGTCTACGTTGACCAACAACCGGGCCGAGTCGCTCTGCGGTTTGCTCAACACCTGAAACTGCATTTCCCCGGAGTCGAATCGCAGGTCGGAGTGCAGGTGCAATGTCTGCGGAAGCAAGCTGGCAATCCGGGCCAAATCGAGCTGCCCCTCCAACTGGAATGGCGTTCGCGCCAAACGCCCGGTACCGGCGAGCTGGGTCAAATCCGCGAGCGCAAGAGTCCCGTTAGCCGCCAACTGGCCAAAGTCGCAACGGGCCTGAAACTGATTGGCACTCGCCGTCCCGTCGGCCCAACCCAACTCACCCTGAGCAGATAACTGCTGCAAATTGAATTCGTCTGTCCCCAGCAAATCAGGAGCAACGGCAATCGCCCGGTCAAGCCGCATCTGTTCCAGCTGGGCTACCGCCTGACGACCGCCACCGACAAACTGCAGATTCACTTTACCGTTGAGCTGACCGGCCAGCTCGATTCGATTGATTACCCGCTTGAGGAGTGGCCCCAATCCACCGAGCGGAAATTGCTGCAGAGCGATCTCGATGTTGCCTGCATCAAAATTGAGGAAGTTCGTATTCGGATCGCATTGCAACTGAGCTGTGATGGCACCTTGATCGCGACCGTTAATGAGTTGGGCCTCCACTTTCCCCACGAGGGCTGCGAGCGAAGTTCCCGTTTCGATCCGCGCCGCGATTCCCTGAATCCGGACCGTATCTTGCGTTTGCGAACCAGCTACCTCAATCAGACCATCGCGCACCTCCAGGGTCGCCGGAGGGACTGCCGTCGGTCCACCTGAAGCAGGCTGGGCCAGATACTGAGCGAGCGCGTCCTCGAGATTGCTGCCTCCATAGCGGATCAACAGATGCAGCTGGGGGCGCTGAATTTCAAAATGCCCCAGTTGGCGGTTGAACAGAAACCCGCCCAGCCGCTGGGTTGAACGAAACGATTCCAACTCGGCCAAAGGCTGACCAGTCCCATCCGTGACGGTAATCCCGCTGGCAGTAATCGGCTGGAACCAGCCCAGCGTGAGCTGTCTAACCTGGACCTTGCCGTCGAAGTCGGCCAAGGCCCAGTCAATCGCCGCCTGCTGCAGGCCCAGCCAGCCGATCAGGTTAGGCGCGATCAGGACAAAGCTGAACAAGCCGCCGGCGAGCCATGCCAGCCGCCGCGGCCAAGGCGAGCGATCATCCTGCAACGGCCCCCGTTTACGCCGCAGGACACTTCCGGAAGAGGTCGGCTCAAGAACAGAATCGGGTGAAACGGGATCAGGCGACAGTTCGCGCAGTCGGCGACGGGGAGGCATTCCATTTCCTCGCTGGACGATTCAGGACCGGGCTCAAGCAGACGTTCCGAATCCTTTCGAAACGCGTGGGCAAGCGGGAGTCTAGCGAGAAAAGAATTTTGCGAGAAGACGAACCGCTGCTAGCAATTGCCTAAGGACCGGAGGCCGAACTCCGCCCGAACACCAGGACCGCCGAAAACCGGGACTACCTGAACATCAGGACCGCCGGACCGAGCGAAGCGGGCTGGAGGGAACCCCCGGGCCAGTGCTGGCCTGCCAGAAACGGCGAACCAATTGCCGGGAAATCACCGTTTAGAGATCTTCGTAAGGGACTTCAAACAGCTGGGTACAGCCTTCGAGGTCGCCCGACTTAAGCCCCTTGGTGAACCAGCGCATCCGCTGTTCTGAGGTCCCGTGAGTGAAGCGCTCGGGGATGGCCCGGCCGGTCGCTTCCTTCATGAGCGTGTCGTCGCCGATCCGGTTGGCGGCGTTGATCCCTGATTCAATGTCACCCGGTTCAAGAATGTTGTATTCCTTGTGAGCGTGATGCGCCCAGACACCGGCGAGGTAATCAGCCTGCAACTCGAGCCGGACCGAGGCTCGGTTGGTCTCGACTTGATTGCCGCGGGTGGGCGACTTCATGGGCAATCACGTAGGCGCGGGCGAACTCGCCACCGGCCTTGTGACGCTTTTCCAGTTCGGTAAAGAACGTTGGGTCGATGTAAACCTTCTGGTCACCCGGGCAATAGAATGGTCCGACATCCGCAGTCGCCATGCCGCAGCGGGATTGGACACTGCCGGAGAACATCACCAGCTGGGGTGGCTGGTAGGTGCCTCCCTGGACGCCTTCCTTAAACAAGCGGGTCCAAACCGTTTCCGTATCGCGGAGCACGACCTTGATGAAGTCGCCTTCATTATCCGGTTCACCGGGCTTGCGAGCTTGTCCTGCCGGAACCTGCTTCTGGGCCTGAGCCTGTTGCTGCTGTTGTTGCTGCAGCAGTTGCTGGCCCAAGCGGGGGTCGAACAGGAAGGCCAAGCCGACAATCAGCATCATCAGGATCCCGCCTCCGCCAACAGCCATCGCCGGAGTTATACCGCGACGATCTTCCACGTTCTTGCTTTGTTCACGACCCTTCCAACGCATGGCACACCTTGGATAAGACGACAGGGGAAAAGACGACAGGGTACAGGGGGAGAGTAGAGAAAAATGCGGCTGGGTGGAGCTGGGCCCACCCTTGGCCGACATTCTTTGACCCACTGGGGATTCGAAGCTGAATTATCGAATTCCGACCCGAAAAAAAAAGGGGGCCCGGGGGAAACTACCCCAGAGTGCTGCCGAATCCCCGCTTTTCCGCCCGGCGGCCGGGCGGATGTCACGGTCTCAGAGCCGGTTCCGATTGATCGAAACCGCCATCGGGCCTACAACGGCCAACCAGCCTGGTGCCGCGTCCGCTTGCAGCGATTTCTCTCCTATTCTTGCCACGTTTCGCCGAATGGATCCCATGCTTCATCGAGGTCAAATTGTCGATTTGAGGCAGGGGCGGATTTATCCCGGCGAGCTGGCGGTTGTGGCGGGGCGGATCGAATCGATTCGCGAAACTGCCGAAGCCTCGGAACCCGGTTTTCTCAGCCCCGGGTTGGTCGATGCGCATGTGCATCTGGAGAGTTCGATGCTTGCGCCGGCCGAGTTTGCCCGAATCGCCGTGATTCACGGAACGGTAGGGACGGTTTCCGACCCGCACGAAATCGCAAACGTGCTCGGCATCGAAGGGGTGCGAGTGATGCAGCGGCTGGCAGCCCGCACACCACTGAAGATCCACTACGGCATTCCCTCCTGTGTTCCCGCCACCTGCTTCGAAACAGCCGGTGCGGCGCTCGGGCCAAGTCAGATTGAAGAGCTCTGCCGCGACCCCGACCTGCTCTATCTCTCTGAAATGATGAACTTTCCCGGGGTTTGCCAGCGCGACCCGGAAGTCATGGCCAAATTGGAAATCGCCCGCCGCTGGGGGAAGCGGATCGATGGACACGCTCCCGGCCTGCGAGGTGCACTGCTTCGCGCCTACGTCTCCGCCGGAATCGAAACCGACCACGAATGCTGCGACCTGGAGGAAGCGCGCGAGAAACTTCAGCTGGGCATGAAGATTCTCATCCGCGAGGGATCGGCGGCCCGGAATTTCGCCGCCCTCTGGCCACTGCTCCTGGAGCGCCCCGATCAGTGCATGTTCTGCAGCGATGATAAACACCCGGACGATTTACTGCGCGGGCACATCAATCAGCTCTGTGCCCGCGCGGTTGCCTTGGGCGTTCCTCCGCTGGATGCCCTGCGGGTCGCCTCCCTCAATCCGATCCAGCACTACGGGCTCCGCTGCGGCCAACTCCGGGTGGGCGACCCAGCTGACTTCGTGCGGTTCGCCGACTTGCAATCGTTTGCGGTACTGGAAACCTGGATTGAAGGCAGCTGTGTCGCGGCGCGAGGCAATTCGAACCTGCCTCGCAGTACTTGCGAACCCGTCAATCAGTTTGCCTGCGGACTGAAGTCCACCAGCGACTTCTCGGTTGCCGCCGAACCCGGATCGTTGCGGGTGATTCGCGCGGTCGATGGCCAACTGGTCACAGGCAGGGAGCGGTATCCGCCGCGAATCGTGAAGGGCAAGGCAGTCGCCGACCCGACCCGCGACTTGCTCAAAATCAGTGTTGTAAATCGCTACCGCAACGCCCCGCCAGCCACCGGGTTTGTCAGGGGAATTGGCTTGAAAGCCGGAGCGATCGCTTCAAGCGTCGCTCATGACTGCCACAATATCGTGGCGGTTGGAGCCTCGGACGAAGAATTGACGCGGGCGGTCAATCTGGTGATTGCCCATCAGGGCGGGATCGCTGTCGCCAGCCCCGGCGGCCGGGATGATGTGCTCCCCCTGCCGCTGGCCGGACTGATGAGCGACGGCTACGCCGAAGAGGTCGCAGCCAGTTATGAACAATTAACCAATCTCGCCCGGCAACTCGGCAGCCCGCTGCAAGCTCCCTTTATGACCCTATCGTTCCTCGCCCTGCTCGTCATTCCGGCGCTCAAGCTGAGCGATCTGGGGCTGTTCGATGGCCAGCAGTTCCAGTTTGTCTCCAACTTCATCGCGGAAGAGGCAACAGCTGAAGGGTTGCCTGGTTGAAGTCAGCCCCTCCGGGCGAACTGCTCAACCTGTCTGCGGGCTCGCATCCCGGCAATTTTCTAAGAGGGCTGGCAGATTTCAGTCACGATTTCGCCCGAGACGTCGGTCAGCCGAAAATCGCGGCCTTGATAGCGATAGGTCAAGCGCTTGTGATCAACTCCGAACTGCCGCAGCAAGGTGGCGTGCAGGTCGTGCACCGAAACCGGATCCTCGACAGCCCGATATCCGAGCTCATCAGTGGCTCCGTAAGTCAGCCCGCCGCGAAAACCGCCCCCTGCGACCCAGGCGCACATGGAGAGAATGTGATGGTCGCGGCCATTCCCCTGACCCATCGGCGTTCGGCCAAATTCGCCGCCCCAGATCACAATCGTCTCATCGAGCATTCCCAGCCGCTGCAGATCGCGAACCAGCGCCGCGCTGGCCCGGTCGACATCGCGCGCGGCGATTGCCATGTCGCTTTTCAAGTTCCCGTGGTGATCCCAGGACCGGTGATAAAGCTGAATCATTCGGACGCCCCGCTCCGCCAGCCGTCGGGCCAGCAGGCAGTTAGAGGCAAAGCTCCCGTCGCCGGGCTGCTTGACGCCATAGAGATCGAGCGTCTCCTGCGTCTCGCCCGAAAAATCGGTGAGTTCCGGAATCGACGTCTGCATGCGGGCGGCGAGTTCATACTGCGCGATCCGAGTCTCCAGTTCGGGATCGCGGTACCGCTCATTGGCCAGCCGATTGAGTTGGTTCACTTCGTCGATCAGCTGTCGCTGGGCGCTTTGGCAGACTCCCTCGGGGTTGCCGATGTAGTGCACCGCCGCGCCGCGCGACTGAAACTGCACCCCCTGAAAGCGACTGGGCAAAAAGCCCGCCGACCACTGACGCGCGGAGATCGGCTGGGCCCCGCCGCAGCGGCTGGTCGAGGTCATCACCACAAAGCCCGGCAGATTTTCGGTCGCGTTCCCCAATCCATACAGCAACCAGCTCCCCATGCTGGGCCGCCCCTTGATGATCGAGCCGGAGTTCATGAAGGCATGAGCCGGGTCGTGATTGATCTGCTCAGTATGCAGGGAGCGGAGGATGCAAATCTGATCAGCGATTCCGCCAATCTCAGGAAACAACTCGCTGATCTCCTGTCCTGACGCACCCCACTTGCGAAACTCGGCTTGCGGTCCGAATGCCTTCAGCGGCGTGTTCTGCAACTGGGCCAATTGCTGGCCCGCGGTAAATGACTCTGGGAAGGGCTGGCCGTCGAGTTCCTTGAGGCGTGGCTTGTAATCAAAACTTTCCAGCTGCGAGGGCCCGCCCGCCATGCAGAGGTGAATGATTCGCTTGGCCCGGGGCGGGAAGTGCAGTTCCTTTAAAACTCCTTCGTCGCCCGCAGCGGGAGCAGCCATCGCCTCTTTGTTCAGCAGCAAATTTAAAGCGACGCTTCCGAAGCCCAAGCCGGCGGATCGAAGAAACGTTCGCCGCCGCAAATCGCGCTGCCACATCCCTGCCCCCTGCGGGTCTTTCGGCCTCTCGTTGTTGCTCATGCTCAATACCTGGTGATCGTCTCGTGCAGATTCAGCACCGCCCGGCCAACACTGACCCAAGCAGCGAGCTCAACCGGATCCGCTGGCGCCGGCAACAGCCCGGGAATCGGGCGCGGGAGCTTGGCGGCGTCTTCGGGGTGGGCCTGGAAATGCTCGCGTTGACTTGCCAAAAAGGCGAGCAGCGAATCAAGTTCCGCCGCCATCGGTCGGCGACTGAGTACCCGCTCAAACAAACGCTCCAATCGCTGGCGATCGCTCTCGGCAGTGGCAAGCGCGATTCGGGCCAACCCAGTCGCCGCTTCGATGAAGCCGGGGTCGTTGAGCAGCGTCAGCGCCTGCAGCGGCGTGTTCGCCTCCGTCCGCATTCCCGTACACTCTTCTCGCGGCGGCGCATCAAAGTTGGCCAGCAGCGGATGCAGAAAAGTGCGCTGCCAATGCATATAGACACTGCGGCGATATCGGCGGTCGTCACGCTGCTCGGGATAATCGCGATCGGGAAACTGCAGTTGGGAGTAATAGCCAGGCGGCTGGTAAGGAAACACTGGCGGACCACCCACATCGACAACCAGCAGCCCCGCCGCGGCCAGCGCCTGATCGCGAACGATCTCTGCCTCCAGCCGACGAGCGTTTTGATGCGCAAGCCAGAGATTCTTCGGATCGCGCTCGCGCGCTGCGGCCGTTGGCTGACTGCTTCGCTGGTAAGCCTGCGAAGTGACGATCAGCCGTACGATGTGCTTGGTGTCCCAAGCTCGCTCACGAAACTCGACCGCCAGCCAATCAAGCAGGTCCGGATGGGTCGGGTACTGGCCCTGGATTCCAAAGTCATCGAGCACCGCGGAAAGCCCGGCTCCAAAGAAGTGTTTCCAAAGTCGATTAACCTGTACCCGGGCTGTCAGCGGATTCTCGGGCGCAACCAGCCAGCGGGCCAGATCCAATCGCGTCTCGATGGCTTCAGCCGGAGCAACCTTCGGCCCACTTGAATTCGAGAGCGGCTCGCTCCGCCCGCCGTTCAAAAAAGCCGGAACGCCGGGCGCGACCACCTCGCCAGTTTCATTCGTCCAGTCCCCGCGGGGAAGGACGCGGGTCACTAGCGGCTGGTTCATCGGCTGGGAAACCTGAACCCAGGCCTTTCCGTCCCGGCATTCGCGCATTGAACCCTCGATCGAGCGCAGCGTCTGACGCTCTGCAGGTGAAATGGCCAGAGCCATTTGCCGAGCGACGACCGAACTGGAACTCAGAAGAGGCACATCCAGCACTGGCGCAAGCCCCCAGCCAAACTCGCCGGGCTGGCGGAGGTCGAGCGGAACCAGCGGCGAGGCACTCCAGCGCAGCATGCGAGCCGCTGTTCCCTTGAGCGTGATCACCAGCCGCTGGTCCGGCTGCAGTCGCAGCGGCTCATCCAGCGCCCAGACAGCGCTGCTGCCCGGAGGCACGCGCCCCGGAACGCGCCAGGTATTGCCCATCCCAAGTTGCTCGGCATTGTTGTAGTAAGCGGGCAGCTTGGCGGCCGCATCCGCGAAGTGAATTTTCAGCGGCGTCTTGGCTCCATCTGCCCCCTGCAGTTCCCAGCTGAAGGTCAGATTCATCCGCTGGTCTGGATTGGGATGAATCGAGTCGGCACCGTCCGCATGCGGCAGAAGCTCCAGTCGCAGGGATTGGATGGCAAATCCGGGTGGTTCGATGGTGAACGAGACTGAATCGAGTTTCTCGGCGGTCAATTTCAGGCTGCCAGCAGCCGGAAATTCGAACTCACCGCTCGGAATCGGTGGCAGCGGTTGCCAGCCACTGGGATAGGTCTGAAGAAATCGATCGGTCGCATTCAACCAGCCGAGGACCTCTTCGCGTTGGGTCGCCAGCAATCGCCCTGCTGCTTCAAGTGCAGCCCGTTCGCGTTCTTGGGCCAAGCGCGCCAACCGCTGCCGCAGGTACGGAACCTCAACTTGAATCTCCGGCGGGAACGGATGATCGTTCGACCAGCCGCGCAGGTCGGGGTTGGGCGTGTAGCCGTAATCCTGATAGACGCCCCACTGTCGCAAGTCGGCGAAGTACGCCGCCATCCGATAGAAATCCTTCATCTGGAATGGATCGTATTTATGATCGTGACATTCCGCGCAGCCCAATGTCGAACCCAGCCAAGCGCCCGCGACCGTTCGGACCCGGTCGGCCGAATACTTGGCGAGGTACTCTTTGGGCTGGGCTCCGCCCTCGCGGGTCATCATGTTCAAGCGATTGAAGCAGGACGCGGTCAGGTCTGCCGGTGTCGGATTGGGGAGCAAGTCGCCCGCCAGTTGCTGCAGCGTAAACTGATCGAACGGCAGGTTGCGGTTAAAGGACTCAACCACCCAGTCGCGATAGGGGAAGACATTTTGGTTCTGGTCTCCGTGATAGCCAACCGTATCGGCATAACGAACCACATCGAGCCAAGCGGGAGCCATTCGCTCCCCAAAGTGGGGCGAACCAAGCAGGTCATCCACCAGCCTCGCATAGGCAGCCGGCGAGTGATCCTCGCGCCAAGCAGCAATCTGCCCGGGCGTCGGCGGGAGGCCAGTCAGGTCCAGGCAGAGCCGCCGCAGCAGCAATTCCGGTTCGGCCAGCGGAGCAGGGGAGAGGCCCTGCTTCGCAAGCGACTGGTCGATCAGCCGATCGATCGGATGCTGCGACTGGTTCTCGACAACCGCCGGGAGGTTCGGGCGCACGGGAGGAACATAGGCCCAGTGCTGTTCGTAAGCCGCTCCCGCCAAGACCCAACGGCGGATAGCCTGCCGATCGTTCGCCTGAAGCGGCTTTTGCGCCTCGGGGGGTGGCATCATCAGTTCAGGATCGCTCGACTCAATCCGGGCGAGCAGTTCGCTCGCCGACCAGTCGTCCGGGTCGAGTGCTCCGGCCGCGAGCGCCGCCGCGCGATCATCCAACCGCAAGTCCGCCTGCCGCTGGGCCGCGTCCGGACCATGACAGGCAAAGCAGTGCTCCGCGAGCAGCGGGCGAATCTCCCGATTGTAGCGCGGCACAGCATCCTGAGCTGTCAACGAGGCAGCGCTCACTGAGGCGAGCCAGCCGATCAGAGAGCAGAGCCAACGCCCTCTGCTCGCGAGCCATTCCGCATTCGCTCGAGTTCGCCTGTTCATCCTTATTCCTGGTCGATTCCGAGCTCGTCGAGCTTGAACAGCGAGTGCAGCTTGACGCCGATTTTGGCCATCGCTTCCTCGCCCCCTTGCTGGCGATCGACGATGCAAATGCAATGGTCGATGCGGAGTCCAGCTGCGCGGGCCGCTTCGATCGCTTTCAACGAACTGCCACCGGTCGTGACCACATCTTCGAGAATCACTGCCCGATCATCGTGCTCAAAGGGTCCCTCGACCATTTGGCCCATCCCGTGGGTTTTGGCTTCTTTGCGGACGATGAAGCCGCGAAGCGGGATGCCACACTGCCAGGCGACGGTAATGGTCGAGGCAGTAATGGGATCAGCGCCGATCGCCATGCCGCCTACAAGGTCAGGAATTCCGATCCGCTCCAGAACGCCCAGAACGCCATGCGCAATCACATTGGCCGTCTCGCCATCCAGCGTGACGCGCCGCAAGTCGAGATAAAACTTGGCAGTTTTCCCCGAAGCGAGCTGGAAATTTCCGAACTTCACTGCCTTTTGAAGAATCAGTTCCTTGAGTCGATCGGCTTGATACATCGTGATATCCTGAGTGAGCATTTTTTGTTTTGCTCCGCCGCCAAGCGGAGTGACCCTATTCTGAGCCAAACAGCATGAGTTTTCAACGGAAGGCAATCGCGCTCTCAATTGATGGACTGGGAGCCCGATCGCTCGGTGCCTACGGCAACAGCTGGTTCAAAACCGCACACTTCGATCGCCTGGCGGCGGCCGGATTGCTGATCGAACAAGTGCTCGCGACCCGACCGGATGAACGCGGTTCCCTGGGGGGCGCTTGCGACCGCGTCCTCGAGCAGCCCGAATTTGAGTGGCTGCTGCTGACCGATGATCGCCAGGTCTGCGATCACCTGCAGGACCAAGTGGCCAATGCGACGCTGCTCCAACCCCAGTGCAGCCCGACTCCGGTCGACGACTGGACCGAGAGCGAGCTGGCCCGTTTCTTTTCCGCTGCGCTGGAGGCGGCTGAGGAGCTGCAGCCAGGTCAATTGCTGTTGCTCCATACCAATGCCCTCACTCGCTGCTGGGATGCTCCGCTCACCCTGCGCGAGGCACTCGGTGACGAGGAGGATCCCCCGCCGCCGGAATCAACCGCGCCTCCCTCGCTCCGACTCGAAGCGGATTCCGACCCGGATGAACTCCTCGGCTGGCAGCAGATTTATGGAGCACAAATTCAGGTCCTTGATGAGTGCCTCGGCATTCTGCTCGACTGGCTGGAAGACCAACCGGCCGACGAGCGACCACTCTTGCTGGTGACTGCCCCCCGGGGCTTTCCGCTGGGTGAACACCGGCTCGTCGGGTACCCCGAGCCGCAACTTTATGACGAGCTGCTGCAAGTCCCGGGTTTGATTTTGTTCCCGGGCGAAGGGTTGGCTGCGGTCCGAGTTGCCGAGCTCATGACGCCTGAAGAGTTGCTGGGACTGGCTGCCGCTTTTGTCGAGAATCGATTGTCGAGTTTTGATCGCTTTGTCGAGCAGCCACTACCTGCCTCGATTCGATCGGTTGTGTCACGGACTCAGGGGCTGGCAGCCATTCGCACTGGAGATTGGAAGCTGATCGCCGCCAGCGAGCAGACTGAACTCTATGCCAAGCCAGATGACCGCTGGGAACAAAACGACGTACACGACCGCTGCCGCGACACAGTCGAGGAATTGCTTGCGGAGCTCGCAGCGGTGCCCGAGTAAGCAGCGCTCTGCGGTCCCGGGCCAGCTACCGGGACCTGTGCGAACTTGCGCCTTGTGCTCTGGCTATCGAGGGATGAGCATCCTCCGTCGCCGGGCCTTCTCACGAACTTCGGTCGCGGCATGAGGGTGCCAGTTCGGGTGCAGCTCGAGTGGGACTTCCCCTGTTACCCAACTCGCCCCGCTTACTTTCGGGCTCATTTGTTCGAGCCCATACTCCGCTCGTTCGCGGCGACCAGCTAGCAGCTCGCTAGCGGAATTGGGGTTGGTCGGGGGGGTTTTGGGCTGCTAGATTTCCCGGTTACGAGGCCTCAGACCTTTTCGTTTTTGTGGACGGGAATTTCTCAATCGAATGATCCGACAAGGAAGTCAGGATCCGCGACTCAGCCAAGGATGGCGGCTGCGCAGCAAGCTCGACGAGTTTGCGCGCACCGGCCAGCGGTTCTCGCGCGCGCCTCGAGCCGGTGGGCGAATGCTCCTTTTGGGACTTTGGCTCATCTGTTTGTGTTCCGCCAGTTTTGGGGCGGACGAATTGGCGGGCCAAGCTCAACCCGGTCCGGAATCGATGCGGATCCGGATTTCCTGGGGGGGTGGCAGCGAGCGGGCTTGGGAGCTGACGGCTCGAGTCGATGGTGGCCGGATCTACCGGCCGCAACTCCTCGGGCTGACTGCGGAAACTCCGGGCACCGCCGATTGCCGTGACAATCAACTGCGAGTCACGCAGCCGCTGGCGAGTAACTATGGCGGGGTGGATGTGACGATCGAAGGGCCGGCCAGCGCCCACCTCGTGCTTGACTTTACGCCTGTCAACTCGCCTGAACAACGCGTGGCCCGGACGATCAAGCTGGGCGAACTGCGAAGCGGTGCGATCAACTCCCCACTCGACGACAACCGCAACCAGTTCTCGGTCACCCGTGTTCCGGGTGATTGGCTGCAGCTGGAAACTGGGCGGGAGCATCTGCTGTTCGAGCCGGGAGAGACGTGGCGATTGCGGATGGCGCCGCGGCTTGTTCCGGGTGAGCCCCAGCCGCTTCGCTGTACCGCCAAGCTGGTCAACGCCCGCTCGCTCCTGCCAGTGCTGGAAACGCAAACCTGGGAGCTGGATTTAGACCAGTATGGCAACGCCTCCGCGATCGCCTGGGACTGGAAAGTGCCCGAGCGCGAGGGGGTTTATGATTTGATTCTGGAGTTGGAGCCGCGGCGATATCAACAAATCTCCTTTGGCAATTCAACGGGCAACAAGTTGATCCGCCGCGTGCAGTTTGTCGTGCTCGAACGCGACGCAGTTCCCACGGCTGGTGGGACCGCCGATTGGCGTCCCGCCGGTGCGATTGATTCGGTCACAGCAAACAAGCGGGATTGGCGGCGCGGCTTCAGTTCGCGCCCCGCGGGCGGGTTCCTCGCGGCGGGAAATCCACAGGCAGTCGGAACGCGCGAGGTGGAAGGACGAAAGTTCCTCGACCTGCCACCCGGCCAATGGCAAACCATTCCGCTGCCGGTAAAAGCCACCGGGAAACCGCATCGCTTGGAGATTGAATATGCCGATCAAGCAGAGCTGACGCTTGGCTTCAGCCTGCTGGAGGTTGACGCCAGTGGCCGGATTCAGGTATTTGGTTCAGACTCCGGCGTGGTGAAACGCCTTGGAACGGGTGCGGCCTCAAACGCGGCGGCAACAGGAACCCATGTAGTCGAATTTTGGCCAAACACGAGCCAACCGTTGCTGCTCGTGAACAACCGCCACGGCAATGCGGCCGCGGCGATTGGGATGATCCGATTGTTCGCCGGTCCAGAGCAACTGCCTCCCGGCTCGAGCGCACCTGCGGGGGCATCCGGCTCGCTGGCACCGAAACCGCAGGGACTGGGCCAGCAACGCGGCCGGATGGCGTTCTATGAGTTTCCACTTTTTCCGGAAAACTTCGGCGCTGAATTTGCGCTCGACGCCGGCTCGGGGCAACTGCTCACCGACTGGGTAACCTTTTATCAGGGCGCCGATCGACTGGTCCAACATCTCCGTGCTCACGGTTACCGTGGAGCGATGCTGGCGGTGGTCGCCGATGGCAGTGCGCTTTATCCCAGCCAGCTCCTCGAGGCGACACCGCGATTTGACAGTGGGATCTTTTTCAGCACTGCGCAAGACCCGCTCCGCAAAGACGTACTCGAGCTCCTGCTGCGGATGTTCAGCCGAGCCGGGCTGGAATTGATCCCGGTTGTGACACTCAATGGTCGGCTGCCGGGTTTGGAAGCGTCCGTCCGCGAGGGGCAGGCCAACGCACTTTTGCTGCGCGACTCCAGCGGTCGAATTCCCGACAGTCAAATCGATGCCCCGCGCTATAACCCGCTTGCTCCAATCGTGCAGCAGGAAGTCCAGCGGATCGTTCTGGAGCTGGTCGATCGCTACGGACGACACAGCGCTTTTCGCGGCGTCGCCCTGACCTGTCAGGCAGAGACCTGCACCCAACTCCCCGGTCGACGCTGGGGGCTCTTCGAAGAACTGTATGCGGAGACTGTTCAGCAGTTGCTGTTCAGCACTTCCCGCGAGCCTTGGCTGAATTTCCGCGCTCAAAAGTTGACTGCCTGGTATCAGGAACAGGAGCGAACGGTCCGGGCCGGTACCCGCGATGGACGACTGTATCTGGCCGGCGTCGACCTCTATCGAGTCGGTGACCTTCCCAGCCTGCTCAGCCCCTCGCTGCAATGGCCGATAGATCTGCCGGCTGCCTTCAAGGATCTTGGCTGGGATTTGGCCCAGCTCGATCGGCTGGAGCATACCGTCCTGATGCGGCCCAACCGAGTTGCCCCGGTGGGGAGTTTGGTTTCCGAGCGTATCGAGATCAATCTGGCCGGTTTGGAGCAGACTCGGCAGACCCTCAGCCGCGGTGGCTACTCGGCTGGGCTGTTTGTGAATCGCGCTCCGTGGTCCAAGATTTCGCCTCCTCCTGAGGAAGCCGCCAAAAGCGCGAGCGAATTGCCAGTCCTGCGCTGGCAACCACTCTCTCAAGCCGGTGCGGCCGATCGGCAGCGATTCGCCGAAAGCCTGGCCCATTACGACACACGCTTGTTTGCCGACGGTGGCTGGCTGTTGCCGACCTCTTCGGCCGCCGATGAATTCTTCCGCACGCTGGCCGAGTTGCCCGATGTGCGGTTTGAAACGGTCTCGCCCAGCAGTGGAAAGTCATTGCTCACGGCCCGGCAAGCCCGGGTGGGCAACCGTTGGTATTCCTATCTCGTCAACCCCAGCCCTTGGCAGTTGCGAGCAGAAATCACACTCAGCAGCCCGCCTGCAGCTCCCCTCCGGATCACTCCCGAGACGATTCCGACCGAGCGCCGCGACGCGAATGCCGAGACCGTACTCAGCCTGGAATTGGAACCATTCGGACTGGTCGTGCTGAGTTCCACCTCCAGCGATTTGGATTTGCGCGATTTCCGATGCCAAGCGGCCGAAACCGAGGGGGAGGCGTTGCGGAGTCGCCTGCGGCGATTGCAGGAACAGCTGGTGGCAGCATCCACTCCGCGAGCCTGGAACGTACTTCGCAATCCTGAATGCAATCCCGCTGCCGAAGGCGAGTTGGGCTGGCGTTACGACTCCCGGCAACGAGGCGAAGTTACCGTCCAGCCCGACCCTGTGCGGGAAAACAACTCGGCAATGTACTTGCGAAGTGAAGGCGGGACGGTCTGGATTCGCAGCAATGAGTTGCCCGTCCCGGAAACAGGTCGCCTCTCCATCTCGGTTTGGCTGCGAATCGACCCGGACCAGCCTCAGCCTCCACTGCGAATCGCCATCGAAGCCGACGCCGAGACGCCTGAGTACTATCGATTTGCCCGAGTCGGCAGTTTGGCTCGGGAAGACGGGAGTGAGTCGATTTCAACCGAGTGGAAGCAATTTGTCGTGCATTTCGACGATCTGCCGATTCACACCGCGGAGCGTTGCCGGATCGGCTTCGACCTGATGGGTTCAGGCGCGATCTGGCTCGACCGCGTGGAAGTCTTCGACCGCTGGTTCGATCAAAACGACACGAAAGCGCTGACTCAACTTCTGGCCGCCGCCGGGCCGTTGCTTCGCGACCAGACCGGCTGGAACGAGTGTCGCCTGCTGCTCGACAGCTATTGGCTGAGATTTCTTGAGAGGTACGCCTCGCCTGCTCCAGCCCCTCAGCCGCTGGAGCCCGCGGTTGCGGCAAGTTCGGAGGAAGAAGCGAGCAACAACCCGTTCCAGTTGCGGCGACCGCGTCGGGCTGAAAAACCGCGGATGGTTCCCTTTCGATAGCTTTCAGACTTGGCAGCGATCGCGTCTCCCTCAGCGGCCGCGCGCCAGACGAAGCGACAAAGCGGGCGCGCCCTGGGTCCCTTGCCTGGATTAAACCTTCGCCAACGATCCCGTGCGGGCTAACTTTCGAGAATGGACAACCTTTCTTCCACTGCGCGAATCGCTGCTTCAATCCGCTCGATTCGGGCAACTAGCTCGCCGAATCCCTGTTGAGCCTTGAGCACCTGTCCGGCGGGAGCCGACTCGCTCTGCTCAGCGGATTCCTCATCTCTTGGGTCTACGCTCCCTTTTTCGGCCTCCACCTGGGCCCGCACCTTGGCGAGTTCCTCGTGTTGGTACAGGGCATGGGAAACGATCTGGCCGCGACCGGCCGGCGTCAACTCCATCATCAGCCCCTTGGCCAACAAGTTGTCGACAATCGGTTTGAGTTGGTTCAAATCGCCAATCGCCGGCTCCATCCGGGCTGCGCGGGCTCGCAGGTCTCCCAGCGTTTGCTGGCCGCGCAGGAGCAACTCGGTCATCACGGCCGATTCCGGACGGTCGACTCCCAGCCAATCGTAGAATTGATGCTTGTACTTCGGCACGCGACCATCGCCATGCACTTCCATCACGGCCCCCAACCCACGCAACGAGTCGAGCGTCGAGGAAACTTCATCTGGCGTGAGGTTCATCAGCGGACTGCGATTATTCTTCTGATTGCAGCCGTTGGTCAGCGCATTGAGCGTCATCGGATACGCTTCGGGAGTGGTCTTCGATTTTTCAACCAGGACCCCGAGCACGCGTCGCTGGAGCCGATTGAGCAGTGTCCATTTCCGTTCCGGGGCAGGAGAGTCGCTGGAATTCATGATGTGGAGAGGGCAGGGATGAGGGGCATGATAACTGACATTGCCGTTTATCGTAGCGACTGCCGTGGACACCAGGTAGTTGCAGGTGAAGGGCGGTGAGGACGTAAATGCCGGGCAGGGGAGGGATTTTCGCACTGATGTAGCTGCGAGTTCCAATCGCTGGCGAGCCTTGCTTTGGCTACTCCGTCCCGACGCCGTGCCGGCTAACTTCCCGCGGATGAGATTTCTGTTAGCCTAAAGCCCTCGCGTAGTTGCTGAACCCAGTGGTTTGCTCTGTCCTCCTCACTCTCCGCATGCTCGGTTCATGTTTGACGAACAGTTTTGGTTGCAAGTCATCAGTGGTGAACGGAGGGGCTTCGCCAGCGGTTTGCTCCGCTGCCTGCTCTGGCTGCTGACGCCGCCGTATCGACTGATCATCCAGTTGCGCAACCTGGCCTACGACAACGGCTGGAAGCAATCCGTCACCGCACCGCTGCGGATCATCTCGATTGGCAACCTGACCACGGGTGGAACGGGAAAATCACCGTTG
>JAJTFE010000051.1 GCA_021298375.1 Blastopirellula sp. | reverse complement strand
CTTGGTTGCCCTGAGCTTGGTTGCCCTGAGCTTGATTCTTTTGAGACTGTGCTCCGGGGTTATTCTGCTGAGGCGGCTGGGGTTTGGATTGGGGGGATTGCGGCATTGACTCTGGCTGGCCGCTACCGCTCGGTTGTTGGGAGTTGCTGGGGTCGTTCTGATTGCCCGCCGGGTTTTCGCCGGTTTGCTTTTCTGCGGCTTGGGGGTTGGCTTGGGTTTCGCCGGGCTGTTCGCCTTGTTTACCAGACTCGGGTTGGCCGGAATCGGCATTGCCGGACTGGCTTTCTTGCTTGCCGCTGCCCGAGGACTTTTGCCCAGCTTCCTTTTGCCCAGTTTCATCGCCGGAGTTTTGTCCGGGGTTTTGTTGCTCCGAAGCCGAGGGTTGCTTGTTTTGCTCGGCCTGGTTGCCGGTTGCCTGGTCAGCCCCCTTGGGATTGGACTCCTGAGACGGCTGTGGTTGGTCTGAGGTTGGTTGCTTGTTCGCAGCGGGGTCTTGATTCTGCGCGGATTGTTCGCCGGGGGATTCGCCGGGCTGGGACTGGTTCATTTCCGCTTGAGCGCCCTCGCTGGCGGAAGGCTCGCCAGTTTTTTGTTGATCGTTGCCGGCCTGATTGGTGGCCTGTTGATTCCCGGTTTTCTCGGCCGAGGGCTCGGAGGGTTGGTTGGCGGTTGGGGGATTTCCCTGCTGGTTGTCCGCCACTTGGCCTGAGTTGGCTTGACCCGTTCCGCCGTTTGGCTGGTTGGATTCGACGATTTCCGTTTCCAGAGGTTCGGTGATTTTGATTTTGTAGTTTTCGGTGCGCGAGATGTTGGGATCAGGTTGGCCACTGAGGGCCGCGACGCGATTGTCGCTGGCTTTTCCATGAAAGAGCACTTCATCGCCGACAGAGAGTCAGGCGGCTGATTTCGAAATCCGGGTCTTCGGCCTGCAATTCCAGTTCCAGCGACCGATTCAGTGGCACAGCGACCTCGCGATCGAAGGGACGCACGACTTTGACAACGGGCGGGAGGTCGGGCGTGATCCGCAGTGGCTGGATATTGACCAGCGGATTGCGCTGGCCATCCGCCGTCCGGAACAGCAGTTGATAGTGGGAGTAAATCTGACTGGTGCGATTCGCATCCAAACTGAGTGTGAACTCGCCGCTTGCTTTGAGCGCATCATCGGAACGCAGCTCGACCGTGCGGACGACTTCGTAGCTGGTCTCGCGGCCGCGCGTCCGTTGCCGCAGCAATTCGACCCATGCAACCTGGATCGGCATGTTGGCAACTGCGGTCAATTTGACTTTCGATCCTTCCAGTCCGTCGATTTCGGTCTGTCCCGTCAAAGTCCGCGGCGGCAGGCGGGAGTAAGCCGGGGGGATAATCTCGATTTGTTCGAGGGTGATCGCCGGATTCGGTTTGACATCGACGGAGAACGTTGGCGATCGACCGTCATTGGCAGTCACAAAATAAGAGAGTGGACCGTCGATCCCCGATGGGGTGGTGGAGAGTTCCAGCTGATAGGAGCCGCCGCTGCCGGTGGGGAGCATTTGGGCCGGCACATCCACGAACTGGCCATCCTTAGTGGTGTAGACGAGTCGAACTTCGTCTGGCGAGTGACGTCCGCGAATCTCCGCCGTCACGAGAAGTTTCTGTCCGAAAAATACTTCGGTGTCGCCCGGACTCACCTTGGTCACTTGAACGATCGTGGGCGCGGAAATGTTCGATACAGGATTGAGAATTCGGGCGATCGAGGGCCAGGGACTTTTGGGGGAGAGCAGGGTATAGGCCACCAGCGCGCCGACCAGTCCGACCAGACCAAAGCCGAGTTGAATCGCTCGCGAGCGATCGACTTTTTCGGTTGGGGAGATTTGCGACAGGTCGCGGGCTGCGCGCTGGGAGATCGCCTGGACAATCGCTTCGCGGTCAACCTGCCCGCCTTCTTTCACTTGGAGATAGTTGACGAGGCTGTTATGAAAGTTCTCGCTGCCCGATTCGATCATGCGGGCAGCATAAAGTCGGTGGATACGACGGAGAAAGAGGACCGCAATTTTGCTCCAGGCGATCCACAAGCCACCGCCAATCAGGATTGCGAACGCGATGAGCCGGGCGACTGGGCCAAATTGCACGACCCACGAATCGAGGAGAATTCCGGCGATCAGCAAGCCGAGCAGCCACAAGCCGAGTGTCAGCAGGCCCGAAGTCAGTTCGGTCAGCTTGACTTGCTGGCGGGTGCTTTCCAGTTGCTGCTCGACGTACTGCTCGAACTGGTTTTTGGCCGGCCGCGTCTCCGCTTGGGGAGCCTGTTCGGGTTTGGACACTCGTGTCGACATGAACGGTTCGGCTTGGGGAGAGGGCTGGACGGAGGCCGGTGCGGGCAGGGAAATCGCTGCCTGGCGGATCGCATCGAACAGCGGCCCCTCCGAAATTCAGGGAAAAGGGCTGCTCTGGGAATTATAGACGCCGAAGGCTCGGGGAAATTCCCGGGAAAGCCTAAAAAATCGGCTCGTCGGGCAGGGGGCGGTCTGGTCTTGCAGCGGCCGCGAGAGGGGGGAGGAAGGAAATCTACCGAGCGAAGTCAGTTTCTCGGATTGTTTGGCTGGAGTCCTGACCCGCCACCCCGACGTCCGGGGAGCTGATATTTCTTTTGAATATAGAGTTGCCGCAGTTCGCGGTTCATTCGCTCGGGAGACATTCGGTCCAGCTGGTCGCGCTGAGCCGGCGTCAGCTCCTGGACGTAGAACTTGTGCAAGTCTTCGTCACTGGCGTAGGGGCGGCGGACCAGCGTCCAAAGCAGTTGCAGCTGTGGCTCGCGCCCCTCGGGGACGTGAGTTTGTCCTTCGGGTGAGAGGCTGGAGTAAAGCTGCTTGAGGTCGTCGTCCTTCACCAAAGCGAGGACTTCAAGATTGTTTCGCCCCGGAGCGAAGGCAAAATTGATCAGTCGTCGGAAGAGTGCGTCTGGAGCGATGTCTCCTCGGAACATCATGCGGACCATAGCGTCGATTCCAGGGTTGTCGCTGGATGATTGCGCCAGCTCTTTCCCGGTTTTTTTCAGTTCTTCACGACGGCTCGCCGAAAACTCGTCCACCCATTTCTCGACCAACTCCAAATCCCGGTTGGAGAAGGGGAGGATGTTGGTATCGCGAGACTGCTCGCGAAGCAGGTCCTGAATGATTGCAATCCGTTTGTCGAGATCGGTCTCGTCGAGGATTTTTGGTTGGACAATCGGGTCCAGCTCGCGGTACCAGCTGTAAAAACGCTGCAGCACCAGGAGCAGGCGATCGCGTTGGGGGTGTTCGTCAATCGCGGCATAGAGTTTTCGCAGCTCATCCTGGCGACCGGGGGGGAGCGAGTAAAACGTATCCCGCTTTCGCCGCAGTTCGAACAGCTGCTCCTGGTCCATGGCCCGAATTCGGGCATCGGCAGCGGCGAGGTTGCCGTTGGTTGGGAGGCCGGTGCCGCCAGGCGCGAGGCCGGTCCCGCTAGAGGCGAGGCCGTCTGCACTGCGTGGTGATTCGGAGGGCACTGCAGCTTGTTGAGCCGGCCCAGCCGGTCGCGCAGCGGCGAGGCTGCCGAGCAGACAGCTGGCGAGCAGCAGCAACAGCCAGCCGGCGTTGCTGGTCTGGAGCCAGCGGGAGCTGAGTGCGGAGTGATCGCGTTGATCGGTTTGAGTGGCCAACTGAGCCGGCTGGGCGATTTTTCCCGGGGGGTTGATCGGAGGCGTCACGGTTTGATTTGCCTTGGCTACGCGGTTGGGCGATCGACGCATCATTGGCCGAGCCCTCCTATTCCATCGCCGAACAATCCTTCTTGTTCCAGCAGCTCAAGGAACCGGAGGTCCTCGACCTTGGTGAACATGTCGACGTTTTCAATCACGGGCAAGTCTTGCAGGAGTTTCCGGTAAGGCTGGTTTTGCCAGTAGCGGGTGGCGGCAAAGGCGCTGCCAAACAGAGCCAATGGCATCGCAGAGAAAGCGAGAACCCGCAGCGGCAACGTCCAAGGCTTGCGCTGTTTGTTCAGTTGCAGCCGAGTATCTTCGTTCAGCACCAGCTCGAGCGTACTTTGCGTAAACGACTGCGTGGGTTCGCCGGTCGGAAGTTCGTCGAGCAGGTCCCAGGTCTTTTCGAGCTCGCGGAGTCGCTCCCGATAAACGGGGTCCGAGCCGAGCCGCTGTTCAACCAACTGATTCTGCTCGGCTGACAGCTCGCCATCGAGATAGGCGACGAGTTCTTCGTCGAGCTCTGCTCGTTGTCGTTCGCGGCTGGAGTCAGAATTGCTCATGGCTCGATGGGAGTTGGAAAGAAAGGAAAACGTTTGGAGAAAAGAGTCGCTGGGGAGTGTGGGTCAGTTACTGCTGTCCGGGGTTTAGTCCTCGTCTGAACGTCGGGTTGGGTCGGGCGGGAGCCCGGACTGGATGTAGGGTTCGAGAATTTCCTTGAGGTTGGCTCGAGCTCGGGAGAGAAGGGATTTGACTGCTTGGGTGGTCAGTCCCATGGTCTCGGCGATATCCTGATAACTCATGTTCTCAAATTTGCTCAGCAGGATTGCGGTCTTCTGCCTTTCATTCAGGGATTGAATGGCAAGGCTGACCATTTCGGCTGCTTCGCGTTTGTCGGCTCGGCGGGCAGGCATGTAACCGCTTGCTGCTTGTGCCATGGTATCGAGCGGCTTGGCGGAGAATTGCCCGCTGTCGGCCACATCGACATTCACTTCCTTGCGGAACTGGCGGCGGCGAATGGCATTGCTTGCGACGTTGTGCACGATCGTAAACAGCCAAGTCGCAAAACGCGCCCCCGGTTCGTAGGACTGCCGGGCCCGATAGACACGCAGAAAAACTTCCTGGGCAAGGTCCTCCGCGACTTCGGCCGAGACGGCGTGCTGGAAAAAGGCAATCACTCGCCGTTGGTATTTGGCAATCAGTTCTTCATAAGCGGCGGCGCTTCCCTGACGGACCTGCAGCATCAACCGCACATCCGGGTCAAGCAACTCGTAGTTGGTCGAACCCGCTGCGGCTTGCGCACCCGTGGCTGAAATCGGAGAGCCAGCTGCAGGAGCGGTGCTCGGCAAGGAATTGTCTTCGACAGGCAACGTCGCAGTCCCAATTGAGAACCATTGTTTCAACCACTACGGGCTCAACCTGAAACGGACGCGATCAGCCGATCCGCGACTCGTCTAAATTGAACCTCACTGACGTCTCGAAGTTCCGCCAGCAACTTTTGGCCGTCGGGCCAGTCGGGCAAAAAGCCGAACCATTCGCCACTCAGAATGCCCGATTTTCCGCTAATGACGTCGCCCCGGCCAACGCCTCCCCGGCTTTACCGGTCAGCGTGCTGGACTGGGCAAGTTGCGGCGCTCCCGCGGCCGCAGCGACTTGCCGAGTCGCAGGTGCCTCAGCCCGAAACGGGCAGATTGACCAGAGTCCCGGTGCTCAAGTCAACCGTTTGCCGTCTCAATTGGCCGCAGGCGGCGTTGATTTTGTCACCTTTCCGCTGGCGAAATTTCACTGTAATTCCATGCCGCTCCAGAATTTCCCGAAACTCGGCAATCGCCTTGTTGCTGGGAGTCCGATACGGCAAGCCCGCCACCGGATTATAAGGAATCACGTTGAGCAGGGCGACTCGCCCCGCCAACAGGCGCCCCAACTCTTCGGCATGGGCTGGGCGATCGTTGATTTGGTCCAGGAGCACGTACTCGAAAGTCAGCCGGCGGCCGGTGTGGGCGAAAAACTCGTCGGCTGCCTCGAGGATTGCCGCAATCCCGATTTTGCGGTTGACGGGCACGAGCCGGTCGCGAAGTTCGTCGTTGGGCGCATGCAGGCTGACCGCGAGGTGATACCGGCAATCGAGCTCTGCCAGCCGCCGAATGGCTGGCGGCAGCCCCACGGTGGAGATCGTAATGCGGCGGGCTGAAATCCCCAGGCCATCGTCGGCACTGGCAATCGCTAAGGTGCGGGTGACGTTTTCCAGATTCGCCAGCGGCTCGCCCATCCCCATCATGACGATGTGACTCAGTCGCTCGTCGGCGGGCAGCAACCGCTGCAGCCGAAGCATCTGCTCGAGGATCTCCCCGCTGGTCAGGTTTCGCTCGACCCCGTTCAAGCCGCTGGCGCAGAACACACAACCCATGGCGCAGCCCACTTGGCTGCTGACGCAAATGGTCCGCCGCGGTCCATCGCGGAGCAGGACGCATTCAATCACGCCGCCGTCAGAAAGTCGGAGCAGCAGTTTCTCCGTTCCATCCTCGCTTTGCTGATGGCGGAGAATGGTCGTCGTCCAAAGTTGGAAGTCGCGGTCCAATTGCTGCCGCAGGGGAGCAGGCAGGTCCGACATTTCGGCAAACGACTGGGCGCGGCTTTGCAGCAGCCAGCGCTGAATCTGCGCGGCGCGGAATTTGGGCAACCCCTGTGCGGCGAGCCACTGAGGGAGATTTTCGATTTCCGCAAGGATATGCTTCATTTCGGGAGGGGGCTTTCAAAAGATCGCGCTCACCGCCTGAGCTTGCATCGGAATCGGCCTCGACGCGCCTGGTCATCCTTCGCCGCTGCGGTTTCGTGTACCATTTTAGCAGCCTTTCCCTTAAAGCCACGTGGCATGGACTCAAGCTGACGAGGCTGGGAGCGGGATTCGACCGAAATATGGAACCTGTCTGTTCCCGTCCGCAGTGTTCCCGTCCGCAGTGTTCCCGTCCGCAGTGTTCCCGTCCGCAGTGCAGTGCGACGGCCCCCCCAAGCGACTCGGTCAGCCTGCCGCCCGACAGGGTCCTGCCCTCACTTTCGCGCGGATCATCCGATGCAACCAGATGATGAAGTTTGCCTCTGTTTTCACGTGACCAAACGGAAGCTGGAGAATTGGATTCGGTTGGAGCGACCCGTCCGTGCGGCTCAACTCAGCGAGTGTTTCGGGGCGGGAACCGGGTGCGGTTGGTGTCGCCCCTTTTTAAAGCGGCTGTTTCAGGCGGCTCAGCCTGAAACGAGCCCAAACGCGGGGTCAACGGCTGAATCAGGGGCTGATAGCCTGCCCCACGCTGCTGACTACGCCCGGGCCCGCGCGGCCTACATTCAGGCGGGCAAAGGGACCCCGCCGCCGGACTCGCCAACCTAGCGACGCGCGGACAAAAAGCCAGAATTCGAGAGGTCCTGTCCCCAAGCCCGCGCCGGCCTGCCATCTGTGCAGCCCAAGCGGGATTCGCTATTTTATAGACGTTTAATTAATTCTGAACTTTCGGGCTTTACCCCGATTTCACGCTTGATTGGGCTCTGCATCCATGGCTGCCAAGAAGAAACCGAAACCGCTCGACGAATCCGCCATCAAGAAAAAGCCCCGGAAGAAGAAAGAGCCGACGGAAAAGAAAGAGGCTGCTGCCCCCAAGCCAAAAAAGTCCCGCAAGAAGGAAGCTGAAGTTGTTCGGCTCCGAATTTTCTGGGGCGTTTTCAACCACCAACTCAAGCGGGTCGCCCTGTTCGATTTCAACCAGCGTAAAGCCGCCGAAAAGCGGGCTGAAGAGTTGTCGACCGGCGACAAGCCCCACTTCGTGCAGAAGGTCAAAGAAAAAGTCGAAGAAGTGGCCGAAAAGGCGTAGGCCCAGGCTGAGCCCTATGCTGGGCCCTATGCTGGGCCCTAGGCTGGGCCCTAGGCTGGGGATTTCTTCTGGCTTGCAGCGTTTGCTGGCGTTTAAGGATCGCACCGCGTTTGTGCTTGGCTGTTGACGGACTCGTTCCAGCCAGTCAGGACGTTTGCCGCACGCCCTTGCCGCTCGAGTCTGAGGGTATCGGCTTCGCCTCAAAAGGCTGCCAACGTGGGTTTGGTGGGAACTGGGGTTTGGTGGGAACTGAGCGTTCGCGTTTTGATGCGACTTGCCGCCGTTAGATCGACTCGGTGTCTGGTGCTCGAACTCCCAGCCCGATTGCGAGCGTCCCGATTGCGAGCGTCCCGATTGCGGGCGTCCCGAACGAGCCCGCCCCGCGAGGCTCTTCCGCTCAGATTCGCTTGAAGCGGCGGTCGAGTTCTTCGCGGCTGAAGACCAGTACGGTTGGCCTGCCGTGCGGGCAATGATGCGAATCGTGGCACAGGCCGCGATGTTCCAGCAGAGCGGCGATTTCTTCAGCCGACAAGCGATCGCCAGCTTTGACGGCCGCCTTGCAGGCCATCATGTTCAGCAGTTCATCGAGCAGTGTCCCGGTCTGCGGGCTGGCGCCTTCGGTCAGCAGCGGTTCCAGCAATTGACGGAGCATTTCGGCCGGGTCTTGTCGGGACAAAATCGCGGGATAGCCCATAATCGCGACCGTCTCCCCGCCAAACGGTTCCACCATAATTCCGAAACGGCGCAGCAGGTCGGCTTGCTCCAGCACAGCCGCTGCTTCGGCGGGGCGCAAGGTGACGGTGATTGGGACCAGCAGTCGCTGGGTTTCCAGTCCACCAGCTGAAATTTTGGCTTTAAATTGCTCGTACAAAATCCGTTCGTGCAAGGCGTGCTGGTCGATCACCAGCATCCCCTCCGGACTCTCGGTTACCAGATAGGTGTTGTCAACCTGCAGGGCTGTCACACGCTGGGGGGCCGTTCCTGCCGATTCACCAAGTTGGCGCGGGGCATGCGGCTGCGAGCGACCAGGCAACTCAGCGGGCGGGCTGGCTCCCGGAGGAAGCGGCTCAAACTCGGTTCCCGAAGGCCTCTCGAAATGCGGCTTGGCAGTTGCTGGCTCGAATGTCAGGTCCGGCGGGTGGGCACCTGGCCGAGGCGCGGAACTCGGCGCGGGTGGTGACCGCGATTCGGTCGAGCCAAAAAACGCCGGGGGATTCGCGGGCGAACTGCTCGAGAGGGGAGCGAGCCAATCGCGAGACGGCGCTGGACTACCCGTCGGGAAGTCAATCCGATGTTGCTGCTGAGGTGCCCCGGGACCGAGCGAAAACGGCCGCTCGTAAGAGCTGGTGGAACCCGCCACAGGAAAAGGGGACGGAATCGGAGGTGCGACCTCGCCGCGACCACCAAGCTGCGCGCGGGCAGTCAAATCGCTCGTCAGAAAACGGTTCCGAAGGGCTGCCAGGAGTTGGCTGTACAAGCGTCCGCCATCCTGAAAGCGAACTTCGAGTTTGGCGGGATGCACATTCACATCCACCAGGTCGTAGGGCATGTTCAAACGGAGAAAGCAAATCGGAAACCGACCGGTCATTAACAAGCCGCGATAGGCTTCGCTGAGCGCATGCTGCAGCGACTTGTCCCGAATGTATCGGCCGTTGAGAAACAGATACTGCATCCGGTTGTGCGAGCGGCTGACCGAGGGGTCGACAACGTAACCCGTGAGGCTGACTTGGCCCTCACGGCTCTCGATCGGAATCAGGGCTGAGCTGATCTCGGAACCAAAAAAGTCGTGAATCCGCGTTTGCCAATCGCCGCAGGGTGGCAGGTCGTAGCTGACTTTGCCGCCACTGCGGAGAATCAGGTGGGACTGGGGATGGGCAAGTGCGACGCGGGTGAATGCTTCGGTCACATGCCCCGCCTCGGTTTGAGCCGTGCGGAGAAATTTGCGTCGGACCGGGGTGTTGAAAAAGAGATTGTCGACGCGGATCGTCGTGCCGATCGGCGCTCCGACCGGGGCGATTGACTCGGTGTGTCCACCGCGAACGAACATCTCGTAACCGGAGTCGCCCTCGGCGGTTCGGGTCCGCAGCGTGAATTCGCTGATTTCAGCGATTGAGGCGAGAGCTTCGCCGCGGAATCCGAATGTTCCGACCTGGAACAAATCGTCTGCCGACTCAATCTTGCTGGTGGCGTGGCTGGTAATCGCCAGTTGCAGGTCGTCGTAGGGAATGCCGCTACCGTTATCGGTGACTCGAATGGCATCCAATCCGCCATTTTCGATCGCGACTTCAATCTGGGTTGCGCCCGCATCAACTGAGTTTTCGAGCAGTTCCTTGACGACGCTTGCCGGACGTTCGATCACTTCCCCCGCAGCGATCTTGTTGATCACGCTGGCCGAGAGGCTGCGAATCCGTCGGGGGGAGCTGGAATTGGCGGACAAGGGAGGGGATTCGGCACTCATCGGCGGAGTTGGTACTCCTTCAATTTGCGGTAGAGGTTCCGCTCGCTGATGTCGAGAAGCTTGGCGGTTGCTTCCCGGTTGCCGTTGGTCAGAGCGAGGGTCTGTTCAATTGCCCAGCGTTCAATCTCGGCCATTGTCTTGCCGCGCAAGTCGGCCGGGATGCTGCTGCCGCCGGCGGCGCGGAGGCCACCTTCCGAATCGCCTGTGGTCAACTCAGCGGCTTCAGCGGCAGCGGACCCTGGAAACGAAGCGCTGGGGGACACAGGCGGGAAGGAGCCTTCCGGAGGCGGACTCTCTTCCAGCAGTTCGGGAGAGAGGTCGTCCAGCCCGAGGACACCATCGAGGTCCATCACCACGAGGCTTTCGACGACATTTCGCAGCTGGCGCACGTTTCCTTTCCAGCTGAAATCGAGGAGCCATTTCCGCAGTTCGACAGTGAAGCCTTTGACCTGCTTGTTGTTTTTCCTCGCGGCGAGTTTGCGAAAGTGATCGGCCAGTGGGAGGATGTCCTCGCGGCGTTTGGAGAGCGGATCGAGGTGTACGGAAACAACCTTCAGCCGGTAGTACAAGTCTTCGCGAAAGCGTCCCGCCGCGACTTCTTTCTGCAGGTCTTTGTTGGTCGCTGCGAGGACACGGACGTTGACTTTGATTGGCTTGTTGTCGCCAACCCGGGTAACCTCGCGTTCCTCGAGCACCCGCAGCAGCTTGATTTGGGTCGACATCGGCATGTCGCCGACTTCGTCCAGGAACAAGGTTCCGCCATCGGCGTATTCAAACTTGCCGGGCCGATCTGAAATCGCGTCGGTAAAAGCTCCTTTTACGTGGCCGAACAACTCGCTCTCGACGAGGTGCTCCGTAACCGCGGCATTGATCGCCACGAACGGTTTCTTTTTTCGCGGACTGTTTTGGTGAATCGCCTGGGCGATCACCTCTTTTCCCGTTCCCGTTTCACCGGTGATAAGCACTCCGGCATCGGAGGGAGCGATTCGCTTGAGGCGATCCACGACCCGCTGCATCGAATCACTGGCGTAGATCAGGTTCTCGAAACCGAATTTTTCATCCAGCCGGCTTTGCAGTTCCTCATTCTGCCGCCGCAGTTTGACGGCCTCGGCGGCTTTGACGGCCACTGCCTGCAGTCGCTTGGGCGTGACCGGCTTTTCCAGAAAATTGAACGCGCCCTCGCGCATGGCATCCACCGCCAGCGGCACCGTCGCGTGACCGGTGACCATAATCACTTCGCAGTCTTCGAGCGTCCCCTTGGCCAGCTTCAGAATCTGCATCCCATCGAGGTCGTTCATCACCAGGTCCGTGACGATAATCTCATAGCTGTTCTGCTGGATCAGCTGGCTCCCTTCTGTTCCGCTGGTTGCCGTGGTGCAATCGAAGCCGACGCGCTCGAGGCTCTCAGTCATGGCTCGGGCCAAGTCGCGGTCGTTGTCGACAACCAGAACGCGGACAGCTTTGGGGGGGATTAAGGGTGAATCGCTCATCGCCGTATGATATCCCAATCGTTTGCGGCGCGGGAGGCTTGAGACGTGGTCGAGTCCGGCTCGCGGAAAATCGCCCCTTTTTCTCGGCGGCCCAGTTTCAGCCGCCGGTTCCCGACTCAACCTCCCAGTGACGCTCCGCGCGCGGCTTTGCCAGCCCCAAACCCCGCTCGGCTACCGAGGGGTGATCGCAAACTCAGGATTGTTCGGCGTCTTCGTCGCAGTAACGGGCAATGACGTAGAGGGCCATCGCAAAGGCCCATGCGGAAGCCAGAATACCACCGGCCACTCCCGGGGCCTCGCCCCTCAGGAAAGACCACAATAGCCAGCACTGTCCGGTGATAAACAGTGCTCCCGAAAGGAGGCACAATCGGCCCGGCCAGCGGTTGGTCGACCGCGGCAGCAGGAAACTCCGCGGCACGCGGCGAATTGCAAACTCCGAACTCGGGCTGGGCGGGACTCTCTCCCCGGGCGGAGGCAAGGACGGATGCTCCGGAGACTTGCCCGAAGTTGGGCTGGCTCCTCTCGCGGCCGTGCGATCCGGGATCGTCGGCACATCGTTGTCTTGCCTTAGGGCGGAAACACCTGCGGCGGAAACACCTGCGGCGGAGCTTCCTGCGGCGGAAGTATCGCCCGCTTGTTTCGCCGACCTGTTCAATGATGACAACGGCAACGCGACTGAAGCAGGAGCGTACCTCGCTCGCTGCTGTTCGATGGCCGCTTGGGTACGGCCGCCCACGGGAGGATGCGCCGCGTCGAAACGATAAAGTGGCGTGTCTGCCGGGAGGCTGGTGATCGAGCCGGGCGGTTCGCTCGGTCCAGACTTGCGAGACGCAGGCGAAGCTTCGCGGTTGGCGATTGACCTGCGCGGCGTCGAGGTTGCCGGGATCGTTGCTGTGTTTCCGCCAACTGCGCGGGAGGAGAGAATCTCAAATTCAGCCAAGGTCGACAAGCGAACATCATCGACCACGCCGGTCTGCATTTCGGCCGCTGCCTCAGCGATTTGCAACCGCGGGCGCAGACCAAGCCCTCTGGCTGAATCGCCACCAGTGGAGAACGACTTTGACAACTGGGACACCACATCGGCTGGGGCTGTCGGGGGATGGGGCTACCTTGCGCTACCTTGCGCTACCTTGCGCTACCTGGCGTTACCGGGCAAGTGAGAACTCGCGCTGCGTGAGCCCCGCTTGCTGGTTGTTTGTTCGGCCATCCGAGGGCCGATTCTCGAACCGCCGAGCGCAAAACCGGCAGGGACACCACAATCGTACCGCTCTGCCAAGCAAAGAACCGACACAACCGTCAGAGTCATCGCATTTCGGGGCCCTGACGCCCGCACGAATGGGTTTGACAAGCTGATTCTGACCCGCGGCGGGAAAAGCCAGCAGCCAGAACCGATCCGGTCGAGATCCGCCGAAAAGGTAGCGGAGAGGGGGCGAATCGAACCAGCGGCGTTCGGGGGCCGCGGCGGCCAGCGCCTGATCGGTCAGGTCAAAGTGCGAGTGGCCGTAGGGGGGGGCGCTGGGAATCGTGTTTGGCTCTTGCCCGACCCGGTTCCAAGGCCTTGATTTCTTTCCAAAACCCTGACGGGCATTTCCCCTTTTCGAATTGGACCGGGTTAAACTGTGAAGCGACCAAGTAAGTCCTCGGCCAAGACCTGATCGGGTCAGTCGGGGCGGTGAGGTCGCTCCGCAGTTAAGTCCAACCGGGGGTGCTTCGCCGTGGTCGGTTTCGTTCACACCTCTGCCTCGAGACTTGCCATGTTTATTCGGAAGCCCTTAAGACTTGCCTTGATCGTGCCGCTGCTCGCGGCCAGTTTGCTGTCTGCTCAGGATTTCAAAGCGCCATTGCTCGACCATGCTGGTCGAATCAAGAACTACGAGCAGCATCTGCAGATGCGTTCCAGTTCGCCGTATCAGGAGTACAAGTGGAAGCATATCGGTCCGCTTTCGATGTGCGGTCGCGTGACCGACATTGCCAAGCCGCTCGACAAGCCGCATACCTTTTATATCTCGACTGCCTCGGGCGGTGTCTGGAAAACGGAAAACGAAGGGACAACTTGGGTTCCGCTGTTTGAAGATGCTCCCTCGGCTTCGACGGGAACCGTTGCGGTTGACCCCCAGAACTCCGAGACGCTTTGGGTTGGCACTGGCGAGTCCAACATTTTCCGCAGCACCATGGCCGGCACTGGTGTCTACAAGTCACTCGACGGGGGGAAGACGTGGAAATACATGGGGCTGGGAGAGAGCCAGCACATTGCCCGAATCGTGATTCATCCCAAGGATTCGAACACGGTTTACGTTGCCGCCTGCGGCAATGAATACACGTCCAATCCTGACCGCGGTGTCTACAAGACAACCGACGGTGGAGTGACCTGGGCCAAGGTGCTGTTCGAGGACGAAATGACCGGTGCCATCGACTTGGTGATTGACCCGGCAGAAAGCGAGACGCTGTACGCCTCGATGTGGCATCGGATTCGTCGGCCTTGGAGTGATCCGCTTCCCGGCCCGGGCGGGGGCGTTTACAAGACGGCGGACGGCGGAAAAACGTGGACGCGGCTCACCAAGGGGTTGCCCGCGCAGGGTGTCGCCGGTCGAACGGGGTTGGCGATCGCAGCCAGCCAGCCGAATACGGTCTACGCCATTGTCGATAGTCACGAAGTCGTCGGACAAGCTGACGACGGCCAGCGCGACAGCTATGGCCGGGTTCGCGGAGAAATCAAGAAAGGTGCGGAAGTCTACCGTTCGGACGACCGGGGCGAGAATTGGCAATTGGTCAGTGGCGAAGACCGGGCAATGCGCGGACTGCATTCGACTTACGGCTGGGTCTTCGGGCAAATTCGGGTCGACCCGACCAACCCCGAGGTGATTTATGTCATGGGCGTGCCGCTGCTCAAGAGCGAAGACGGGGGCAAGTCATTCAAGGGGCTGAACTACCGTGGCCTGCATTCTGACCACCATGCCCTCTGGATCGACCCTGCCAACCCCGAGTACCTGATCAACGGCAACGACGGTGGAATCAACCTTTCCTATGACGGCGGCAAGACTTGGAAGAACATCGAAAACCTGCCGGTCGTGCAGTTTTATAATGTCGCGGTCGACTGGGCCAAGCCCTTCAACGTCTACGGCTCGATTCAGGACAACATGAGCTGGACCGGTCCCTCGGATCATGACCCGCGCAGAGGCGACCCGAATGCCTGGAAGCCGACCGCTGGGGGCGAGGCGAGCTACCATGCGGTTGACCCAAATGATCCGAACACGCTTTACTCGGAATCGTTTTACGGTTCGATCATGCGGACCAACGTTGCCACCGGTGAGACCAAGCAAATCAAGCCCGAGTCGCCGGACGACCAGCCGCTGCGAGGGCAATGGCTCGCTCCGTTCCAACTTTCGTCGCACAACTCGCAGGTGGTTTATCACGGAATGAACCGGGTGTTTCGTTCGCTGAACCGGGGCGACACGTGGGAGTGTATCAGCCCCGATCTGACGCACAACGATCCGCAGAAGCAGGGGAACATCTCCTTTGCCACGATTACGACGTTGAGTGAATCGCCGCTGAAGTTTGGTCTGCTTTACGCCGGTACGGATGATGGGCGGGTGCACGTCACGCGAGATCATGGTTTAACCTGGACCGAGATCACCAAGGGGCTGCCACCTCTGAAGTGGGCCTCGCGCGTTTGGGCCTCCAAGTTCAAGGAAGGGACTGTTTACCTGACTTTGAACGGCAAGACTGACAATGATTTTCAGGCGTACGTTTATCGCTCGGATGATTATGGAGCGACGTGGCAGGATATTGCCGCTGGAATTCCCGGCGGTCCGATCAACGTCATCAAGGAAGACCCCAAGCATGCCGGCTTGCTTTACGTCGGTTCGGACCTTGGAGTCTATGTCAGCTCCGATGACGGCGCGACCTGGCAAGTGCTCGGTAGTGAATTGCCGCTGACTTTCGTTCACGACCTGGTGATTCATCCGCGGGATAACATTTGCGTGATCGCGACGCACGGGCGGGGGATGTTCACGCTCGATGTGCGGCCGTTGCAGCGGGCCGTTGGGCGTCAGCGATCGCCCGGCGAAGACGCCGACCCCGAGGCCGAGGGGAAGTAGCGGGTGGGGGCAAGATGTGAGCCTGGCGCGAATCGCCGCGGCCGAGGGGCGTTCGCGTTTAGCTGCCGCCCCGGCCGCTCGGTTGCCAGCGTTTGGCCCGCCTGATTTTTCGGGTCCGATGAACTTGGTCCGACCAGCCCGACGCCCCGCAGCGCTGCTCCAGCCCAGTGGAGGAGTTGCCATCTATCCGTTGCCTTGGTGGACTGGGTGTTCGCCGTACCATTTGACTCAATCCTGAACGATGGCTTTGCCAAACTGCTTAGCCGCTCGTTCGTATAGCCCCTTTTAGTCACTTGGCTATCTGGGACACGGGAGAGACCTGGCGGCTTTTTCCCGTTTTGCCCCGAGCTTGTCGGCGGGAATGGGTGGGAAATGGGTTCGAATCGTGTGAGACGGATGCTTCGCTCGCCCCTGAGACGACAGTATTCCGCTGTACCGGTTTGGGCGTTTCGCTAGACTGGACGCAGATTGATCGCGGCCGGGAGTCAAGCCACCCGGTTCGCTGATGGTTGGCTTGATACGGTTTTCTTGACTCGAGGAGAAACGCATGAACAAGAGTTGGTTGAGGCTGGGGGCTGTGGCGTTTGCCGCGGCATTCAGCCTGCCCGCGTTCCTGACACCGGCTGCGGCAGCAGTGTTGCCGCTGGCGTGGCAGGAAGGCGAGGCGGAAAAGTCCGGCGAGGAGCCGGCGCAGGAGCCGCAGACGCCCGAGGAAAAGCTGGCGGCTTGGCAACAGGACTATCAGGAGCAGATGACCAAGTTCAGCCAAGCTGCGCGAGCTGCAAAGACGCCCGAAGAGCGGGCTGAGGTCATGAAGCTCCAGCCGAGGCCGATGGAGTTCGTCGACAAGTTCATGGAGCTGGCACAGGAGAATCCGAAGACTCCGATCGCGGCCAAGGCCCTGGTCTGGGTGGCGATGAACGGGCGGGGAACGCCGGCCAGCGCCGAGGCGACCAAGCGGCTGCTTGAAGACCATCCGGATTCGCTGGAAATCGGGACGGTCGTCCAAATGCTCGGCATGGGGATGCCCGACCCGGGCAATGAGACGCTGCTGCGGAAGGTCATTGAGACCTCGCCGCATGCTGAAGTCCAAGCCAAAGCGACGTTCTCGCTGGCCAATTTGCTCAAGCAAATGATCGACTTCAAAGGTCGGATGGACGCAGATCCGCAAATGGCCGAAGCGATGTCGCGGTCGCTGCCCAAGCCTTCACTGGAATACCTCCAGGCGATCGGTACCGAGGCCAATCCGCTGGACAAGCTGAACGGTCGCATTGAGGAGTTGTATCAGAAGATTGTCGACGAGTATCCCGACGTGAAGTTGGGGAATCGCACGCTGGGCAAGGTCGCCGAGGGCGCCTTGTTTGAGATGCGTTATCTTTCGATCGGCAAGATTGCTCCCGACATCGAGGGCAAGGATTTTGACGAGGTGGCTTTCAAGCTGAGCGACTATCGCGGCAAGATCGTGGTGCTCGACTTCTGGGGCGATTGGTGAGGCCCGTGCCGGGCGATGTACCCCCACGAGCGGTCGCTCGTGAAGCAGTTGTCTGACAAGCCGTTTGCCTTGATTGGCGTGAACAGTGACAAAGATCTCGATTCGATTCGCGAGATCGTGAAAGAGAAAAATATTACTTGGCGGAGTTTCTGGAACGGACCGGAGGGAACCTCGGGCCCAATTTCCACCGCTTGGAATGTGAGTGGCTGGCCGACCATTTACGTCCTTGATGGCGAGGGCAAGATTCGGTTCAAGAATGTTCGCGGCGAGGCGATGGATAAGGCACTCGAGACCTTGTTCGCCGAAATGAAGCTCGACGTGAAGATTACCCATGATGAGGAGGAAGGCGAGGGCGGAAGTGAAACGCCTTTGCCAGCTGCCAAAGAGCCGGTTGCCAAGGGCAAAGTGCTCCCGGCCACGCCTCTTCTGCCCCCCAAGGGTGGAGAGTAACTTCTGCTCTGCTGAGCCGGAACGGAGCGGCCAGCTGGGAAAAAATCTGCTGAAGGCTCACATTCAGCTTCTTCTCACCCCTGCGGCCGGGATTGGTCGCAGGGGTTTTTTTATGGGGCTGCGACCGCAGGACTCGGTGTTTGGTTTGACCCTCGCCGAGGTCTGAACTAGATTGGGTACGTCGTGGGGATGGTGACGGCCGTAACGGCTGTACCGCCGCTGCGGGTGCTCCTTGGCTCCTCCCCACGCGCTCTTCCATGTCTTTCACCACGGGTTTACACGGGTTTAGTTGCATCATGAGCATTTCTTGGGTTTACGCTGTCAACCGTCTTGTTGCGGCTTTGGTAGCGGCAGTCGGGGTGTTTGCTGGGGCCAATCTCGGGTTCGCTGACCTTCTGGTCTCGGACAATTTCGGGAATCAGATTGTGCGCTACGATCAAGACACAGGCGCCGTTCTGGGAACGCTGGTTTCGGGTGGGCAGCTGAATGGTCCGGTCGGAATGCGGCTGGATGGCAACGGCGACCTGCTGGTCGCCAACCAGGGCGACGGACGGATTCTCAAGTACAACGTGATCACCGGTGCCTATCTGGGAGATTTTTACAACGGCTCCGCTCTTTCCAGCCCGGCTGACTTGCGTTTTGGCACCGACGGCAATCTGTACGTTGCCAACTTCAGCGGCAACTCAGTCAGCCGCTTGGATTCGGCTGGGACATTCCTCGGGGCTTACACCAATGGCGGGCCGCTGGGCGGAAACTCGTCCTTCGCGTTTAACAGTGCGGGCGAGCTGTTTGTCGGCAATTTTGGGGCCGGTCAAGTCCTGCGCTACGATTCGACGGGAAATTATGTCGGTGTTTTTGCCTCGGGACTGATGGGCGCTTCTGGACTCGTGTTTGACGCCGATGGGGACCTGTGGCTGACTTCGCTGATGGGCCATCAGGTGACGGAACTCGACGGCTCCGGAAGCGTCAAGACGCAATTCACGACCAACTTTGGGACCCTAACCGAGACCTTTCCCTCGCACATTTTGTTCGCTCCCGGCAACCCCAGTGAACTGTGGGTCTCGCTCACCGGTGCTGGCGGGGTGTATAAATACCTGACGGATGGAACCTTCCTCGGTCCCAAGACCTTGGGCAATGCCTTGCTCGTTCCGGGCCAATCGCTGATTGTTTCTGCGGTTCCCGAACCGGGTACCGGTTTGCTTTTGGCTGGTACTGCGGTTTTGCTGACTGGACTGCGCCGCCGCCGGGCGGGTTGAGCCGCAAGGCGGTTTCGCCTCGGCGCTCGCCTGAGGGTTTCCTCGCCTGAGTGTTCCCTCGAATGAGAACAGGACGCGGTTCATTGAGCCGCGTTTTTTTATGGACCTTGAAGGACCCTTGGCGGGCCACTTCCCGGGGAGCTTAGGGAAGCCGCCGAACTGATTGAACTCAGGAGAAACAGATGAGCCGCTCACTTGCTCGCCAAACGGCAATCTTGCACCGCGGGTTCACGCTGATTGAACTGCTGGTTGTGATTGCGATTATCGGGATACTGGTTGGCTTGCTGCTGCCAGCAGTACAAGGGGTCCGCGAGGCGGCTCGACGGACTCAATGCCTGAACAATATGCGTCAACTCGGATTGGCGACGCTGAACTTCGAGAGTGCCCGCCGAGTCTATCCGGTCGGGGCCGAGTCCAAGCCTTACCCCGGCAACCCTTCGTACCCGCACAACTTTTACCGCTGGAGTGTGCTGGCTCATTTAACCCCCTACCTCGAACAGAGTAACGCCTACAACACGCTGAACCTTTCGGTGCCGCTGTTTACTCCGGGCGGTTTCTCCATTTCTCCCGAAAATCGGGTGGCGGCCGGTTTGCTCGTGGGAACGTTTCTTTGCCCCAGCGACCAAGGCGTTCCCGTTTCCTCGGGCTACGGCGTAACCAATCTCGGTCCGACCAACTACGCTGGCTGTGCCGGGACCGGAGCAGGGGGGGGAACCCCGTTCAAAGACGAAGGAGCTGACGGTACGTTCTACGTCAACTCGGCGACTCGGGTGGCTGATTTTCTGGATGGCACCACGAACACCATTGCTTTTTCCGAGAGCACGCTCGGGACCGGGGACGAGAGCACGAGCAATCCGCAATTCGTCGCCAAGGACCCGGACACGGTCTATGGCTTCGTCTACCAGGCTCCGCTGACCGAGGCGCTGGCCGCCAGTGTCAACCAATGGAATGTCACCAACCGCCGCGGCTTCATGTGGATCAACGGCGAGTATCGCTGCACGCTGTACAACCATTACTATCCGCCAAACAGCCGCACGCCTGACTTGCTCGGTGTTCGTCTGGTCCATCCCACGCCGGACAAGCGGTTGACCGGTTACGGCTGGCGGGCGGCTCGCAGCCGCCATCCTGGTGGAGTGAATATCAGCCTCGCGGACGGCTCTACCCGCTTCATCACCGAAACGGTCGACATGGCAATCTGGCGCGGGCTGGCCACCCCCAACGGCCGTGAAGTTCTCGGTGAGTTTTGAGTTACCGCCCATCAGCGGCGGGGGGAGGGAGGTCTCTCACGGAGACACAGAGGCACGGAGGAAGCAGCAGGAATGCCAAAGGGGAGAGAATAATAGTTGATAGTTGTTGGACGAACACAAGGCCGGAAAATACATCCAGATCGCACACGGCCAAAAATAATCCCTAGCAACGATCCACTAGACCAGTCTTCAACTAACAACTACCAACTTCTCTTTCCTATTTCCCCCCCTTCCCACCGTGCCTCCGTGAGCGCCCCTTCTTCGTCCCCTCGCCAGGGCCTGACTGCTCACGAGAGCATTACGACTCGCGGGCAGTGATGATTCGCCTCGAGTGGCACCTCTCGCGCAAAATGCGCGCCGGTAACTCGTACCAGTAGATCGGCTCGGCCTCCATGGCGCCGAACTCTTCGTCCGAAGTGAATTCGTCCTCCACCGGGAGTTCCAATTCATGCCGGTAAGGCCTCAGCGTTTCGCGGTCCTGATCGAGCACGACTTCGACCAGGCTTTTCGGATTGAATGCGCTGCAAGCCGTGTATTCCTCGGGATGGAGGCGATATCGGCGAGTGGAATCCGGAAAGCCGTTGCGGATCAGTTCCTCGGCTTCGGCATGTGGCAGAAACAGGTAGAGCTTGATGCGCATGGATGGTGACTCGGTGGCCAAATTGGTCGCGGCGATAATGGGTTACTTCGAAACGCTTTCGGCCGTCGCAGCCAAGCATCAGGGGGGCGTGGGGATGGCAGCCCTGACCAGCATTGGATGCTCGCTTTTTCGTTGGTCTTTCTGATCGGCTGGCCGGCGTGTTTATCCCTTTCGAATTGCCTGCCCGATTTTCCAGTCTGCCCGGGCGCTTTGCTGACCGATCCACCGGGACCGACGGCCCGTCGCGAACGTTTGCCCCACCGTTTGCCCCACCGGTTGCACTGCCGGTTGCACTGCCGTTTGCACTGCCGGTTGCACTAACGGTTGCACCTGCTGGAGACTTTTGTGTTCAAAACCGGACCACTCCTGACAAGCTGGGGGGGCGTGTCGATTCGGCCCGCGCACAAAAAAACCCTGCGAATCTTT
>JAJTFE010000315.1 GCA_021298375.1 Blastopirellula sp. | reverse complement strand
AATCGCTGCCAGCTGGTGCCGCTGATCGGCAACCATGAAATCATGATGTTCAGCGCGCTCGAGAACCGGCGTCAAATGGACTTCTGGCTGCAACATGGCGGCGTCGCCACCTTAGCCAGCTACGGAAACAACCCTGCCAACATCCCCGCGGCCCACCGTTCCTTTCTCGGGCACTGTCTACGCCACCACGAGACGGAGACGCACCTCTTCGTCCATGCCAACTACGACTGGCAACTGCCGCTCGAAGAACAACCTGACCAGATTCTGTTCTGGCAGCACATTTACGATGATGTTCCCCCGCCGCATGCCTCGGGGAAAACGGCGGTGATCGGTCACACCCCACAGTATGAAGGACGAGTCCGAAACCTGGGACATGCCGTCCTCATCGACACCTATTGCTACGGCAACCAGTGGCTGACCGCTCTCGACGTCGAGACCCGCCAGATCTGGCAGGCGAACAATCGCGGCGAAATCCGCGAAGGCGAATTCCCCAGCCGGGAATTTCGCTAACCTCCACCCAACTCAGCCCGCTTTTCTGCGCACGACTGGCTCGGGCACCGCCGCCCCGTGCGGAGGAGCTCCCTCGACGCTGCGGATCACGCCCCAACTCCGCTCGTCACGCTCAAACTCGACCTCGTCGCTCAGCGGCTGCAGCCGTTTGCGACCAATCAAATCGACCCGCCCCGATCGGTCGACTCGGTAAACCAAATCGCTCCACCGCACGCGACTCTGCCACCTTGCGCCGACGTCAGCAGCGATCATCACTGCGGCATTGATCGGCCATGCCCAACAATCCCAGCGTCTCGCGATTCGATTGAACCGCGAGTCCTCGGCATACTGTTTTCCCAGCTGCCCGCGCACGATCCCCGCCATCACATTCAAACAATAAATCAGGACCGCTCCTGCCAACCAACCCCAGCGAATCCCGTCCGCACCAGCCAGCGATCCGAGCCCGCCGACCAGCAACCCCCAGAAGCCGAGCTGCAAGGCGACTGAAGCGACCCAGACCCAGCGACTGACAAGTGGCTTGCTCCCCTGAAACGAACGCCACCAGCGAACGAGCGTGCGGCGCAATCCTCGCGAATCGGTCTCGACCTGCCGCACGCCCACGCTTCGCGGCTCAAAGACAACGCGCTCACCGTTCAGGCACAGAGCCTGCTGCGCGGACCACCTTTCCGAGAAGGCCGTGGCCCATACCTGGGGCAAACCGACAGCCTCCAGCCGATCGACCCGCACCGCCCAGCTTCCCCACAACCCAGGCGCGTACTTCGCCCCGAACCAACTCGCCAGCGAGTTGCTGATCGAACATTGCAGGTTGCTGTAGAACGACTCTTTTCTAGGTACCGACCAGACTGCTCCAGTGACCGCCGCCACTCCCGAGTCGTACAGCCGTCCGCAGAGCCAGCGCAACCACTGTCGCCGCACCAGCAAGTCGCTATCGAGAAAGGCGACCACTCGGGCGTTGCCTGGCAAATGCCGCAAAGCCGTGCGGAGCTGATGAACTTTCTGGCTGCAATGCTCTGCCGGCCCGGAGAAAATCAGCCCGATTCGCGTCAAGCGATGCTCCTGCATCAGATTGCGAATCACCCGCACAGCGGTATCCTGTTCGTTTTCAACGACGAACAACACTTCGAAATTGGGATGTTCCTGTTCCAACAGCGCCTGGCAATGTCGGCGAAATCCCGGCCCCGCTCCGCGGCATGGAACGACCACGACGGCTTTCAGCTCCGGTGGGAGATCCGTCGGCAACTGGTCACGCCTGCGTCGGGCAAACCGCCGCGATTCAATCACGTTGATCAAGTTCAGTCCCGCTGCAGCCAGGGACATGCCACCCA
Source organism: Blastopirellula sp. (assembly GCA_021298375.1). GTDB lineage: Bacteria > Planctomycetota > Planctomycetia > Pirellulales > Pirellulaceae > BJ22. The sequence goes on along the minus strand of JAJTFE010000315.1, from coordinate 3,063 downwards.
AGACCGGCAGGAGCCAATTGAGAATTTCAATCATGCCTGCAACTAAACTTTCCTCACTGACTTGGTCGAACAAACCTGAGGGGCAATTTGGTTGAAGCGTAATGATTACTCCAACCCTGCCAACATCGAATCGAATTGGCCGGTAGATTGAGAAATTTGCGGTCGTTCCCCCGATTTTGTCCAGCTTAAAACATGAGCAGTTTCGTCTTGGCAACCGATCGGCCATTTGTTAACTTACCCGCCGCCAAGACACTGCTGGCAGTTTGACTGATGGCTGATGCTGTCACTTGAAACCATCGCGGCACGGTGAGACCGCTGCTGCCGATCCCCTCAGGTTCGGCGGGGAGCAGCCAACCCCGGAAATCGAGGCGACAACAGATTGAGGCGATGAAATCAGCGGTGAGTTGCCGTCCAGGTTACCCGAGAACTTAACTCGTATGGCAACCGGGCCCAGGCCGCAAATCGAAAATGCTGGTCTGGTCGAAAATGCTGGTCTGGCACGATCGACCCGGTTGATTCATCGCTTTTGACTCGACGACAAGTTAGCAAAGGATGCCACTGAATGCCGTCAGGAAACGAACTGCTTAACGGAGCCCACATCCGCTGGATGATTCGCCGCGACATGCCAGAGGTGCTGAACATCGAGGCCCAGAGCTTTGAGTTCCCCTGGTCGGAGGACGACTTTATCCGATGTCTCCGTCAACGAAACTGCATCGGAATGGTGGCTGAATGCGATGAGCAAGTTGTCGGGTTCATGATTTATGAGTTGAACCGCAACGTACTCCACGTGCTGAATTTTGCTGTCCGGTCGGACTTCCGCCGCCGCGGTCTCGGCACCCAGATGCTCGACAAACTCGTCGGCAAACTCTCCCAGCAAAGACGCACGCGAATCGACTTGGAGGTCCGCGAGTCGAATCTGGCCGCCCAGTTGTTTTTCCGCCGTTCCGGCTTTCGGGCAATCACCGTATTGCGGGACTTCTACGAAGATACCACTGAATCGGCCTATGTCATGAGCTACGCTCTCGACACCGAAGAAGTCCAGGAACCGGTCAATCGCATCAGCCGCATGGCGGGCTGAGTCTTTGCCACCTGTCGAGAGGCAGGCGCTGGGACAGGGCGGAGTTGGAACAGACTGAGAGGCCGGCTAACCTTTCAAGTTTGCCCGCAATCCCCCCGCACGCGCGATCAGGGAACGTTCGACAGCGGCTTCCGAAAATCCTGTTGCCAACAGGGTCACGACTGGTTCGCCGCGGGCGATCACGTTGCCCATGGGTGGAATATCGGCGAGCCGTCCGGCCGCTCGCTCTCTTCGCAGCCACTCGCTCTGAGTCCGGTCGATCATCAGCGGCCGATCTTCCGGCCAAAACAAAACTGCTTTGCCGAATACAGTTGCGTTGCTCGAGCCGCTCGCTTCACAAGTTGCAGAGCTTCCGATCGACCCGGAGCAGAAAGGAGAAGTGGCGGCGCGCGCGACAGGCCAACCTGCCCCCTCTGCGAACTCGGTCGCTTGCAGTCCAACCAAACTGCCGCGCGGTGTTGCCATTTCCCACAACTCCCCGCTGGCCGTGATCCGCGGATTGATTTCGATCGGGCAAAGTTCATCGCCGATCGCCATCAGATCGATACCGATGACGCCACGGCCACCGAGTTCCACCAGCCCTCGGCCAATCGTCTCCAACTGGTCGGCCTGACTGGCTGAAATCGGCAAGGGGCCGATGGCTCCACAGTACTGATAATCCTTTGCCCCGAACTCGCGGCGACCGCAGAGCTGCCGAAAAAAGCCCAAGCAGCTTGCCTGTCCCCTGGTCAGGAAAAATAGCGCACTGGAGGCCAACCCGCGTTGCAGCTCCTGGAGAAATTCCGAACCGGCAGCGTTCCCCTCCTGAGCAATCCAATCGGCTACTGCTTTTGAATCGAGTAGCCGGACGCCCTGACCGCCAGAGCTGTGAGCGCGTTTCAGGAGCCATTGCTTTGCCGGATCCTGAGGTGGCGGTTCCTTCGATCGCTCGCCTCGACCGGCGGAACGATGCTGTGGCACGCGAATCCCCGCAGCGGCAAAAACAGCAGTCCATCGCTCGGGATCGCGCAGGGCGGCACAGGACTCGGCGGAAAGATTCCACAACGGAGCCCGCTCGCGCAATGCGGCGACGAGGTTGGGCTGCGTTTCAAATCCCCCGCCAATCAGGATCGCGTCAGGGCGCAAGCCTTCGGCCGCTTCAGGAATCTCCGCCCAGCCTCCAACGCGGACGACTTCACCGGCTTCGGTCGCGTCGACATCGGCAAAAAAGTCGATCCCTGCCGACTGCATTCCCGTCCGCTGCGCACTTTGCAGGAGCCATCTCACAGACGGCCCCACGACGACTAATCGATTCAAGCCTATCTCCCATCTGGTTGGCAGCCCGCCCTTGGTCTGCTAATTTAGCAGCCTCACTCAACCGTTGTTTTCACCATTATTGAATCAGGAGATTTCCATGTCGATGTTCATCGGCGAAGCCCTCGCGGGAGACGGAAACGAAATCGCTCATATCGACTTGCTAATCGGGAGCAAGTCCGGGCCCGTCGGCACGGCTTTTGCCAACGCCTTGGCCACCCAAAGCGAAGGACACACCAACCTGCTGGCCGTTTTGACCCCCAATCTCGCTGTCAAGCCAGCTACCGTGATGATCACCAAGGTCACCATCAAGGGGATGAAGCAGGCGGTTCAGATGTTCGGCCCGGCTCAGGCAGCCGTTGCCAAAGCGGTCGCCGACAGTGTCTCCGACGGGGTCATCCCGAAGAACCAGACCGAAGACCTCGTCATCGTCTGCGGTGTGTTCATTCACCCCGCCGCCAGCGATGACAAGAAGATCTATCAGTACAATTACGACGCCACCAAGGCCGCCATCGTCAATGCGATGGGCAACAAGCCTTCCGTTGATGAAATGATCGCCGGCAAGGAAAAGGCAGTCCATCCGTTCCGCGGTTTCTAAGCATCCGCCGCCCCTGGCTTGGAGTTCCGAAGTCCGCTCGAGTTGGGCGATTCTTCTCGCATGAATTCTTCAGGCTGGAGCTGAAATGGAAAAA
>JAJTFE010000050.1 GCA_021298375.1 Blastopirellula sp. | reverse complement strand
GCCGCAAGTTGGGCAAATCCTCCGTAGACATCCAACTCAGCCAAAACCTCGGCAGTTCCCTTCAGGCGACCGGCAAAATGGCGGGCCGCATCTTTAAGTTGAACGAACAGTTCCTGCTCCAGGGCGAGCGCCTGTTCGTCGGCATTGAGGACGCGCTCTTCGTACTCTTTGAGTTCGGGCGTGATGTAGCGTTCGACATTCTTCAGGGTCTGCTTGCGGATGAAGTTCTCAGGAACCTTTGTCTGATGGACATTGGTCACTTCAATGTAGTAACCAAAGACTTTATTGAAACCGACTTTGAGCGAGTGGATTCCGGTCTCGGCGATAATCTGCTGCTGATAGGTTGCGATCCATTGCTTGCCCCCCGCAGCCAAATCGCGGAGTTCGTCCAGGCGTGGATGGAAACCACTTCGAATAAACCCTCCCGCGCTCGCCAGCACCGGGCAGTCCTCCGCCAGTGACCGCTCCAACTGGTCCCGCAGTTCGTCGCAGGGGTCAAGTTTCGTCGCGAGGTGGCGCGTGCGTTCGGCAACTGCCGAGCCCAGTACCTGCTGGACTGCAGGAATCAGCGCCAGGGAGTTGCCAATCTGCTTCAAGTCTCGGGGTGAGCAACGGCTGGTGACGACCTTGGCGATCAGCCGTTCGAGGTCGAGAATTTTTTTCAAGCGGTCGCGAAGCGAATCGCGAAGTCGACTATCTTGGTGCAACTCGGCGACCGCATCCAGCCTGAGGTTCAGGGCGTTTCGGTCGCGCAATGGGGCAGCCAGCCACTGGCCCAGCAAACGGCTACCCCCTGCCGCTCCTGGTTCCGAATCGTTCGGGTGATTTCCAAACTTCTCCAAGTCGCCTGGTCGACCTCGACATGGTGGTGGGAGCGAAACGGCGCCAGGCGAATGAGATGCTCCAGCGACCCGGCCTGAGTTTCCTGCAGGTAGTCCAGAATGGCCGCCGCAGCCCGCAAGCCGAGCTCATCCTCGGGTTCAAAGCCAAAGCCCTCCATAGCGGCGACCGCAAACTTCTTCTGCAAGGTTTCTCGCGCTCGCTTTGGACCAAAGTTCCAATCGGGACGAGTCGTCGATGCGATCGGCAATTGCAGTTGCTGCCCCAAGCCGCGTTGACTTTCTGCCAGGAGGACTTCGCTGGGCGCAAGGCGCTCGAGCAAATCCAGCAGTTGCCGCTGATCAACCGTGGCAGCCGCAAATTGACCGGTCGAGAGTTCGATCCAGGCGAGTCCAAAAACGGCGTCGGTGTTAAAAGTCGCTTTGGCCGCCGGGATGGCGGGTGGCTCATTCGGGTGGAGTACGGCCGATTTGATCGCCGGCGCTGGTTTGGTGGACGAAGTGTCCAGTTCGCCCGAGCGGAATATCGCGCAGAGATAGTTCGAAATTGCGGGGTCGAGAATTGCTTGATCGGTCACCGTCCCCGGGGAAACGATCTGGGTAATCTCCCGTTTCACCAAGCCCTTCGCGGTGGCTGGGTTTTCCACCTGCTCGCAAACTGCGACCCGATGCCCGGCTCGAATCAGCTTGGCCAGGTAATTATCCAGTTGATGATGCGGAAACCCCGCCATCGGCACCGGATTCTCGGTCTTGTCGCGACTGGTCAGGGTCAACCCCAGGACGGCCGAGGCAACCTTGGCGTCTTCGAAAAAAAGCTCGTAAAAGTCGCCCATCCTGAAAAACAGGAGGGCATCACCGCACGAAGCCTTGGCCGCTTCGTACTGTTGCATCATGGGGGTAGTCATAACGCCAATGTTAGCGAGCTTTACTTGCTCTGGGGAGCGGTTGGCGAATGACTGAACCAACTCCCTTTTCCGACGTACTGTTGGGGCCGAGAGGGTGGGGAGGGTCCGATTGGAGGGAAACTGACGGTTCCACTGGCTGGACGCTCCTGCCCCATTTGCCACCCCTTACAAGTTGGGAGGACTTTGCCAACTGGGAAGACCTCGCGAGGGGGAAAGCCATGTTCAGGTTTGATAAAAAGCCGTTGAGGGGCGTTTCGGCGCTGTTATATTGAGGAATACAGTTGCCGGCAGGATTTGCCGCGTGCGGCTACCTTCCGCGCCAGCGGATTGAGTGCGGCTTACTGATGAGAGGACGAGGAGCGATTGATTCGCCTTGCTGTTCCTCGCAGTGACTTCCTCTTTCAGTGACTTCCTCTTTCGTTCGGCCGTTTCCGACTTGCTTTGGTTTGGACTCGGGCGAGGGAAGCTGTTTTGAAAAAGACGTCGCCAGTTCGACGATTGCGTGATTGACACCGGGTAATCAGGCTGCGCTGCGACAATATCAGTCGCGACGCGGCGACTACCGCGTTGATTCCCACCTTGTGAAGTTTGGAGATTGCTGTGGAAACTCTTCCCAATCAAATGCCTGGCCAGTTCAATTTGCCCGGCGGATTTGAGGCCAGCCCCGAATCGAAGTTCGACTTCTGGGGGGTGCTCAATCGGCGGAAATGGATTGTGTTCCTCGGCATGTTGACCGGGATCGGCATTGGCGTGCTGTACTACTACTACACGCCTGTAATCTACCAAAGCGAAGCGAGCATCCGCATTGAGCCGAAGTCTCCCAACTACATTCGCCTCAGCCGACTGAGCTCTGAAGCAGTTGCTCCCGACATCGAACAGATCCTCCCCACCCGCCACGACAAGATTATCAACCAACCGTTGATCATCCAAAAGTGCTTCAAGACGAACGACCTTTACCGACTCAGCTCGTTCGAGGAAATGTCGCAGGAAGATGTCATCAAGATGGTTGTAAAGGCCCTTGAAATCAGCCCCGACAAGGAAGAAGACTTCAACTACAAGCTGAGCTTCGAGTGCAAAAACCCGGACGACGCCAAGATTGTCCTCAGCAACATGATTCAAACCTACGAGGCATATCTCGAGGAGCGATTCAGCAACGAGTCGGAGGAACTCGTCTCCTTGCTGAAAGAAATGAAGATGCAGTTTGACACGAATTATCGGACGCTGCGTGAGCAATTGGAGCAAACCCGTCGTGAAGACAATGCGCCGATGCTCGCCAATGGCTTGGACATTCACTCGCAACAACTCAGCATACTGAGCGAGCGAATCAAGACTCATCAAGATGAACTCCGAGAGCTGATCGGTACCCGTGACCGCGGTCGCCAGGCTTTGGAACTCGGTCCAGAAGCCGCTCAGGAGGAACTGTGGGTGCTGCAGCAGCAAAAGCTGCTGGAACTCGAAACCAACGTTGAGACCGCAGCCCGGTATACCCAGAATGAGCAGATGATTCGCGAATTGACGCTGCTCGAAATCGAACTGTCCGAACTGAAGCAACGGCTCGGGAGCAACCATCCCGATGTCCGCCGGAAGGTTGGCTCAGTCGAAATGTACCGCAAGATGGTTGAAGAACGGCAGCAAAGTGCGGACGCCCTTGCCTCCGCAAGCAAAATCAAGATTGACCCGGTCCAGATTCTGTCCCGATTCGTTGGGGCTATCGACCAGAAAATCACTGATTTGAATACGAAGCTGGAAAAAGATCTCAACGACTACGAAGTTCATCGGAAAGAAGCGGAACGACTCACAGTTGTTCGCACTCGCAAGTCAGACCTGGAAAAGGACCTCTCCTACGTTGAGACCCTGATCAACGAAACCAAAGACAAGATCTTTGAAGTTGATCCAAAGGGACAATTGGCTGAATTGAGTCGCCAGGAGGGCTTTAATTTTGTTCGCCTGCAAGATGCAACCGACGGTGAACGTGTTTGGCCTATTCTCCCCATCGTCCTTGCGATCGGCGGATTGCTCGGTTCATTGGCCGGGTTCGGTCTCGGTACGCTCGTCGATTTCGCTGACAAGACCTTCCACAATCCGGACGAAATCATCCGCAACCTGAACCTGCCACTCATCGGTCACATCCCGGTGATTGCTCAAGGCAAGCGTTATCAACTGGCTAACTCCAAGATCGCTCCCACAATCTGTGTCTTCCACCGACCCAAGAGCCAGAATGCGGAAGCTTTTCGTGCCGTCCGAACCGCTTTGTACTTTAACACCCAGGGTCAGGATCACTCGGTGATTCAGGTGACCAGCCCGACGCCGGGCGACGGCAAGTCAACGATTGTTTCCAATCTTGCGGTTTCCATTGCCCAATCGGGCAAGAAGACCCTGCTCATCGACGCCGACATGCGGCGCCCGCGGCAGCATCTGAACTTTGGCTTGGAAAACCCCAGCGAAGGCATGTCAACGGTCCTCAGCGGCGAGTCGTTCTGGAAAGACTGCGTGATGCAGGTTCCAGAAATCGAGGGCATGTACATGCTTCCCTGCGGCCCCAAGCCGAGCAATCCGTCGGAACTCTGCACTTCGTCGCAACTGAACGTCTTGTTCGAACAGATGAAGCAGGAATTTGACTTTATCGTCATCGATACCCCGCCAGTGCTCGCAGTGACCGACCCATGCCCGATCGCCGCCCGAGTCGACGGTGTGATCCTGGCCTTGCGGATCCGCAAGAACATCCGGGTCAGTGCTCAACGGGCAACCGACATTCTTCGTAACGTAGGCGCCAATGTGATTGGGACTGTCGTCAATGGCGTCGGCTCCCAACCAGGCTACGGCAGCCGCTACGCCGATGTCGCCTACCGTGCCGGCTACTGGTACTCCAAGTACGGTTACGGCTACGGGTACGGTTACGGCTATGGATATGGCTACGGCAAGTACTACGACGAGAAAAAGGCCGAGCAAAAGCAACTGCAGCAAATCAACAAGCTGCCTGCCCCCGCTCTGGCCGACAAGCCTGCCGACCAGTCCGAAGATTAATTCGCCCCAAATTGAAATCTGTTTTCAGAGCTTCCCAAGCCACTCCCTTTGCCGGGGGTGGCTTTTTTCGTTTTCAGTCCGACCACAGAGGCTCACAGCCCGCCCGCACGCGCCCGCACTCGCCCGCAACTGCTAGCACACGGCGTATTTGCTCTGTTGCCTCCGGGGGCAGGCTGCTACAGTCCCGCCGCAAAGCGGACCGGGGCTGTTCCCGGCGCCGCCAAGCTCACGTTTTCATTCCAGCCTGAGTGAATCATTGGGCTGACTCTGAACCGAACCTTTTTCAGTAACCATGAAACGCATACGCTACCTTGTCCTGGCTTTGGGGCTTTGCCTTGTCGGCTGTGCCGAAGGCCCGCTTTGGCGGATGGGCCAGCTTACACCTTGGGCTCGAGAAAAATGGGCTGCCGAGGAAGCGATTGCAAATACCACCTTCAAGACCAAGCGGGAAATGACTGAAATGGTTGACCGAGCCCTCCGCGGTTCGGCCAATGAACGGGAGCAGGCCGCCAGAGAACTCTCGGCGAAAGCGACCCAAAGCCCAGTCCTTCTGACAAGGCTGCAGGCGATTCGAATGCTCGGTCGACTGGACTGCGAAACCTCCTGTCAAACACTCGCCACACTCAGCCGCGACCCCAATACGGACATCCGGCTGGCGGTGATCCAGAGCTGGGAAAAAATGCCTTCCGCCGCCGCTGTTCCCGCTTTGCAGGAACTGATTGGAAACGATACGAATGTCGACGTCCGGCTGGCTGCGACCCGGGCGTTGGGGCAATTCCCGGGCGAGCAGTCGGTCCGCGCTTTGAATGTCGCCCTCACCGACCGCGATCCGGCGATCCAACTGCGAGCAACGGAATCACTGGAAAAAGTCGCAGGCAAATCGCTCGGCAGAAATGTCAAGGCTTGGCAGGAATACGTCGCGCAAACGATTGGCGAGCCCACTCAGGGGCGCACCGCCCAGACCCCTTCCCCAACCATCCCGCGCTAAGGCAGGTCAAATCAGCGACTGTAATTTAGTTCGCTTGTCGCTGTCCCGATACAATTCAGGAAGGCACTCAACGCCCCAACTGGAGACTCCTCCAGTTCGACTTGCTTGCTGCGACGGGCCGCTCCCTTTACATTCAGGGGGTCAGCTTCCACCCAGAAAGTTCCCATGGTCCAATCCAAGCTTCAGCAAACCTTGATGGCCTTTGTCGACTCGGCAGTCGAATTGGTCAACTCGACCGAGGGTGAATCGATCCTCGTGCTGCTGGATTTCGTCGCCGACTGGAGCGAATTGGACCGGGCCACCCGCAAGGCAGGCTTGCTCGTCGCCAGCCATCTCCCCGAAGTCGCGGAAAGCGCTCAGGCGTTTGGCCTCCGCACAATCGTTCTCGACATGCCCGAATCGACGATTCAGGACCGGCTCTCTCAGGCTATCCTCGAATCAGTGGCGGCGGAATGGATCAGCCCTGGCGCCACGGTCGTCGCCGTCTACAGCCGCTTTGAGGTTGAGAAGCCGGACACCGTCAGCGTGATTCACCTCAACGAGAGACTCGGCAAGTTGACGGCCCGTGACTTGCGGCAACTGGAGACAAAGGTCCCGCTCGACACACTCAAATTGGTCGTCGACCTGGCAGTCGACATCGGCCGCGAGGGACGCGAGGGAAAGCCTGTTGGAACCATGCTCATCGTCGGCGACCACCGCAATGTGCTGGCCCAGAGTCGCCCTGCCTGCTTTGACCTTGTCAAAGGTTACCCCAAACGGGAACGAAACCTTGCCGACCCTTGGGTTCGTGAATGCATGAAGGAAATCGCCCAACTCGATGGGGCGATCATCATTGCCGCAGACGGAACCGTCGAAGCCACGTGCCGATTAATCAACACGGGTGCCGTCGACCTGATGCTCACAACTGGACTGGGCGCCAGGCATTATGCGGGCGCGGCGATCAGCAAATCAACGCAGGCCATCTCCTGTGTCGTCAGCGAATCAAGCGGCACGGTGCGGCTGTTTCAGAACGGTGAAGTTGTGCTCCGGATTGAACCGTTCCGCAGAGCGATGAAGTGGAAAGACCACGACGGCGACCAGTATCCGAGTGTTGAGCCGTGACCTCCCGCCCCAGCGGAAAGCACTGCGTTACCACTCTCCGGAGGACTCTTCACAGGCCTGCGCAATCAAGCCCGCCGGCAGTTCCAAATCAATCACCTCCCAGCGGCCGACGTAGGGAGCCGCTTGAGCAGCCCGAAATCCTCGCTTCGGTCCGACCATCGTCAGCGTCCAGTCGGCATGAACCGTCGGCTTGCCAGGCTCGCCGGAATCACAGTCCAAACCGGAGGGCAAGTCGATTGCAACCCGCGGGGAAGTGACCCGGTTCAACCACTCAATCGCCTCCGCAACCGGGGGGCGCGGGTCACCCTTGCTTCCGGTCCCCAGCAGACAATCGACCGCCACGTCCGGGCCAACCTCCTGCCGATTCGGCGGCCAAGCTTCCTGACGCTGCCCCATCTCAAGCCACCGCTCCCAGTTCGCCGCCGTCGCTGCGGTCATTTTGGAGAGGTCGCCGACAAGCCACAAGCGGACGACAACACCCCTTTGCAGCAAATGCCTGGCAATCACCAGTCCGTCGCCGCCGTTATTCCCCACTCCGCAGGCAATCCAGACCACACGTGGAGAGTAGGCGGCGAAAATCCGCTCGGCACAGGCGGTTCCCGCCCGCTCCATCAACGTCAATTCGCTTGTTCCCAAACGCATCGCCAGCGCATCGACTCGTCGCGACTGTTCTCTCCCCAGCCACCGGATGTCCTCCGCAGCACTCACAATTGCCCTCTTTGGATTCGAATCCTATAGTAGAAAAAAACGCTTCGGAGGTCTGCAGCATGCCACTTTACGAATACCAGTGTAACGATTGTCGAGCAGGTTTTGAGCTGCTGATTCGCCGTCCAGAGGAGTCCGCCCCGGGCAAGATTGCCTGCCCTCATTGTCAAAGCAAAAAAGTGGAAAAGCAGCTCAGCCTTACCGCCGCTCCCTCCATTTCAGATTCATCGCTCCCTGTTTGCGGCCTGCCGCAACCCGGCGGGGGATGCGGCCTGCCGCAGTGCGGTTCTGGCGGTTGCCACTGGGATGGCTGACGGGATGGGATTGGATGGGATGGCAGTGGGAACCAGTTCGCTCGTTGGCGAGTCACCCCAGGCCATCCAACTCGCCCGGCGTTTGGCAACGGAGCCTGAGCCCAGCCTCAAATTTCTGATGCTCAGCCCGCATGCTTCAGCCGAGCAGTTTTTCGCTTCGCGTTCAAAGAAGCTTCAAGCGGTTGCCGGATGCAATTCCAAGTCAACCACCAGCGGCAAGTGGTCGGAGGCGTGGCGCGAAAGCTCCGTGTGGCCGGCAAAGGCGTGATGCAGCCGAACATCCCCCCGGTAGTAAATCGCGTCGAGGCTGCGGAGCGGGAGGAACGCGGGAAACGTTTTGGTGTCCCGAGTCGCGGTCTGAAAGCCAAAAGGCAACATCACCCGCCGGCTGAGCGACCCATAGACGTCATTGAAGTCCCCTCCAATGATCGCCGGTGTCTCTCGATGCAGTAACCGCAGATGCTCCCAACCGAGCAGCCGGCGGAGTTGCATCACCCGCTCAAATCCCGCCAACCCCAAGTGCAGATTACACAAAAACAGGGTGCGTTCATGTCCCCCGACCGGAACATGAGTCTTCAAAACGAGTGCCCGACGCCGTTTTTTTAATGGAATCGTCAAATCGACATCCCACTGGTCGCCCACGGGAAACCGGGAAAGAATGGCGTTCCCATAGTGACCGCGAGTCAGCTTGACGTTCGCCTGAAAGGCCCAGTGCGAAAAGCCAAGGCGTTCCGCCAAGTGCTCCACCTGAATGTCAAAATTGGAGCGGGGGACGCCCGAATCGACCTCTTGGAGAAAGGCAATGTCCGGTTGGTAATGCTCGACCGTCAGGGCCACCCGCTCGAGGTCGTATCGACGGTCGATCCCGCCAATCGCCTTGTGGATATTGTAGGTCAGAACCCGAATCGATTTCTCAGGACGCCCGGGATTCATATCCGTAAAACACTCGCGGGGCGCCGATGGATTTCGGCGTCCTCAAAAAAGAAACCAATCGCTCGCTCCCGCCGCCGCGAAAGCCGCCGCTAAAATGGGAACCAGCCTAATTCTATAACGAATCAGCCCAATCGGTCGCAAGTCCGCAGACCAGCTCACGCAGAACCCACCTCCAACAGGAAACGCAAGACTCATGCCGGCAGCAATCCAGGCATGAACGTTCAGCGTGTGTCTTCCCCCCCCTCCAGCCCAGGCTCGCTGCATGTCCCAATTCGCGTTCTGGCTTCTTTTGATCGACTGGATTCTCCGGCTGGGGTTTTCGTTACATGTCATAATTCGCCCTCGCCCGCTGAATATCTCCCTCGCCTGGCTGATGCTGATTCTGCTGTTCCCCGTGATCGGCACCTTCATTTATCTCCTGCTCGGCGAAAATCGGCTCGATCGCAAGCGGGCCGCCTGGGTCAAAAGCCTGCGGCATCAGTACCAATACTGGAAATCGCGGCAGGCGGCCTTCAACTTTCGGGAGTGGACCGACGAACACTCCGATTCAGCCCAGCTCAGCCGGATGATCTTCCTCGCCAGTGACGCCTTACCGCTCAGCGGAAATCGAGTCCAACTGCTGACAACCGCCGACGAAGTATTCGCCCGAATGATCGCCGACATCGACGCGGCTGTCGAATCCTGTCTGCTGGAGTATTACATCTGGGAAGTTGGAGGACAGGCTGACCAACTTATGGAGCGACTGGCCATGGCAGCTCGCCGGGGCGTGCGCTGTCAGGTTCTCGTCGACGCCATCGGCAGCAGCGGCTTTCTGCAAAGCCAACAGCGACAGAACCTTGCCGCTGCCGGCGTGGAAATTCAATCTGCCCTGCCCACTGGCATTCTGAGGTCGTTACTTTATCGCTTTGACCTCAGGCTGCACCGCAAACTCGTCGTGATCGACGGCCGCCTGGGCTACACCGGAAGCCAGAACATGGCGGATCCCAAACTGTTCAAAAGCGGTTTGGGAATCGGACAGTGGGTCGATGCCATGGTCCGCCTCGAAGGACCGGCCGTCGATGCCCTGTTAATGGTTTTCGCAGAAGACTGGCAGTTCGAATCCACCAAAGTCATTTGCCCATCCACTCCCGAACAGCAGGCACCGCCTCCGCAAGCCCGCGGCACTTCGATTGTCCAAGTCGTCCCTTCCGGTCCCGGAATCGACAGCGAAGGCATTACCCAAATCCTGCTCAATGCCATCTACTCAGCCGATCGCCAACTGACGCTCACGACACCTTATTTGGTGCCAGATGAATCCCTGCTCCGCGCACTGATTTCCGCGGCCCGCCGCGGTGTCGACGTGACTGTGATCATCCCCAAGCGGGTTGACTCCCGACTGGTTCGGCTCGCCAGCCGCCCCGCCTTGCGCGAACTGACCGAAACGGGGGTCCGAATTGCCCGCTACGGTCCCGGAATGCTTCACACCAAGTCGATTACGATTGACGGCGAGTGCAGCTTTTTTGGCTCGCTCAACCTGGACCCGCGCAGTATCCACCTGAATTTCGAAATCATGCTGGCGATCTACGACGAGGCCTTCACCGGGGATTTGCTCAAACTTCAGCAGGAGTATCTCAACCACTCCGAACTGCTGCTGCCGGGTGAATTAAGTCCGGGAAATCTCGCCTCCCAATTTGCGGAAAGCGCCGCTCGCCTGCTCTCCCCGCTTCTCTGAACTCAAACAAACCGTGCCAATTCGCACAACGCCTTGCCGCTCCAAGTGTCTGCTCGCTCGCCTTTTCCGCCCTGAACCGACTTTCCTCTCAAGTTGCTCTCTTTTGGCAGGGACCGTTTGCCTCGCCTTTTCCACGACGAGTCTGGCTCGCCGCCTTTTGCTGCTGCTGGACGCCGTCGCAAATGCTAGACTGAGGAGAGCCGCGGAGCATCCGGCAGACAACTTGCCGCGCTCCCTGAATTGACTCATACAAGTTCGCCTCGCACAGAGCGGCCCCCCAGCACAAGAATGGAGTTCCAAGCATGAAACGATTCCTCGGATTTTTGACCATCTTCGCCTTGGCGGGTGTTTCTTTCGCCTGGTCCGGACTGACACCAGCCCAAGAACAGGACAAGGTGGAACTGAACCGCTCGAAATTCATGCGCGCCAAAGTGGAGCATTCCAAGCAGATCGTCGAAGGGCTGGCGATGGAAAACTACGATGCCATTGCCCAAAACGCCCAAGACCTGATGCTGTTGATGAATGAATCGATGTGGAATGCCTTTCAGACGCCCGAGTATGTAGCCATGAGCGGCGAATTTAAGGCTGCCGCCGAGCACTTGCGGGAAGCAGCCCACAACAAGAACGTGGACGGAGCAACGCTGGCCTATTTCGAAGTCACATTGACCTGCGTTCGTTGTCACAAATACGTCCGGCGCTGGGGCCAAAATCCCAAGTAACCTGCCCGCTCCCGGAACCCACTCGCGAGGCGGCCTGCCAGGCTCAGACTGAAATCAGAGCCAATCAAAACAAAAAAACCTGCTGACAGCCGAGGCTATCAGCAGGTTTTTTCTTGTCTGAACTTTGGAAATCGAGCCCAGCTTGGTTCAACGCCCCGTTTGTTCACCCGTGTTTTGGCTCACCTCATCTTCAGGGTGCGATGGACTTCTGGTCCGTCGATTCCCAAGCCATGATCCGGCTTAGCGTTTCGGCTCGAGCGTCTGCTTCGCACCGACTTCCGTCCCGGTGACCAACTTTTCAGTCAGCTTCGCCAGATACTGCAGCAAGCTGTCAGGTCCTTCAAATCCCTGAACCTTTTCGTTCCACTCGATGGTCCGCTGAGCAATCAATCCTTGCTCGAGATCAAAGACGGCAACGCCGCGCGACAACTTGGCCAACAGCTGGGAATGAGCCTTTTCGCTGTTCAACGGCGTGAGAACTTCGGTCTTGAAAGTCAGATAAGCCTGTCCGTCGACCACCTTTTGCAGCTCATAGACTACGCGGGCGGCAAACTGCTGCACCTCTCCCTCTTCATTTTCGGCTTGAAACTGCTTGGGAACTGACCAGCGATGACCAATCGCAATCGGCTTGTCAGGCATCGGGATCAAGACATCGCCCATCCCAAAATCAGCCGTATCCAGATTCGATTGGCGATTGACAATCTGACCGGTCGGAGCGACCGTCAGGGTCGCCAGCGTCCTCCCCAGCTTTTCCGCCGTCGACTCGTAGTAGGCCGGGGGTGTCGAATCCGTCTGGCTGTTATAGGCAATCGGCTCGGTCTCGCCGACCCTTTCCCAGGCCTCAAGCGATTCAATTGAATGCTCGAATACCATGTTTCCCTTGGAGTCGACATTCACGACCTTCCAGCACCGCACCGACTTGCTGCGAGAGGACATTTCCTCCGTCTCATTAGCCATGTGAGTTTTGGTGGTCGCAGTGTGTTCTACCTGCCAACGCAGCGTGTCACCCTTGCGGAACTTGTATTTCAATTCGTACTGCTGCTTTGCCGCCGCTGCCGTCGCAGCCTTGTTCAGAAGTGCCTCGACATCCACATCCTGAGCCGATTCTGTCGCTGGGGCTTTTTCCGCTGACGGAACCTTTTCCGCCGCCGGCAATTCCGGGTCCTGCCCCCAAGCCCAATTGCCGACGAGGGCAACCGTCAGACCACACAAGAGACTGGCTGCAATCAGCCCCAGCGGCTGGGGAGACCAGTATCCTCTGTTGAAACGTATCCTGGTATCTTGTGCCCCCCGCCCTGACATCGATTCAGGACGACCCCCTCGTTAGGACTCGGGACGGACAAACGGCTTACCCCAGCCCAATTTGGAACGGAGCGTCCGGTAGTAACTGTTCCCGGCAATCTCAATCATCCTGAAGACGGGTTCGGCTCGACTGACCCGCACCCGTTGCTCAGCTGAAACCGTCCCCAACACCTTGCCATCGACGACCGCCGAAGTGGATTTGTTCGGACGCCTGACGACCAGTTCGAACACCCGGTCCGCATTGTCGACAACGGGGCGCACCGTAAGTGTGTGCGGACTGATCGCCGAAATCACGACCGCCGACAAATCTTTGCGGACGATGGGACCTCCAGCCGACAGGTTGTGCGCTGTTGAGCCAACCGGCGTGCTGATGATCAAGCCGTCACAGCTGTATGATGCCGCCAATTCGCCGTCAACGTAAAGGTCAATTTCCTGAATACTGAAAGGCGGTCCGCCCAGAATAGCAAGTTCATTCAGCCCCAATTCCGCCGCTAGCACCTTGCCGTTTTCATCCCGCAGTTCGCAGCGGAGCATCAGGTGGTCGACCAACCGGAATTTGCCGACCGCAATCGCCTGGAAGGCAGAGGCCAAATCTTCGGGCTGCACGTCAGCCAGGAAACCGAGCCTGCCCAAATTCACACCCAGTACGGGCAACTGTGCCGAGCCCATTTGGCGCCCGGCGCGAAGAATCGATCCGTCCCCACCGAGGACAATCGCCAAATCGGCGTCCAACCCAGTCAGCTCTCCGCCACCGGTAAAATCCTCGGCCACGACGCGGACATGCTTTTCAATTTCAGGACGCAATTTGCGGATCGCTGAACGCAGCTCCGTCCGCCTTCCGGGCGAACCGAGCAAAACGGCTTTCAAATCGCGATTCGTTGCAGCGGGCGTGAGCATGACTGAGGCCTTTCAATGGCCAATCCTGACCGTGAATAGCGCAGCGGAATCAGGCGGGGAGCAAGTTGGAGAAGCGGAAAGAGTCTCCAGCCCCGTGTTACCTCGGCCTGAAATATGAAGCAATCAGGATAGCTTCCTCAGCGGTGAACTCAAAGCTGTACGGGACTCTCGGTCGCCAGATCGCGACAAGCCTGGGCGATTCCCGCGGGGCTCAATTGAATGTCTGCGAGCAACTCGCCTCTGTCCCCATGTTCGACGAACCGATCCGGAATCCCAACACGGCTGATCCGACGGGTGTCGAGCCGCAGTTCATTGGCAGCCTCCAGCACGGCGCTGCCAAAGCCTCCCATTAGCATCGCCTCTTCGACGGTCAACACAAACAGCCCCTCGTCGATGGCTCGCTTCAGCACGGCGCGATCGAGCGGCTTGATAAAGCGAGCGCTGACCACGCCCACATCCAGCCCCTCTTCACGCAGTTGCTCGGCTGCCTTGAGGCAATCAGCCAACGGAGTCCCACAGCAAAGGATGATTCCATCCGTGCCCCAGCTGAATACCTCTGCCTTGCCGAGTTCAACTGGCTGCAATGTCCTTGTGAACTCAGCCGCCGTCTCCTTGGGGTAGCGAATCGAGCAGGGCCCGGGGAACTTGAGCGCGAAGTCGAGCATCGCTCCGATGTCGTTCGCATCCGCCGGAGCCAGACAGACCAGATTCGGAAAAATCCGCATGTAACCGATGTCAAACGTGCCATGGTGTGTGGGGCCATCGGGACCAGTCAATCCGGCCCGGTCCATCATGAAGGTCACCGGCAAGTTCTGCAGGCAAACCTCCTGGAAAATCTGATCGTAACTCCGTTGCAGGAATGTGCTGTAGATATCGACGATTGGCCGCAACCCGGCTTTGGCCTGACCGGCGGCAAAGGCGACTGCGTGTGACTCACAGATGCCGACGTCAAAGAAGCGATCCGGAAAGGCCTCGCGAACCGGTTCCAGCAAATTACCCTGACACATCGCAGCCGTGATGACGGTGACCCGGGAATCGTGCTTCATCTGGTCGAAGATCGCGTCGCGAGCGTGGTTGGTGTAAGCCTTGCCCGACGACTTTTTGGTGATCACGGCCTGCTGCCCGGCACGCTCAAACACAGGTGGCGTATGGAAGTAAACAGGATCGCTCGCGGCCGGCTCAAAACCGCAGCCTTTCTTGGTGATCACGTGCAGCAGAACAGGGCCGGGGATATCCGCCACCATCTTCAGATACTTCTTCAGTAACTGAATGTTATGCCCGTCGATTGGCCCGAAATATTTGAAGCCAAACTCTTCAAACATCATCCCGCCGTGCAAGCCGCACTTGACCCCTTCCTTGATTTGAGCCAGCAAACGCTCAGTCGGGTCGCCGAAAACCGGGACTTTGTTCAGCAGGTTGACCACTTCCTGTTTCAGGCCGCTGTAGAGCGGATTGGACCGCAGACGGTCGAGGTAACTCGCCAGCCCGCCGACTCGGGGACAAATCGACATCTCGTTGTCATTCAAAATGACCAGCATATTGCTGTTCAAGGTGTGCGCGTTATTGAGGGCTTCGAACACAATCCCCGAGGGAAACGCCCCATCGCCAATCACCGCGACGCAATGATTGTCTTTTCGGCCCTGCAAGTCATCTCCGCTCCGCAATCCGACCACGGTCGAAACACTTGAACCGGCATGACCTGTCATGAACAGGTCGTACTCGCTTTCACCGGGATGCGGGAAGCCCATCAGCCCGCCGCGCGTGCGAATTGTGTGAAACTGGTTGTAGCGACCCGTTACCAGCTTGTGTGGATAAATCTGATGCCCGGTATCCCAAATCAAACGGTCGCGGCGAAAGTCAAAAGTGCTGTGCAGGGCCAGACAGAGCTCAACCACGCCCAGGTTGGAGGCAAAGTGTGCCGGCCGCTGGCTCATCAATTGACAGAGCACGTCGCGGATCTCGTCGGAGAGTTGCTTCAGTTCCGCGATCGACATTTGATGCAACTGCATCGGTGATTCGATCGTCGGCAGAATTGCGGGAGTTTTGACTTCGCTCATATTCGATCTCTGGAGTGCCAATCAGTAAGTTCGTTCAACAAAAAACTTCGCCAGTTGCTGCAGCCCCGCAGCCCGCTGCCCCAATCCGGACAACTCGCGCCGCGCTTCCTCCACCAGTTGACCCGCAAGGGCCACGCTGCGTTCAACGCCCAATATCCCCGGGTAGGTCAGTTTGCCGCGAACTTCGTCTTTTCCTGTCTTCTTACCTATTCTTGCCTGCTCACCCCGCAAATCCAACAGATCGTCCGCGATTTGAAAGGCTAAACCGAGCTTTTTCCCATAGTTTTCCAGCGCCGAGAGGGCTTCGTCCCCCGCTCCAGCAGCCAGACCGCCCAATTTCAGGCTGACCGCCATCATCGCAGCCGTCTTCCGGAGGTGAATCGATTCAAGGATTTCCAAAGAGGGCTCTCCAAATTGATGCCCCAAGTCGTCGACCTGCCCACCCACCAGTTCGGTCGCTCCGGCCGCCAGGGCCAAGGCCAGCACCGCCCGCCTCGCTTGTTCCGCTGTGGCCATGCCCTCGGCCAGCACCTGAAACGCCAGCGGAATCAGGGCATCCCCGGCGAGGATCGCGGTCGCTTCATCAAATTGAATGTGGCAGGTCGGCCTCCCCCGCCGCAACTCATCATCATCCATCGCCGGCAAGTCATCATGCACAAGCGAATAGGTGTGAATCATCTCGACCGCGCAGGCGGCGGGCAAAGCCGTAGACGGCAAGCCGCCGCAGGCGTCACAAGCTGCCAACACCAGGAGTGGACGCAGCCGCTTGCCCGGCGCCAACAAGCTGTAGCGGATCGCTTCTCGCAGCCGCTCCGGGCAGCCCGAGTTCAAGCGACTGAAGGTATCCAACTGCTGGTCGACCTGCCCAAATGCCAAACGCACTTCAGGAGAAAACAACTCGAGAATCTGCTGCAACATGTTGCTTCCAAATCAAAAACCCGCAACCAGCCTGTTGCCGGGTGACCACCTCAGGCCCCTCACCGCCACTTCACCGCCACTTCACCGCCACTTCATCGCCACGGGTCGGCCACTTCACAAAGTCCACCTTGCATGGCTGGAGCCCAGCCCACTCCCGGCGTTCAGCTGTCCCATTCATCTTCCGGCTCATCTTCGTCATCCGCCGGGCGATGCGAAGCCTCGTGCGCAAACGGTCGGGTCACCATCCGGCCGTTCTCGTCCAACTCCACTAACATCCGAATTCGCTGCTCAGCCGTCTGCAGAGTGGCATAGCACTGACGAAGGCTCGCGACTCCCTGTTCGTAGCGGGCCAGCGACTGGTCGAGCGACAATTGTCCTGACTCCAGCTCCCGGACGACCGCCTGGAGCTGCTCCAGCGCCTGCTCGAAGCTCGGCGGCTCTTGCCCTTCGGCGGCACTTTCTCTTCGCTTTTTCGCCATCAACTCACCCTTCCAAAAAAATCATCTGGCCCACCCGAAAACTGTAGTCACGGACAAGGCACTCATACCGGCCTCTCACCACTCTTCACCGCGTCACCAGGCTGCACCGCGTCACCACTCTTCACCGCGTCACCAGGCTTCACCGCAGCTCCCCGCTCGGTTCGCTCGACACGACTGAAGACCTTGCCGCTGGCCAGCCTCGTCTCCAGTAGCTGGCCGGGCTCGAGTTGGGCCGAAGCCGTGACGATGTGTCCCTCCGCCAAGGTCAGGCTGAAACCGCGCTGGAGCACGCCGAGGGGACTGAGGGTCTCCAGTTTGCCAGCCAGTTGTTCGCAATGAAATCGCGCCCGCTCCAACCGCCGCTCCATCGGCCCCTGCAACCGCAATTGGAGCTCATCCAATTGCTGGGCTCGTTCCAACACCATATCCAGCGGTCTGGCGATTACCGGTCGGTTCGCCAGCAGTTCGACTTGCTGCCGGGCTGCACGCCATCTGCCGGCCAAACTACCAGCCAGCCGTTGTTCGACATCCCGCAACCAGGCAAGGATCTCAGCCTGTTTCGGAACAACCTTTTCGGCCGCATCGGTCGGCGTCAGGGCTCGCACGTCTGCGACCAAATCGGCCAAGGTGACGTCAACCTCATGGCCGACTCCCGAAACGACCGGCACCCGCGATTTGAAAATCGCCCGGACGACGAGTTCCTCGTTGAAGCTCCACAAATCCTCGGCGCTGCCACCTCCCCGAACGAGAGCGATCACATCCGGCTGTGGTTCCAGCCGGTTGGCTGCCGCCAGAGCCCGGGCAATTTCCCGCCCCGCACCTTCGCCCTGCACCCGGACGGGAATCAACAACACCTCACTCAACCTCCAGCGGTGGCTGAGAACCTGTAGAAAATCCCGCACCGCGGCGCCCTGCGGACTGGTGACTAAGACAATCCGTCGGGGAAACCTGGGTAGAGCCTGTTTGTGACGCGGCTCGAACAACCCCTCGGCGGCCAGTTTCTTTTGCAATTGTTCAAACGCCAATTGCAACGGCCCCACACCAACCGGAACGAGCTGGTTGACCGTCAGCTGATAACTGCCCCGCGGGGGATAAACGTCGATCGATCCGCGACAGAGGACCTCGACCCCCTCCTCCAATTTGAACTTCAATCGCTGGGCAGTGCTTCGCCAAATCACTGCCGCGAGCCGCGCGTTGTCATCTTTCAGCGAGAAGTAACAATGACCAGAACTGGCCCGAGTCAGGTCGCCAATCTCGCCGCGCACGGAAATCCCGCTGAACTCCCCGCTCAGCGTCGACTTGATTTGTTCGGTCAGTTGACTGACGGTCAACGCTGCTTCGTCAGAAGACATGTGGCGGATAAAGTGAGAAACCGCTGGAAATTCAGGCGACGCCGGGAGGACGGCAGGCCGAGGCAGAGCAAGCGAACTGGTCGCCTCCGCCGGCCGGCTGTCTGTGGCTCGCAGTTTAGCGGTTGTACCGAACCTTGGAGAGAGCCCACCGCGGGTCAGGCTGCCGAGCGAGCCCACGCGATTGCTCTCTCAAGTTGGAAATTCCTCGGGCAATCGCAAGTCTCGCTCACTCGCGGTTTCAGCCGTTACTCGAAAACCTCCCGCCACACCCGAGGGCACGTTGTCAAGCCGGCTGAAAACGACGATAATCTTTCCTCCTCCATCCGCTCCGGACCGAACCGGCTCCGCACTTCAATTTTGCTTGGCGGCATCTCGGCATCGCGTCCGCTGCGAACCGAGTTTCTTCACGCCCCCACGTTTCTAATTTCGGTCCCCTGACGAGGAGCCTCCCAGCCCTCCCCGGGACTCCTTTTCGCCCCCATCGGGAATACAGCCGAGCATGCTCGAATCGAAGATCATCAAATCCGCCATCACGTTTGACGACGTCTTGATCCAACCGCGCTACAGCGAAATCGTCCCCTCGGAAGCCGACGTCACCACGCTGTTGACTCGCAACATCCGGCTCAACATTCCGATCCTTTCGGCCCCGATGGATACGGTTACCGAAAGCGCGATGGCCATCGCCCTGGCCAAAGTCGGTGGACTGGGTGTGATCCACAAGAACATGTCGATCCAAGCCCAGACCGAGGAGGTCTACAAGGTCAAGCGAAGCGCCAACGGAATCATTTTCGATCCCGTCACCCTCCCGCCCGACGCGACCGTTGGCCAGGCCAAGGAAGTGATGCGCCAGCACAACGTCTCCGGCGTCCCGATTGTGCATGCAGATGGCACGCTAGCGGGGATTTTGACTCGCCGCGACCTGCGGTTTCTGGAAACGGCAGAACAGCCGATTTCTCAGGTAATGACCAGCGAAAACCTCGTGACGGCGACGGGGGATGTAACGCTTGAGCAAGCTGAGAAAATTTTGACGGCTAAAAAGGTGGAGAAACTTTTACTGGTTGACGAAAATAGAAGACTGAAGGGACTGATCACCATCAAAGACATCGACATGATGAATCGCTTCCCCAATGCCTGCAAAGACAGGCATGGGCGACTGCGGGTCGGTGCAGCCGTCGGCGTGTTCGATTTCGAACGGATTGCCGGACTGATCGACAAGGGAGTCGATGTCCTTGTGGTGGATAGTGCCCATGGTCATTCGAAGAACGTGATTGAATCTGTTCGGCAAATCAAACAGCGCTGGGACATCGACGTGATCGCCGGCAATGTGGCGACCACCGAAGGCGCCAACGCCCTGATTAAGGCCGGGGCGGATGCCGTCAAGGTCGGAATTGGTCCCGGCTCGATCTGCACGACTCGCGTCGTCAGTGGTGTCGGGGTGCCACAGATTTCCGCCATCCATGACGCCGCATTGGCCGCCAATCCGGCTGGCGTTCCGCTGATCGCCGATGGTGGAATCCGTTTCTCGGGAGACATTGCAAAAGCACTCGCGGCGGGAGCCAGCAGCGTCATGATCGGCGGACTTTTCGCGGGACTCGCGGAAAGCCCCGGCCAGATGATTCTGTACCAAGGCAGGTCGTTCAAGGCCTACCGGGGAATGGGCTCAATCGGCGCCATGGAACGAGGTTCCAGCGAGCGATACCGTCAAGCCGGCAGCGGCCCAGGCAAACTGGTGCCCGAAGGTGTTGAGGGGCGAGTGCCATTCAAGGGGGCGTTGAGCGATTTCATTTATCAATTGGTCGGTGGACTGCGGGCAGCGATGGGCTACTGCGGCACACCAACCGTTGAACGACTGCGGCAGGATGCGCAGTTCATTCAAGTCTCCGCTGCAAGTGTGAGAGAGAGCCACCCTCATGACATTGTCATTACGCAGGAAGCGCCCAACTACAGCCCGGACCAATCGTCCTTCGACGGCGGCAACTGACCCGAATCGAGAATCTCACCCGATTTCGTCGCCTGCCGTGCAGAATGGGCTGACGTTTTGCAATTTGAATTTTGTGGTCCTGAGGCTGGCTTGCCTTCTGCTGACATTCCAAACAATTGGCCTCGTTCCCTCGCTGATCGAATCCTCTTCAAGCGCGACGGCCGCCCAAGTTGGTTCGTCAACTCAAGCAACCTGGCTGCCTCCCGTGCACGTTGCACCGCAGCGCCGCCCCAGCGAAAATGGATCGCCGACGCAGGCCTCTCCGAACGAGTTGTATCCCGGCGTGTTTGACCCGGATCAAAGTCCACAGCAGCCCGCTTCCGGCCGATTCGCCGACCAGACGGTGTCCCCGCGCGGCTTCGTTCCAAATTCCCAAGGCCGCTCCGCCACCCCTTCGCGAACAAGGTCCGGTTCCGCAACATCCGGCCAGGGCCGAACAGGCAAAATGATCTCTCGCCGTCCGGCTACCGGCCAGCGAAGCAGCGCCCCAGCCGGCAACCGCCCCGTCAGTTATCAGCAACCGACGGAGCAATCCATGTTTCAGGAGTCAACCACAGAAGCAGTTGCCTCGGACCGGGAGGTTCAACGAGCGTTTGTCGCTGAGACCGGACCGGAGGCCGTCCCCCCCGAGCCGTTACCCGAGTTGGTCGCGACCCCGCCGCGAGAGTTCCGGGGCAGCTTTACTCGCGCTCCCCGCGCCGCCCAGCCCGCCCCTCCCGACCCCGCCTCTCCACTGAACGCCCAGTTCGCGGAATTGGAGCAGCCTCTGAATGGCTTCGCCCAGACGCCGGGCGAACGGCCGGCAGCAAACGGACGCTCGGCAGAAGACCCCGGCACCCAGCTACCAGACAGCAGCGTTCTCGACGCGCCCCAACCACTTCCCGCAGGACAAACCAGCCTGGGTAACCGCTCCGTCCCGGCGCGAGGAGCGAACATGAATGGCTCGCCCGGTTCAGAGAGCCCAGGCGAGTTCGCGCCCCGCAGAATGCTCTCCGCAGACAGCAAAACCGCCCCCGACTCGTTCGAGGCCGCCGGTGAGAATGAGGCTTGGCAGGACTTTGATGCGTTGCCCAGACCACAAAAGACAATGAGCTGCGATCAACTCCGCGGCAAGCTGCTGAGCGAGCCGTTGACCGAGATTGCTCTGGATGTCAGTCCCCCGCTGCCGGAACGTGGTGAGCTCCCGCGCTTGCCTGCCGGAGATTGGGTCGACCACAACGGCCAACTGTTGGCCCGTGGACAAATGGTCGCCCTCAGTCGAGGTTACGTGATCGTCGATACGGCTGAGGGAAGGCGAAAAATCTCGGTCGCCAGATTGGGAGACTCGAGTCTTGCACTCGTCGCTTCAGCCTGGCAAGTGCCCGGTGAATGTGCCATCGGAGCTGGCGAATATGCCGGTCGCTGCTGGACTCCCCAACTCTCCACTTGGTACGCATCAAACCTTTGCCACAAGCCCCTCTATTTTGAACAGGTTCAGCTCGAAAGATACGGCCACTCAGCCGGTCCCATCATGGGTCCGATCCGGAGTTCGGCTCACTTCTTTGGGAGCGTTGCCTTGTGGCCCTACCACACCGCGATCCACCCAGTCAACGAGTGCATCTACCCGCTCGGCTATTTCCGGCCCGGGAACTGTGCGCCTTGGCTCGTCGAACCGTTCCCCATCAGCGGTCCCGGCGCGCTTCGCCAAGGGGCTGCGATCACCGGTGCGGCGTTTCTGTTCTAACGCGAGCATTTCAATAAAACTCCAAAATTTTGTCGGTCGCGGTCTCTAATCCCCGGCCGGCAGAAATTGCTGAGAGCGATTGGCCTACGGCTGCAAGGATTTAAAACCTTGCAGCCGTTTTGCGTTGAGAGATAAAAAAAGCCGGCTGAAGCCCCCGCTTCAACCGGCATCCTCGAACCGGAAACCTTTCCCCTGCGATTTCCAGTCGAAAACCGAGCTCTCAATCAACTCGCTTATCTCAACGCGAGGTCGCCGGCAACCTTTCGGAAGCGTGCACCCCTTTGTGATATTCGTGATAAAGAAGCACGGGATAGGCAGCATCGGAGAAGTGACTTTCGATCAATTCCTTGACCGGGCCCCATTCCAAACCTCCCACTCCGGTCGCCAAACGAGGAAGAGCCAGGCTGGCGACCCCCTCGTTGTCGGCAACTCGTTGAAAATTCGATGCCCTCCAGCGCCGACCCACTGCCAAACCTCGCCGGGTTTGGGATTTTGGTTGTGACACCAATGCCGGAAATCCTTGACCATCGCCGGCCATTGCTCGCGCAGCGCCAACGCCAAGCCCTGATTGAAATGGTCAAACGGGGCCACTCCGTGTGCCATCGCTTGAGCTTGAGTCAGAAGAATATCCCCAGATACGAGTTGAATCATAAATTTGCCTCCTTCAGAATCGAACAACGACTCCGAGCAAACATGCAAACGCCATGCCCACGGATTACGATGTTCGGGAGCCTGTAAATTTCCGATATTTCACTGCGCGGCCCGCGCCAACGAGCACACCGGCGGTTCCCTTTCGCACGCGCGCCCGGAAGATTCGAGCCCGCAAGCCTCCCTTCCAAACTTGAAGTCCCCACCGGTCTTCGGTTAGCTTGGTGCCTGCTTTTTTTTCTGCGGCAAACGATTCCGCCCTCTTTTCTGCCCTCATGAACTACTGGCCCCTGTATGGCTGACCAGCCCAAAATCCCCCGCTCTGGTTTCTCGACTCTCGCCGTTCACGGCGGGGAAGCCCGCGAAAAGGCTTTTTTCTCCCTGACCGACCCGATCGTCTGCGCCGCGACTTACTCGTTCGAAAACACCCAAGCGGTGATCGACTTCATTGAACAGGACCAACCGCGGGGGGAGTATGGTCGGTACGGCAATCCCAACGAAATGGTTGTCGAACAGAAGTTGGCGGCACTCGAAGGGGGTGAGTCGGCGATTCTGTTCTCGACCGGCATGTCGGCGTTTGTCTGTTTTCTAATGGCTAAATTGGCTGCCGGTGATGAGATTATTTTTTTTGACGAGTGCTACCGCCGCAGTCGCGACTTCTGTCAGACGGACTTGGCCAAATTTGGCGTGGTTACTCGCCAGGTTCCCACGGGAGATTTCGCCGCCATGGAGGCGGCCATTACTCCCCGAACCAAACTCCTGATTAGCGAGTCTCCGACCAATCCGCACCTCAGCGTGATCGACCTCGACCAGTTTGCCGCGCTGGGCAAAAAGCACCAGATCGAGACGATGATCGATGCGACACTCGCGACTCCCTACAATCTGCAGCCGCTCGCGGCTGGTGTCGATTACGTCCTGCACTCGGTCACCAAATACTTGGCCGGCCACAATGACCTGCTCGCTGGAGCACTCGTTGGTTCCGCAGCCGGTTTGGCCAGTACCCGAACCCTGCGCGGGATTATTGGCGTCATCAATTCGGCCCACAACTGTTACCTGCTGCAACGCGGGTTGAAGACATTTCCCTTGCGGATGGAACGCCACAACGCCAACGGGCAGGCGATCGCCGAGTTCCTCGCCAGCCATCCAGCTGTTGCGAAAGTTTATTACCCCGGCCTTCCCTCGCATCCCCAGCACGAGCTTGCGTGCCGGACCATGCGCGGCTTTGGTGGCTTGGTGACTTTCGAGCTGAAAAACCCCGACTGGAAAGCCGCTGCGGCCGTCTGCGACGCGGCCAAGCTGTTTCGAATTGCCCCCAGCCTCGGAGGAGTCGAGTCTCTGATTGAACAGCCGCTGGTGATCAGCTACTTCAAGATGACGCCCGAGCAGCGGCGGCAGTACCGGATTCCCGACAACATGATTCGCATCTCCTGCGGGATCGAAGATGCGGAGGACTTAATCGCTGACTTGCGGCAGGCCCTCGCCGCCGCGGAAATGGGCTAATGCTTCCGGGCAGCGGGAAACACTTCTCCAGCCCCCGCCCGAACCCCGCAAAGTCGATGAGACCGCACCTCGAGCTGTTGTTTTTTCGCAACATTGCGGGAAAATCGCATAATTCTTCCCGTTTTCCGGCTCGGCTCTGGGCCCGCATTCGGCTCTTGCCTGCCATTGCGACCTAGCATTTTGTTGGCGTTCCCCGCGACTCGCCGCTCAGACCCAGAGTGGTCAGCCGGTTGGACTCGCAGTTCTCTCGCCAGTCCCGTCAGAGAGCCTCAACATGCAGCCGCCCCCGTCCGCCGACCGGCGCCAATTTCACCTCGACCCCGCAGTCCGGGGTGAAGTGGCACGCCAGTGCTTTTATTACTGGATCGCCTACCTTTCGGCGACTGTGGTCTTCCTCTCCACGTGGATTGGACTGATCGATCAACCGCAGAGCTTTGCCAGTTTCTGCCAGCGATTGAACACCCTGGCGCTGCCGGCTTTGGTCAGTTCAACGCTCTTGCTGCCCCTGGTCTTTTTTCACAGCATTCGCTTCGGCAATCGCTTTTCAGGACCGCTCTACCGAATTCGCAAAACGCTCACCGCTCTCTCCCGAGGCGAAACGGTTGACCACCTCGAATTGCGAAAGGATGACTACTGGCAGGAATTTGCCGGGGATATCGAACGGATTTCCCTCTACATCGAGCAACTTCAGCGCGAGCTTGAGGAAGCCCATGCGGGAGCAAGCGATTACCGCAACTTCATCCGCCCCCGCTGGGGCAATGCTCCGATCGAGTCAAGCCGCCCGATGGCCGACATCAGCAATCGGAAGTAAGCCGCAGAAAAGGGAGTCGCTCAACGCGCGCGGCCACCAGGCTGAAATTAATCCATTCGCAGCGAACGCCCGGCGATTCAATCCGCGACTGGTTAGCGCCGCTGCGAGCCGCCGCTGGACCGAGACGTCTCACGTTCCGCCATCCGTCCACCATTCGTCGCCGCAGGGTCAGCGAACGAGCCCTGTCGGGCGGCCTGCTGGCGAGTTGACCGGCTTCCATAAACGACGTGCTCTGAATCCCCTGCAAGTGCTGTCGGGGTCACCGGGACCTCAGTGGACCCAGAAGCCGAGCCCATCGCGGCAGCCTCACCGGCAAAGCGATCGGCTGCGGTTGCCTCCACGAGATAATTGCTCCCGTCAACTGGCTGGGACTGTGCGTACTGGGAGCACTGCTCGCACTGACAATTTTGACCGCCGCGACACGCTCCGGCGCGAACCCGTTCCTTGACTTCATGGATGTCCCGCAGCAACACGCGGCAGTAGGGAACCGGATGGGTGTGATTGCAAACCGTCTGCCAGTAGATGTAGGGCGAGTAACGCTTTGCTTCCTCGCCATCGCAGTTGAAATACTTGCCCGCCTGTCCGGTTTGAAGTCGGTAGACCCAGCCTTTGATGAAGGGATCGTCCGGCGAATAGGTCATCGGCTGGCGGTAATCTCTGCCAATCTGAGTCAGCTGAGCCTCAGCTACCTGACTCAAGCCGAGAAGTCCACCGACCAACAGCAAGGCGATTCGAACGTTCATTTTCCCCGGTTCCTTCCGCAGGCAATGGCGATAGCGGGTCAGTCGCTCCCGACCCTGCTGAGTCTGAATCGACCGTTGCGGAGAGAAAATCCGCTGCAGAAGTTCAAACCGGGACCACAGCTACAGCCGCTAGAGTTTCGCAGGCTTTACAGGGCCGCAAAATCGCCGCACTCTGACACCTGAGCGGTCTTGGACGTTGAGTCCGGCCCGGCACTGCGGTTAAGATTCCGAAGCGATGGGGGGCGGAAACGAGCCGGATTTGCCCGTTGTAGCCTGTTCAAGCCAGGCGAAAGGCTGTTGCCTCCCCCTAATCGGAAAACTCTCAGGCAGCTCCGCTTGCACCTTTGAATTGCCCGGTTTTCGCCGCCTCAGGCTCCACGATGTCCGCACTCCGAATTGGCGCTGTCTCCTACCTGAACACCGTGCCGCTCGTTCACGAGTTGCCGCGGCTATCGCCCGGGGATGAACTGCGGCTGGATCTCCCCAGCCGGCTGGCTGATCAGCTGGCGGCCGGCTTGCTGGACGTCGCCCTGATCCCGGTGATCGAGGTCGCACTGGGTGATGACTACACCATTGTCTCGGATGCCTGCATCGGTTGCTGCGGACCGGTTTGGAGCGTCAAGCTGCTCAGCCGCCGACCGCTCCGCGAGATCCGCTCGGTCGCCTTGGACGAAGGCTCCCGGACCAGCGTTGCCCTGACGAAGCTTCTGCTGCAACGTCGCCTTGAGCTCCGCCCCGAATACGTGCCGCTGCCGATCAGCAGCGATTATCGCCGCGCCGAAACCGATGCCGTTCTGGTGATTGGCGATCGGGCCATGCACCGCTCCGCTCTGAAGAACCCGGGGACCCCTCCGGCAGCGCCCAACACCCCGGCTCATTCTGAACTGGTCCGCGATACGTCACTGGCCCTCGATACGTCATTGGAACAGTTTCCCTTTCAAGTCGATCTGGGCGAAGCCTGGAATGAATGGACCGGTCTG
>JAJTFE010000049.1 GCA_021298375.1 Blastopirellula sp. | reverse complement strand
AGCCCCGGGGCCTGCAACCCTCCACTCGCGCCCGGGCCGACGCTTTCGCAGCCTCATCGAGTTCCGCGATTCGATCCGCGAAATCGTTCGACAAGGTCTGGTCGACATCATGCTGATGAGTGCCAGCACCAACGAATTGCTGACCATCGAGGAGCGGCTGTTCGACCACAGCCCTGTGACTCCGGCGGCGCGGGCCAATGACACGACCGACATTTGGTGTGGCCAGAGCGGTCACTACAAGCATCAACCCTCACTCCCGTTTCAGTCAACGACAATCGATCAAATTCAGTCGGGGCGAGCGAATTGCGCTTCAGGCGACCGCCAACTCGGTGCGAATCTGGGGTTGTACTCCATCACTTTCAACAATCATGCCGAGCTGGATCGGGAATCGCTGGGAAATTACAAGGCCTTTCGGCTGGAGGCGGAGTCGAAAGGTTTCCGTCATTTTCTGGAGGTGTTCGAGCCGAATGCGCTTGGCGACCGAGCGGTGAGTGATGTCGGTGCGTATGTCAACGACTGCATTGTCCGGACACTGGCCGGGGTGACCCGCGCGAGCCGCCCTGTTTTCCTGAAGATTCCTTACTTCGGTCCGGCAGCGATGGAGGACCTGGCTGCTTATGACCCGAGCCTGGTGATTGGGATTCTCGGTGGTTCGGCTGGTACGACCAGGGACGCGTTTCAATTGCTGCACGACGCCCGCAAGCATGGCGCTCGGGCAGCCTTGTTCGGGCGGAAGATTAACCTGGCTGAAGACCAGCTTTCTTTCGTGCGCTATCTACGGCTGTTGGCCGATGGAGAGATTGCTCCCAGCGAGGCCGTGCAAGCCTATCATGCCGACTTGGGAAAATTGGGAATTCCGCCCGCTCGCAAGCTGCAGCAGGACCTCGAGTTGACGGTCAAGCAATAGACGACCGGTTTAGCGGCCCGCTTTTCCCGCCGCGCGCCGCCAGACACTCGCTTTTGCGCAGCAGACGCCTGGCAACAGCGGCGGCGTGCCTCGAGCTGAAAAGCCACTTACTCCCACAGCTTTCAGGCCAGCGGCCTTGGTGGACCGATTTCACGGATCGTTCCGGGCGCACCGATTACCCACTTCTTTGTCGATTCTCCAGCCTCGGCAGGAAGCTGGATTTCCAGCCGCTGCGACTCAGTACCGACCTAAGCTTTCAGCAACTGCGTTCGGGTCTGAGCTCAAGGCTCGGCATCCCCACGGACGTGCTCGCTCGTATCTCCCCCAGTCTCAAGTTACGACGATGCCCCCGACGGGCTCTCATTCCACTCGATGCCAGATCACCAATCCAATCTTCGCCGTCGCGCCCCGAATCGTGTTGTTTCCGGGGAAACGCATTCCCTGCTCGAGCCTCGTCAATTGCTGGCGGTCGCGGTGAGCTTTGACCCTGCGACCAGCGTGTTGACCATCACTGGCGGCAGTGGCGCGGACACAGCCTTCGTGGCAGCGGCCGCAGGCAATCAGCTGGAAGTCACGGGCAGCGGGATCAGCGCGCAGTACTTCAACGCCAACTTCATTCAGCGGATTGATTTTCTGGGATACGGTGGCAACGACCGGTTTGAAAGCACCTCCAGCGTGATGGTGAGGGCCTTTGGTCACGCGGGCGATGATTATCTTTCAGGCGGTAGCGGCAATGACGACCTCAGAGGCGGCCCGGGGAATGATGAGCTGTATGGAAATCTGGGCAACGACAGTTTGATGGGAAGTGAACATCAGGACCTGCTCTTCGGCGGTGAAGGAGACGATACGCTGACCGGATTTACCGGCAACGACACGCTCCGCGGAGGTGCGGGAAACGATTCCTTGTACGGTCAGGCAGGCGATGACTTCGTGTATGGCGATGAAGGAAACGACAACGTCCGGGGGAATGCTGGCATCGATCAGCTCTACGGCGGCGCGGGCAACGACTTCCTGATGGGCGACACCGAGAACGATGAGCTTTACGGCGAAGCCGGAGACGATGACCTGTTTGCCTGGTGGGGCGACGACCTCCTGGACGGCGGGGACGGCGACGACGAACTTTATGCCCATAACGGCAACGACCTCTGTCGCGGCGGAGCGGGAGCGGACCTGATTCGCGGCGGAACTGGCGCCGATACCCTGTACGGTGACGCGGGAGACGACCGGCTGTTCGGCGAATCCGGTGACGATCTGCTTCGGGCCGGATCAGGAATTGACTTGCTGCGCGGCGGCGACGGCAGTGACTCGCTGCTGGGGGGCGATACGGATAATGGCGATACGCTCTACGGTGATGCGGGTGCGGATCGTTTCCTGAAACAGGGAACCGACCTGGTCGTCGACAAGGCGGCAGGGGATGCGATCATTCGCTTTGAAAATGTGACGTCCAGCTGGACCGACCGGGAAATCGAAGTGATTGACGAGGGCTTGGCGCTATTGGTGGCCGAGACTGGAAACAATGCCCTGCTGCGAGACTCGCTCGACCCGCGCGACCTCGGATTTTACAAGTATGCGACACTGGATGGGGCTGCTGCCCTGAACAGCCTGTCGACCTATGAGCAGCAGGAGTGGAATTACCAGACCGGTCAATGGGAGACCGTCGGCTACACTTACGAGCGGGAAATTCATTTCGCCGATTGGGATGAGACCTCTGCCTGGTACAACTCCCAGTATTCGCTGATCGCCATTCATGAGTTGGCTCATAACTGGGACAGTGAACTGGAAATGGCAACGATTTCGCCCGCGGCAGGCGCAGGCTGGGGTGCGTTCCTCTCAGTCAGTGACTGGCGCGACGTCAATCCGCAATTGCCGGGCAGCTTTACTCAGTCTCTCGATGGAAATCATTGGCACGCGAGTTCGAGCGTATTCGCCGAGAATTACGGGCGGACCAATCCGCGAGAGGACTTTGCCACCTGCTGGGAATACTACTTTGACTCCAATGCCAATCCCGGACTCGCCAGTGGTCTGGCCCCCAAACTGGCCGTGATTGCCCAGTTGCTGGGGCATCTTTCCGGCTGATCGGCGCCTTTTTTGAAACCGCAGCCCGCCCGCTTCCGTTCGAGCGGATCGCGCCCAGTTTCAGTCCGTGGGCCGTTCTTCAGGAGGAGCGTTGGCGGAGGTGAGACGCCCGATCGCCGGAGTCGACCTCAGCCGCAACCGGCACCTTGGTCAACAGGTAGTGAGCGACGAACCACTCTTCACCCTTGCGGAAGCCGAACAACTCGGCACAGGCAAGAAAGAACATGCGCCAGCGATGGAACCAGCGGCTGCCCTCTCCCGGTCCGTAAGTTTGCTCGAATAGCGCGATGATTTCGCGCTGATGCTGGTACATGTTCTGAAGCCAAAGGTTACTGGTCCGCTCGTAATGCCGGCCATCCCAGCGCCACTGTCGACGCACGGCCAGATACTGGTCGTAGCGCGAGAACAGCTGCTCATTGGGCATCATTCCGCCGGAGAAAAAGTATTTCCCCATCCAATTGGCCGCACCATCCGTCTCGAATGGATAGGCAAACTCGCGGTGACAGAAAATGTGAATGAACAGTTTGGCCTCCGGACGCATCCAGGTGGAGACCCTGCGGAGCAACTCGCGATGATTCCGCATGTGTTCAAACATCTCAACTGAGACGACGCGGTCAAATTGCCGGTCAAGCTCCAGCCGGTTCATATCGCAGGTGATGACTTCCAACTGGCCGTCGATCCCCCGCCGCCGGGCCTGGTCGAGAATAAACTCGCGCTGCGTACGCGAGTTGGAGACTGCCGTGATTCGACTGGCGGGATAGTGCTCCGCCATCCAGAGCGTCAGCGAACCCCAACCGCACCCCAGTTCCAGGATGTCCTGACCATTTTCCAATTCGGCCCGTTGGCAAGTGATTGCAAGGGCGCTGCGCTCGCCGCTGGCGAGCTCGTCGGCGAAACTCTCAAAATGACAACTGCTGTACTTCTTGTGGGGACCGAGAACCAGCTCATAAAAGGCCGTCGGGACTTCGTAGTGCTGTTCATTTGCCTTTTCAGACAGCGGTGCCAACGGAGCCGCTTCGGACTGGAGCAAAAAGTCCACGGTTCGCTGCTGCTTTTCGTCGGGAGTGCCGCGATTAAGCCCGGCCAATCGCTGTCGCAGCAGGGCGCGGATTCCGGCTCGCTCGAGATTTTCCGGAACCCAGCCTCGTTCAATGGCATTGATTGCCAACTTGGTCAACGTTTCTTTGAGCATGGATAATCGCCGACACTCGGGTCGGAGTCAGTGGTTTGCGGGGGGATTGTTTACCGGATTTGCGACCGGTCGAATTCAAATACCAGCCTCATCGAGATGGGTGCTGATTCTGCGAGCGGGCCTGTCAGCCTGTCGCTTTCGGAATGTTTCGGGGAAACCAGGGAAAAAAGGGGCTGGTCGTTTGCTGGTATCGGCGATAGGCCTCACCTCGACTCTTGAGCGACTGGGCTTCGGTGGGCGGAATCCCGGTCACGCGGGTGATCAGGTACCACATCGTCAGCGGGCCGAGCAAAGTCAAGGTTCCCCACGGCCAGTGGCTGATCGCAAAGCAGACGTAAGCCCACCAGTGGAGCCACTCAAAAAAATAATTGGGATGTCGGGAGTATCGCCACAGGCCGCGGTCGCATACCTGCCCGCGATTTTCCGGACGGCTGCGAAACCGCGACAGTTGCCAATCGGCAATGCTCTCGCCCGCGATACTGAACAGTCCAATCAGCAAGCCGATCCAATCGAGGAAAGCAAGCGGCTCCGGATTGCGGAGGGCGATCAGGATAGGCAAGGCAAACAGCACAACACCCAGGGCCTGGAGCTGATAGAAACGAAACATCTTCCAGGTTGCCTGAGAGCCCCACTGCTGCTTGAGCGCCGTGTAACGACCGTCTTCCGGGAGGGTCAACACCCGAACCAGCACATAACCGGCCAGACGCAGGGCCCACACCAGAACGACCGCGAGCACCATCCACTGGCGGGAAGCCAGCCCTGGGCTGAGGGCGGCAAAACCGGCAGAGAGCAAGCCAACGCCAGCTGCCCAGGCGACGTCGACAATCCCCGCATCGCCAGTCCGGAGTTGGACCAACCACAACAGGGCCATTAATGCTGCGGCGGCGATCCACCCGAGCAAGATCAGGCTGATGACACTCATGGTTTCACGGCGGGGTCAGATGGTCCGGTCTCCGAGCTCAGTTCAGGTCGGACAGAGCGGGGCTGGGCAAGCCGTTCAAGATTGGAACCATGATCGAGCCGGCACTGTCGATGGGCCCAGAGCAAGTGCACGAGGTTGATTTGACGTTCCTCAAAGCCCGCCTCGCAGTAGGCGAGATAATAGTCCCACATCCGGATAAAACGCTCGTCGTATCCCAGTCCCCGAACCTTGTCGAGCTGCTGATGGAATCTCTGGCGCCACCGCCGCAGCGTCTCGGCATAGTGCGGAGCATAATCATTCAGCTGCACCAGCCGGAGACTGGCTGAATCGGCAGCACATTGCACCAGCCGGGTGATGCTCGGCAAACTGCCGCCGGGAAAGATGTATTTGCAGATAAAGTCCACACTCCGCAGATGCTGGCGATAGCGCTGGTCGACGATCGTGATCGCCTGCAGCAGAAGCAGCCCGTCGGGCTTGAGCAGCGAGTTGCACTTCTCGAAAAACGTCTCGTAGTAATGGTCGCCAACGGCCTCGATCATCTCCACGGAAATGATCTTGTCATACTTCCCCTCCAGCAGGCGATAGTCGCGGTCCAGGACCGTCACCCGATCGGCGAGCCCTTCGGTTTCGACACGTCGGCAGGCCCAGTTGTACTGCTCGCGGGAGATCGTGGTTGTCGTGACGCGACAGCCGAAGTGCTTGGCCGCGTAACAGGCGAGCGAACCCCAACCGGTTCCGATTTCGAGCAAGTGATCGTCCGGCCCCAACTGAAGCATGCGACAGAGGCGATCCATCTTGTTGAGTTGACCGCGATGGAGACTCTCCCGGCTGGGCGCGTCCCCCGATCCGCCGGGGGGCAGGTCGCTGAACACGGCACTGGAGTAGTTCATCGTCGGATCGAGAAACAGCTCGAAAAAATCATTGCCCAGGTCATAGTGCTCGCGGATGTTTTGTTTGGCCTGCCTCGGACTGTTCCGCCGAAGCCAGTGGCCCCAACGCTCCCAGGACTTTCGCCAGCGGCCGAACCCGCGATCAAAATCATCCGCGAGGTCGAGATTGCGGGTCATCAGCCGGACAAGGCCGGTCAGGTCGCTGCAGGTCCAGTCGCCGTCCATCAGGCTTTCAGCAGCCCCCAGGCCACCTCCCCAGAGGACTCGGCCATAGAAGGATGGACGCTGAACATGAATTTCAACCGGCGAAACAGGTTGGCCCAGCGAGTCCTCTTCGGGGACGCCGAAGAGATGCCGTCCGGAGCCGTCGTGAATCGCCAATTGGCCACTGCGGAGCCGGCGGACGATACTGAAAATAAAGCGTCGCTGGAGCCGACTGCTGAAACTCAACTGCTCGGCGGGTTTAACGGGTGTAGGCAGCATCATGGAATGTTGACCGGAGGACGAGGTTCGGTTCGAGACGAAAGAGACTCCGCAGGAGCATCCACCCGAGGGCTGGATGTTTCCCGCATTTGGCGCGCAGCCGATAACTTGGTTCGTTCACTCAACTGGCGGTGGGGCGAGCCTTGACCGAGCTTTTGATTGCCGTGAGGCTGGCCTTTGGCCGGATGGGGCACAAAGGGGACACGTTTCCACCACAACCGCAAGGCTTGCCAATAGATTTGTGCGAAGACACGGAAGGTGCTGAAGGGGAATGCCAGCATGATGCGGGCGAGATTGAGTGTGTCGACGGGACGCCGTTCCAATTGCATCGTGACGTCAAAAATGGTCTGGCCGGCGCGGCGATTGGCAATGTCAACCGAGAGCCTCGCGCCCGGCGGAGGGACATGCCAGTGATAATCCATCGCCATGTCCATGAACGGGCTGACATGAAAAACCTTGGTCACAGCCTCAGCGGCCGTGAGTTTGCGGGAAAACTCGGCGGGACGCAGCACATAACAATGCCGCTGGCCCCAGGGCGTGTTGTTGACCTCGGCGACCACAAAATCCGGCTCGGTTGCGGTTGGCGCGGCGAAGCAGTAATAAAACGAAACCGGGTTGAATACAAAGCCGAAATGGCGAAGCTGAGTCAGGAGGCGAATCGAGCCTTGAAACGTCTCGCCTGTTTGCGTGAGGATCTCGCGGCGGACACTTTCAGCCAGCGATTCGCCCGGGTCGCCAAAATGATCGGCGCGATGAAAGCGAAAGGGAGCTATCCGCCGGGTTGACCAGAACCAACGACCGGCAAACACCTGATCGAGTTCAGCCAAATCGAGGTACATCAGGTAGATTCGATTGCGAAAGGCGTGGTCTGCTTTTTCCAGTCGGCGGTGTCGGACCCAGCCTGCGTAGATGCAACTGAACATGATTTTCGATCCAGATAACGACAAACCGCCAAGGCGCTGTTGACGCCATCCTCATGAAAGCCGTTGCCCCAGTAAGCTCCGCAGTACGAGGTTCGATTGGGCCCGATCAACTCCCCGTGCCGCCGCTGGTTTTCCCGACGTTTCGCCGTGAAGACCGGATGATGGTAGATGATGCTCCGAATCACTCGACTCGGATCGATTCGGTCGCCGCAATTGAGGCTGACGCAAAAAGTTTCCGGACTGACGACGCCCTGGAGGAGGTTCATACGGTACGTGACGGTTGCCTTGGCAGCCTGTTCCGAAGCCGAGCCCTCCGCGGGAATGTGGTAGTTCCAGCAGGCCCACGCGCGACGGTTGCGGGGCAGCAGCCGGGTATCGGTATGAAGCACAGCCAGATTCTTTTCGTAAGGGAATCCGCTGAGCACTTCGCGCTCGGCTTGAGTGGCAGACTCTCCCAGAATCGCCAGAGCCTGGTCACTGTGGCAAGCCAGAATGAGGTGATCAAAGCGTTCCGGATCCCCTCCGCGGCGGGTCCGGATTTGAACACCCTGGGCGGTTCGCTCCACCCGGGTCACAGGCGAGTTCATGCGAACGGAATCGGCGAGAGGGCGGGCCAGGACTTCCACGTAGCGCTGTGAACCGCCATTGATCACCCGCCACTGCGGGCGATCGCGGGTACTGAGCAAGCCATGATTGCGGTAAAAGTCGGCAATGAAGCGGATCGGAAATCCTTCTACCGTGGAGTGAGGACAACTCCAAATCGCGGAAGCCATCGGCAGGAAGTACTTCTCGACAAACATCCGGCCAAAGCGATGGCGGGCAAAGAACTCTCCAACGGTCATCGAGTCCGGAGCCGCAGCCAGCAATTGTTCAGCCTGCCGATTGAACCGCAGCAACTCCCAGAGCAAACCGAGAAACTTCGGACTGAAGGCGTTGGTCCGCTGGGCAAAGAGCCCATTCAAATCGGCTCCGCGGTACTCCAGGCCGGATGCTTCACAGCTGACGCTGAAAGTCATCGAAGTCGGTTTTGAGGAAACCCCGAGTTCGTCAAGCAGGTTACAAAAGTTGGGATAGGTCCGGTCGTTAAAAACGATGAAGCCGGTATCGATCGCGTACTCCCGTCCGGCGAGTTCAAACTCGACCGTGTTGGTATGGCCACCCAGATAGTCGTTCGCCTCGAACAGGGTGACGTCGTGCTGGCGGTGGAGATAGTGAGCCGCGGTGAGCCCCGAAATACCTGAACCAACGATCGCAATTTTCATTTGGCCGTCTTCCTTTCTGAAGTGATCTGACCGAAGAAGCTTCGGCAGAGCGGCCGTAAGGGGGCTGGGGGAAACAAGGGCGGTGCCGCTTGCTCCCCAAGCCGGTAATCAACCTGTTGCGAAAGAACGACCATCGATTTCGCACCGGGCGACTGCCGGGCGACTGCCGGGCGGCTCATCCGGCGGACCGGATTGGCCAAAATTGGTCGATGCCTGCGGGTTCGATGCCTGCGGGTTCGAGGGCAGCGGGGTCGAGGGCAGCGAATCACTGCCGAGTCAGCCCGGGAAGAGACCCCCGGAAAGAGACGATTGCTCCAGCCCGCAAACATTCAATTCGTTCAAATCGTTCAACGAGTCTATACCGTTCTATTTCGGGAAACAACCCTGAGTCGGTCACTTTTTCTGTGAAATTTTGACTGATTCCACGGATTAGGCACCGCTGTTAATACGCGGAAAATCACAAAAACGTTCGCAACGTCCAAGCACGTTTCTGAAAGGACTACAAAATGAGAGCAGAATTGGCGGGTTGGCGAGGCTTGCGGGGTGGTTGGAGAGTGGCCGCCCGAAGAATGGCCGCCAGAGCATTCTTACTGACCGCCGTATGGGCTGGGGGAAACTCGACGGCCCTGCCTGGCTTGGCCCAGGAATCCGCAGCTCAATCCCCGGCCACTCAACCGACTTCGGTGAACACCGATTGGACCCAGTGGCGCGGTCCCGATCGGACGAGCATGTTGAAGTCCGACATCCTGGCGAGCCAGCCGAATCTGGAGAATCTGGAACGGCGTTGGCGGGTGGAAGTTGACGCCAGTTACTCCGGCCCGATTGTGGCTGGCAACAAGGTCTTCGTGACCGAGACCAAGGACCGCAAGTTTGAGGTGGTTCGCTGCCTCGACCGGGAAACCGGGAAACAGCTTTGGGAGTCCCAGTGGGAAGGGTCGATGAAGGTTCCTTTTTTCGCTGCCGCCAATGGCAGCTGGATCCGGTCCACGCCGACCTACAACGACGGCCGGCTCTACATCTGTGGCATGAAGGATGTGCTCGTCTGCTTGAATGCAGAGACGGGCGCAGAGCTTTGGAAAATTGACTTCCCGGCCCAGTATGAGACCAAGCTCCCGGACTTCGGATACGTTTCCTCTCCCTTGGTCGATGGCGATGACCTCTACACCCAGGCTGGAAGCGCCGTGTTCAAGCTGGACAAGCGGACTGGCGAGCTGAAGTGGCGGGGCATGCAGGGAGCTCAGAACATGATGTCCGGTGGTGCTTTCAGCAGCCCGATCATCGCCACTCTGCACGGTCAGCGGCAAATTGTCGTCCAGTCGCGCGAGGAACTGGCTGGATTGAGCCTGGAGACCGGAGATGTGCTCTGGCGGCAACCGGTTCCCAATTTCCGCGGCATGAACATCCTGACTCCCCTGGTGATTGGCAACAAGATTTTTACCAGCACCTATCAGGGCGGAACGTTTCTGTATGACATCAAACTGGATGGCGGCAAGTGGAGTGTCGAGCAGCTTTGGAAGCAGCCGACTCAAGGCTATATGTCTTCGCCGGTTGTGATTGGCAACCACGTCTATCTGCATTTGCGGAACCAGCGTTTCACCTGCATCGACCTGGCAACCGGCAAGTCGACCTGGATTTCTGAGCCATTTGGCCAGTACTGGAGCATGATTGCTGCGGGAGACCGGATTCTTGCCTTGGATGAGCAAGGAGACCTGTTGCTGATCAAAGCCAATCCGGAAAAGTTTGAACTGCTGGGCAAACAGCATGTCTCCGACGAGACAACTTGGGCACATGTGGGCTTCGTGGATCGCGACATCTTTGTGCGAGAGTTGAAGGCCATGAGCGTTTACACGCTGACCCAGCCGAAGCCGCAGTAACGAAGCCGCGGGCAACGCGATGAGCCGCGTTGGCACTTTGCCCGTTGGCACTTTGCCCGTTGGCACTTTGCCCGTTGGCACTTTGCCGGGCGAGAGTTGGCAATCTGACTCTGCGAGGGCGAGGCAGGGAATTCTGAGATCTCAGGCAAGCGGGGCGGTCACACAGACTGCCCCGCTTTTTTTGCCTCCCAGCGGGCGATCGAATCGTTCACGAAAAACCGGTTTGGATCGGCTGGGACCGCTAAGAAAACGAGGCTCAAGGCGGTATCATGGTTGGTGCTCAGGCGAGGCCCTGCCGCTCCAGCCGATTGGCTGGCCCGAGGGGTGCGCGGTTTGCCTGCGGCTGCCGGCCCGGGTGCGGCCCGGTTCGATACTTTTTCTCGTTCAGAAATGATCTCATGCCTCCGCTTCGTTCGTACTTTCAGCCGGATCGCCTGGCGATTTCGTTTGAGTTGTTTCCGCCCAAAACGCCCAAAGGCGAGGAGAACATGTATGAGCATGTCTCCCGGTTGATGGCGTACGCTCCAGACTTTGTGACTTGTACCTATGGAGCAGGCGGGTCGACTCGCGACAAGACGCTGGAAATCGTCGACCGCGTCA
Organism: Blastopirellula sp.; assembly: GCA_021298375.1. Classification (GTDB taxonomy): domain Bacteria; phylum Planctomycetota; class Planctomycetia; order Pirellulales; family Pirellulaceae; genus BJ22. The sequence goes on along the minus strand of JAJTFE010000049.1, from coordinate 795 downwards.
AGCGCCGATTTGGTCTCCCGGTGGCTTCCCATTTGACTTGTGTGGGAAGTTCTCAGGACGAGCTCCGTTCGTATCTGACTCGGGCTCTCGGTCAGGGAGTCGACTACATCGTGGCGCTGCGGGGCGATCCCCCGCAGGGAGAGAGCAATTTCCGTCCGACCCCGGGAGGCTTGAGCTATGCCAATGAGTTGGTCAGCTTGATTCGTGGGGAGTTTCCCGATTTCGGAATTCTCGTCGCGGGCTATCCGGAAATGCATCGCGAGGCCCCTAGCCGCACGGCCGACCTGACTAACTTGCAGCGCAAGGTTTCGGCAGGCGCCGACGTCGTCGTCACTCAGCTGTTTTATGACAATGCCGACTTTTTTCACTTTCGGGACGATTGCCAGAAACTCGGGATTCACTGTCCGATTGTTCCGGGATTATTGCCGATTCTGAGCCTTCAACAGATTGAGCGGATCACGTCGCTGTGCGGTTCCCAACTGCCGGAGAGACTGCTCAACCGGCTGCGGGAGCACGATTCGCCCGAGTGGCATTTCCAAGTCGGCGTGGAATGGGCGATCGAGCAATGCCGCGACTTGATCGATGCCGGGGTCCCCGGCCTGCACTTTTACGTTTTGAACCAATCGCCAGCGACGTTGCAGATTCTTGAATCTCTGGGCGTCGCGGAACAACGCAAAGAAAACCGGAAGTAAACCGATGCGCAAGTCCCTCACAACTGTATTTTGCGATACCCGACGCCCTGCCTCCGAACGGGTCAACTGGCTTGGTTGCGTGGCTTCGCTGGCGGTCCTCGCG
>JAJTFE010000048.1:12679-30149 GCA_021298375.1 Blastopirellula sp. | reverse complement strand
CCCGGGTGGATTGCTGACCAACCTCGGCTGGGAAGTGATGCCGGGAGTGCGGCACGAACGGTGAACTTGATTCCATTCCAAAACAAAACCCGCAGGTGAGTCTTCACCGGCGGGTTTTTTCGTTTATCAGCCGAATTCGAGCGGCTGCAAAGGCCGTGTTCGGACCCGTGAGCGGTCCGAGGGAACGCGGCCTGCGCTATCGCCCCACGGTCCTGCGCCAGATAAAGCTGTCGACCGTGTAGTGGTGCATGCTGATGGCGGCGAGCAGGATCGAGGAGGCCATCAGCCACCAATGAGTCAGCGCCACCGTAATCTTCTGTTCCCAGCCGTAGCCGAGGCCATAGAGCACGGCCCAAAAGATCAGGAAACCGACGAGGTTGGGCACCATCTCAACCCATTTCACGCCTCGGCTCACGTAATGCTGGCGTTCCAGAACCCAGACCAGAGCAAGGTACTGCAGAGCGTGGAATATGGTGACTGTGAAAAAGCCCCGCTGGTAATGCGACAGGTACATGAAACCGTACCAGTGCACTCCGAGGAACATGCTGAAACAGATCAATCCGGTGAGTCGATAGTCGCGACCGTTTTTCCAGATGGAGCGGGCTTCGAGCACGACTTGGAGATAAACTCCGCACAAGGCGAGCAACCCGAGCCAGTTCAGGAGCATATCGTCGATATCCAGCGGCATCAGGTCGTAGCTTTGGCCACCCCACGCCTGATAGAGCATGTCCCAGCGGCCGAGGATCAGCCAGGGGAAGCAGAGATGGTAAGCCCACCAACGGAGTCGTCGGTCGAGTGCGTCCATCTGTTTCTGCCCGCCATACAGGCAGCCGATCCCGTAGGTTTGACGCAGGTAGTGAAACGACTGCCAGACATTGACTGCCGTGATCGCCTCGACGAAGTAACCCGCATAGCTGATGCCCAGCAGCAAGAGGACCATCGCGAGGTAGGCTGGCAGGCCAAGCCACCAGCTGATTTTCCCCTCGCGCGACTTGCGGTATTGTCGGACGTACGTGCTGTAGACGTGAGGCGAGCTGATCAGGGCGCTCGCCCAGAAATACCATTGAATCCGCTCATTGGCGTTCAGTTCATCTTCGCCGATCCACCAGACCAGCGGCAGAAACAGGGCCAATCCGCCCGTAATCACGAAGAACCATTCGAACGGAGTCGGTTGGCTGGCGGTGAATGTTCGGGCCGGAGCCCGCCCTTCTTCCGCATCATGGAGCAACTGGTCTGCGCTGACGAGGGTCGTTGACATTTTTTCCTTGCTCCCGTGAATTGAAACGCGGAAACATACGATCCCTGAGGCTCGCAAGCTTGTCGATTCGGTCAACCTTGGCGATTTGGCGATCAATTCAGTCCGAGTTCATCCATTTTTCGGCTCCTGAGGATTTGTCCGCCCAGCCAAGGCCGAGCGGTGCGACCTGCAACCAATTCCCCCGAAAAACGAAAAACGCGAAGTGGCCATTCAACCACTTCGCGTCTGCATTTCAAATTGTCTCAGCCCCGGTCGCTGCGATTCAAACGCCCGAGGTTGTCAACTTACCGCAACAGCGACAGAACGAGCTGTGACGACTGATTCGCACTCGAGAGCACCGAAGCACCGGCCTGAACGAGGACCTGGTTATTGGTGAACGCCGAGATTTCCTGAGCGAAGTCGGTGTCCCGGATCACGGATTCGGCGTTGACTGCGTTTTCCAGCGTTGCCCGCAGGTTACTGGCAGTCGATTCCAGAGTATTTGCCTGGAACGCGCCCAGCTTACCCCGCATGTTGGAGATTTCATTGATTGCCTTGTCAATCACTTCCAGTGAGTCCTGAGCCTTGGAAGCCGAGGTGACGTCAATGGAGTCCAGTGCGTTGAACTGGTTGTTGGCAGTGCCCACACCCAGGCCGGTTGGATTGACCTTGTCGATCGCGATATTGACCGTTTGGTTTCGGTTCGGACCGATTTGGAAGGTCAGCGAATTGTCGGTAACGGTCACGTTGCCTTGGCCACCGGTGACCGAAGTAGTCGGGTCGGTTCCATCTGCAGCCAGACGGATTGCGACATCCTTCGAGGCTCCAGCTGTGCCAGTCAGAACAGCACCGGAACCGGTGGCTGCGTTGCCGCCGATCGTCCCGCCCGCATCGACGCCGGAGTCGGTGATGGCAGTGGTGCCGAAGCCGGAACTGGTTGCACCGGCAGCGACATTGGAGATGACGCTGACCGAAGAGCCCGATCCGAAGTCCTCGGTGTAAAGCTGGGTGGTGGTGCCGTCGACGCGTGCCACCACACCGGTCTGGCCGCTGAATTCATTGATTCGGGAAACGACACCAGCCTGGTCGAGGCCGGCATTCAGTGTCACGTTGACGCCGTTGATGGTCAGGGTTTCGTCGGCGGCGAGAACGTCCGTCTGGTCGGTCGCAGCGTCAGCGACAGCGCGTTCTGCTGTCTGCGTAACGTTGACCGCATAGGTTCCAGCCGATGCCGCGCTACCTGCCTTGAGGAAAGTGACATCGCTGTCCGAGGCAACGCCAGTCTTGCCGGCCGAGCCGTCGAGCAACTTCTTGGTGCCAAATTGGGTGTTGTTGGCAATTCGGTTGATCGTATCGAGAGCGTTGGCAATTTCAGCCTGATTGGCCGCCAATGCGTCCTCATCGTTGACGCCGGCGTTGGCCGAGTCGAGGGCCAGCCCGCGCACCTTGACCAGCAGGCTATTGATTTCACCCAGAGCACCTTCAGCGGTCTGAACCACGGACACTGCCCTGTCGGCATTGTCGATCGCGGTCTTCAAACCCGAGATTTGAGCACGTTGCTTTTCCGAAATCACGAGGGCTGCGGGCCCATCGGAACCTCGGTTGACCTTTAAACCCGACGAAAGTCGTTCGATCGAGCGATTCAGCGAGTTCTGAGCGCGCGAGAGATTGTTCTGAGCGTTGATCGAACCGCTATTGTTGACTACCCCAATGGCCATGAATGCTTCCTCAAGAAAAATGGACTGTTGTCTACCGCATCCATGCACTCACCAAAAGCATGACTCCTTCCAGTCACCGGCACCTGCTCATGCAGAATGAAATCCAGCGACTCGGCGCTCATCAACTGATTGGAGCAATTGGTCGAACCAGACGGTTGTAAACGTCGGGACCGAGCGCCATGTGGAGACGAGACGGGGAACAGTAACACCAATCCTTGCGGCAACCGGTTTCAAAATATTCCGGGCAGGCAAACTTTTTCGCTGCGAGTGAGGAAATGCCCAGCTTTGCCGATTCTGCGGATAAGAAGGCGATGGAGTCGCCGCCGTTTTTCGAATCTCAGCCATTTTCGACTGTTCCAGCGCCGCATCGCTGTTTTCCCGAACGCCGATCCATTTTTCCGGGGATGTTTCAATCGTCACAATCGGACAAATCTCGCGCGATTCTCCAAGAGTCAGGCAGCAGCGACCCAAGTCCAATTGCCAGGCGAGAGTTTGAGTGCATTTTTGCTGGGCGCCGTGCGGACGCCGCGCAACCACCGTCGGGAATTTCCCTCAAGGAGCATGCCCCTATGACCGCCACCGTCAACACTGCCCAAGAGCCCGCCTGGTCATGGATCATTGGCGGCGGACTCGTTTCCATTCTGATTGGCGGCGCGATGCTGCAAATGCAGTTTGGCGGAGTTGGCCCCAGTACCGAGTTCCAAACCATCTCGGGATACGAAAAGATTCCGTCCCAAGCGGCCCCCAGTTTGTCGACACCTGCTCCGGAGGTTGCCGTTCAACCAGCCGCAGCGGCTCCTCCCTCAGGCGCGACTCGCCTTCGGCCCTACTCCCCTCCCGCCCACCAGCCCGATTGGCTCGTCTCCCCCTGTTCAACTATCCGGGCGAACGAAATCCAGCGAGCTTGGGCGAAGCATCTCGGCTTGCCGGTCGAAGTCCAAAATCGATTGGGGCAGTCGTTTCGGCTCATTCCACCGGGAATTTACGATCGTGGCTCTCAAACCGAGCAAATGCAGTCTCTCATGGGCTCGATGCCCAAAGAGGATACTCACTGGCGGGATTGTCTCCTCAGCAGCACACCGGCGCACCGTGTCGTGGTCTCGAAACCGTTTTACCTCGCCGTCAACGAAACCACTCAAGCTGAATTCAAGGCGATCCTCGGTCGCAATCCGGCGTGGTACGCCGCATCGGGTCCAGAGCCCTATTACGTTGACCGAGTCAAGGGCGAGGATACCAGCCGCCACCCGGTCGAGGGCGTGACCTGGAAAGACGCCCAGGAGTTTGCTCAAAAGCTGGCGAGCAGTGAATTGGGTCAGATTGTCGGGCTCGCTGCTTTTCGATCGAGTCGCTTGAGCGAACAGGCCTGCTCATCCGAGTTCAGTGAAGTCGACTGCGGTCTGGCTGGTGAAGTCGCCAGTCGCTCCCTGTTTTCAATTCATTACCGCTTACCGACCGATGCTGAGTGGGAGCACGCTTGCCGCGGAGGTACCGCGAGCCCTTTTAGTTTCGGTGAGACGGAACCGGTCGCCATGGGCTGGTTTGGCGAAGCCAATGGGGGCCGAACTTGGGAAGTCGGCCGGGGCGAAGTGAATCCACTTGGCTTGTATGGCGTCCACACCGGTGTTTGGGAATGACGCTGGCCCTCGGCGGCCGGCTGAAAGGATGGAGACGACGCCAGGAGGCACTTCCCGGCCTGCGTTGATTTCCGCTACCTGGTCGCGAAAGCCTTTCATTCTTGAACGTTCCGCCACCGCCTGTGGTTCTCGACGGAGCGCTTCGATAGACTCGGACGGGTGCGTGTGGGTGCCACACCGATTCCAGAGTCGTTTTGTGGTCGAGTTTCATGGATTGGATGTTCCCCGGATTGCTGGCGGTGCTGGGCTTCAGCTGGTTGGGTGTGGCGGCACTCTCATTGCGGTCTTTTCTCGAGCCCCGGCCGCTGGAGCCGCTGGAGCCTCAGCCCACGCCCTGGCCCTTGGTCAGCGTGATCGTTACCGCACTGGACGAGGAGGCGACGATCGAGCCCGCTTTGCGCACGCTGTTGTCGGCCAGTTATCCGGAGTTGGAGCTAATCGCAGTCAATGATCGTTCCCGCGATCGGACGGGAGAGGTTATCGATCGGCTCGCAGCCGATTCGCCGCGCTTGCAACCGGTGCACATTCGCGAGTTGCCCGGCGGCTGGCTGGGCAAGGTCCACGCGATGGATACCGGGGCGAGAGCGGCTCGAGGCGAGTGGCTGCTGTTCACGGATGCGGATGTTCATTTCGGCCCGACCGTCATCGAGCGAGCGATTCAAGTCTGCCAGCGCGAACGCTTGGACCACCTGACGCTTTGGCCGCGTCTGGAAGGACGTGGCCTGGTGTTGCGAGCTGCCTTGGTGGCATTCATGACCAACCTGCTGTTATTGCTGCGGCCGCATCGAATTGGCGGCGAGGACTCGCGCGGTTTCGTTGGTATTGGCGCCTTCAATCTGGTACGCCGCGCGGCTCTGGAGAAAACGCCCGGGTTGGAATGGCTGAAAATGGAAATCGTCGATGATACGGGGCTGGCGAGGATGATGGTCGATCACGGCTGCCGCAGCAATTGGCGCTCGGCGATCCAGGAACTCTCTGTCGAATGGTATCCAAGTCTGAGCGCCATGATCCGCGGGCTGGAGAAAAACATGTATGGCGCCTTCAGTCACTTTCGCCTGAACGTGTTTCTGGTAAAGCTGGCGGCAATTTTGCCGTTCGTCGTCGGTCCCTACATGGCGATCCTCCTGCCTGGCCCCTGGTGGCAAAAGCTCGCGGGGTTCACGGCGCTGGGTGTATGGATTTCGCTCGCTTGGCTCGCGGCTCGCCCGGCGGGTTATGGCTTGGTCGAGGCGGTGTTGGCGCCCTTCCTCGGCGCTGGAATCATGTTCACGGCGCTAGCTCGTTCCACATGGATGACCCTGAGAAACGGTGGAATTCGCTGGCGAGGCACTTTTTACCCGATCGCGGAACTGCGAGCTGGTGCGAGGCTGCGTCTCTGAGACAACAAGCCCGGCGTCGACGGCTCACCGTTTTGCTCAGACCGAATGCATTTTGAGCGAGAGGATCCCTTGTCCAAAGCACCCCAGCGAGCCAGAGCAACCCGGCGGCAGGTGATGTTCCCGTCGCTTTTCGGCGGCGTGCTGGCTCTCGCGGCCCTGGCCAACCCTGGACTGCTCGCGGCCCAAACCAATCAAGCCGCTCGCCGAGAGAGTCCAGACCTCCGGGTAATGAGTTTTAATCTCCGTTATGCGACGGCCAACGATGGAGCCAATCGCTGGGAGCGGCGGCGCGAGCAGCTGACCTGGACGATTCATGATTTCGCGCCTGACCTGCTCGGAACCCAAGAAACACTCGAGTTGCAAAAGGATTGGCTCGATCAAAACCTTCCCGAGTTCGAGTCTTGGGGCGTTGGCCGCGACGACGGGGCCAAGCAAGGGGAAATGACCGCGCTCTGGTACCGCTCCGCACGGTTTGAACGACTGGATGCCGGGCATTTTTGGCTGAGCGAAACACCTGATCGCCCCGGCAGTGTGTCTTGGGATAGCGCGCTGACCAGAAGGGCCAGCTGGGTGAAGCTCAAGGACCGAAACCAGCCGAACGGGGCCCCGATCCTGTTTCTCAACACTCATTTCGACCATCGGGGCGAGGAGGCGCGTAGGCGCTCGGCGATCTTGATTCGCCAGAAGTTGGTCCAACTCGGCGCGGGCTGCGATTGGATTGTCACCGGCGATTTCAATGCCGCCGAGGATTCGCCAGCTCACAAAGAACTGTTCTCTGGAGCGAACCCTGCCCTGCTGGATACCTATCGAGTCGTCTTCCCCAAACGTGAGGCCGGTGAAGGAACCTTCAATGGCTTTGATCCGCAAGCGACCGCGGGACCCCGAATTGATTGGGTCGGCGTCTCCAGCCGCTGGAAAGTGAGCCAAGCCCAAATTAACCGGACTGCCGTTGACGGACGTACTCCTTCCGACCACTTTCCAGTGACGGCGATCCTGACTCGGTGAGTCCTCCCCGCGGAGCCGTGAGAACGGTCCGAAACCAGAGAATGACAGCAATCTTGAGCTTGCAGCATTTGGGCAACCGCTGAAGAATGCTGGCGTGAGCTTGCTCCAAATACTTTGTTCAGTCAGGTCAGCCGATGCAGAAAACAGGCTTTCGAATCTGGGCTACCTTGCTCCTCTGGTTGCTGGCATGGCTGGTCGGGAGTGAAGTTTCGGGAACTCAGCTTTTCACCCTGCAAGCTCAGAGCGAGCTGCAGCGCGTAGACGATGCCGCGAGTAAGGTTTCCGGGGCCGATACACTGGTCATCTGCCCGCCCGAGTTGCGACCGGATTTACAGCGCTGGATCGACTATCGCGAGTCACAGGGGCATCGCTTGCTGGTCCTGGCCCCGCCGGCGTCGGCCTTTGAACTGAAGCAACTGATTCGACAACAGGCTCGGGAGCGCCAGTCGAAGCACTTGGTTCTTGTCGGTTCAGCTCGCGGCCCAGAGCCTTTGGTCCCGGTTGATATCCGATTGGCGCAGGTCAATTTCTTTTTTGGGTCTGAACTCGACATCGCCACAGACAACAGTTACGCGGACCTTGATCAGGATGGCTTTCCGGATCTCGCCTTGGGGAGAATTCCGGTGAGCACACCGGGCGAGCTGCGCCAGTACATTGAACGCTTGATTGCCTATGAATTGGACCAGCCGCAGACAGCTTGGCGACGCCGCATCAATGTGATTGCGGGCGTGGGCGGTTTTGGAGGCGTGGCGGACAAGACGATCGAGAACACGGTCAAAATCCTGCTCGGGGAACATGTGCCGCCGGGCTACGATGTGAGCGTTACCTACGGAAGTTGGACCAGCCCCTACTGCCCGGACCCGCGGCAGTTTTCCCGCGTCTCGCTGGAGCGGTTCAACGAAGGATGCCTGTTCTGGGTTTACGTGGGGCACGGCAGTCGACATCGGCTGGATACGATCCGCACGCCGCTGGGTCGCTATCCGGTCATGGACCTACCGTTGACCTCGCTCGTCTCACCGAGGGAGGGGCGTCCGATCGCCTTGTTCCTCGCCTGCCACACGGGTGCGATTGATGACCCGCGGACATCGCTCGCGGAGACCTTGTTATTGCGGGAAAAGGGACCGATTGCCGTGATCAGCGGCACGAGGGTGACGATGCCGACTGCCATGGGGCTGTTGGCGTTGGGATTGCTCGACCAGCAATTCGGCAGCAACACGGAGACGGTCGGCGAAATGCTCCGCCAGGCAAAGCTGCAGATGCTGAGGGCGGGTGGCTCTGCCGAGTTGGCTGAAGTGCGGGAGATGATTGTCGGCTTGAACTTTCTCCTCAGTCCTCGCCCGGACATGCTCAACCAAGAGTTGAGTGAACACGTCCATTTATTTCACCTTCTGGGAGATCCCTTGATTCGCGTGCAGCGACCGGCGGTCCTCACGCTGAGCTTGGCCTCGACGGAGTTGCTGCCCAGGAGCGAACTGGAAATCCGGGGCACAGCACCGTTTGGAGGAGAGATCACCCTCGAAGTCTGTTACTCGCGCGACCGCTTGAGACAGCGTCCCCTCACCCGAGACCGAAGCAAGCTGACACCGGAAGGAATGCTTGACTTGCAAGCTGATTACGAGCGAACGCAGAACGAGGTTTGCCAACAGCAGCGGTTTCAGGTTGAGGCGGGCGATTTTTCCAGAAAATTAACCCTGCCCGCCGACCTGGAAGGCGCCGTGATCATTCGAGCCTTTCTGCAGTCCGATCAGGGAGTCGCAGTGGGCGGAGTGCGCGGAGAGATTCAGGGCTCAATCCCGAAGGCGCCAGTAAAGCCACTCCCCACAGCGGAGCGACCGCTTGCAGCACGCTCCAAGCGATCAACTGCGGCGATCCTCCGGCGGCACTGATGCCGATGCTGGCGATCGCCAGTAACGCCAGCAGCAAGACAGCCCCACGCAGCGAACCAGCGTAATCCGTTCGGCTGGGCGCCATGTGGCTGGCGATGCAGAGCACAAAGTAGCAAAACACCCAGAGCCGGGGCTTCAGGAGGTTTTCCGGATCGAGAATCACTCCCAAACTCGAGCTTGCGGCTTTGAGCAATTGGCTGATCGAACTGGAGAGGCTGGTGAACTCCAGTTGCCTCGCTGCATCGAACGCAGTCCGAATCGCAGCCGGGAAAAACAACCAGGTGAGCAACACCAAGACGACGGAGCCGCCGAGCAAAGGGGCGGTGCCGATAAAGACATTTCCGATTTCCTGGTAAAGGTTTCCCCGCCGGTAGCTGTGCCGGACATAGCCCAACCGCCCTTCCTCCAAGTCGGGGTCAAACAGCCGAATCTCGTCGACTCGATGCTGGAAGATCCAGCAGGCGATCGCGTGGCTGAACTCGTGGACGGGGGTTCCCAGCCAGCCGGTCCAGAGCACGGCCCGCCAACCGAACTGGCGGGCGAGTCGCCCTTGAATCAGATGTTCCAAAGCGTGGATTGCCAGCGCAAACAGGACTGCGGGCAACAGCAGGGTGCCAAGCAAAAGGAGATAGTCGACCAGCCAATTCATCCGCGAACCTGGGTTGGGGCTGCGGAGTCAGTCGCTCGGCGACCTCCTCAACGCAGCCGTTTTCTGATAATTTACCGAATCGTCTGGTCGGCAAAAACCGGCAGTCCCGTCGGTCGAGTCTGCTCTCCAGCCAAAAATGACCGGCCGCTGTTCTCCTGCCGGAGCATTGCCATCGGAGCATTGCCAACCGGAAGTGTCTTCCTGACCTGGCCCAAGGGTCCAGATTCAGGAGCATGAGACGGCCGCGCAGGACGGTCGCGCAGGACGGTCGCGCAGGACGGTCGCTCAAGACGGCCGCGCGAACCGACGGACGGATTTCAATCTGGCGCGCAACTGCGTCGCCTCCTTTCACACGCGATTTGCAACATGAACCAGCCTCCCCGCATTAAACCACCGCGCGAGTCGGTCCCCAAGACCGAGAATCTTTGCGCCTTCTGCACTGCCAAGTGCTGTCGGTACTTCGCCCTGCCGATTGATACTCCCACCGAGCCCAAGGACTTCGACTATCTGCGGTGGTATCTGCTGCATGAGCAGGCCAGCGTGTTCCTGGACGAGGGGATTTGGTACCTGCTCGTGCACACGACTTGCCGTCATCTGCAGGACGATTACCGCTGTGGAATTTACCATACTCGGCCCCAGATCTGCCGGGAGTATTCGACCGACAACTGCGAGTATGACGACAGCTACGTCTACGAGGGTTACTTCGAATTGCCTGACCAGGTACAAGAGTACTTCGAAGCCCGCTTCACCAGCGACCCGGAAGACCCGCATTTCCGTTCTCCCAAGCCGGAGATGTTTCCGATTCTGAATAACTGAGTTGACATGAACGAAAAAACAGTCGAGCGGATTGAACCGCGAACACTCAAAGGCTTTCGCGATTATCTGCCCGAAGCGATGCTCCCGCGCGAGCGGTTAATGGAGACAGCGCGTAAAGTCTATCGATCGTTTGGCTTCGCCCCGATCGACACACCGACGCTGGAGTACTTTGAAGTGCTTGCCGGCAAAGGGAGTGAAGAGACCGATCGGCAGATGTACCACTTTGAAGATCAAGGTGGCCGTCATGTTGGGATGCGTTTTGACTTGACCGTTCCGCTGGCCAGATTTGTCGCCCAGCATGCGAACGAAATCGGCTTTCCGTTCAAGCGGTATCACATTGCTACCGTCTGGCGGGGAGAGGCCCCCCAAGCGGGTCGCTATCGCGAGTTCATGCAGTGCGATTTCGACACCATCGGAACGGAATCCATCGCCAGCGATATCGAGACGGCCTTGGTAATCAATGAGCTGCTGACCGCAATCGGTTTTGAGCGGTTCCAAATCCGGTTAAATAATCGCAAAGTACTGAACGGCTTGTTGAAGCGGTTTGGCTTGCTCGATCAATCGACGGCCGTGTTGAGGGCGATCGACAAGCTGGGGAAGATCGGCCCCGAGGGTGTGGCCAAAGAACTGCGCGAGTCGACCAATGCGGCTGCAGAACAGGTGGCTGCGATTCTTCAGATGACAGCGGTCAGCGGAACGACGGCGGATGTCTTGCGGCAATTGGAACTGCTCGCCGGCGATGAAGAGTTGGCTGTCCGTGGACTGGACGAGTTGCGATCCGTGGTCGGCGGATCGGCGGCGGGCGGCATTCCGGACGGAAGGTTGGCGATTGATGTTTCCATTGCCCGTGGACTCGATTATTACACCGGCTCCATCTACGAAACATTCCTGACCGACTTGCCGACGATTGGCAGTGTCTGTTCCGGCGGACGTTACGATGACTTGGCCAAGCTGTTCACCAAGCAGCATCTGCCGGGAATCGGCGCCAGCCTCGGTTGACGCCGGTTCGCTCCCTTACTATCTCACTTTGGCCAAACAATTGCGGGCCGCCGGAATCGGGGTCGAGGTTTTCCCCGAACCGAAAAAGGTCGGGCAACAGTTCAAATATGCGGATCGCCGCGGATTTGCCGCCGCCGTGATCGCGGGACCGGACGAAGTGGCTGCCGGAAAGGTCCAATTGAAATGGCTGGCTGAAGGCAGTCAAGCCGAGGTCTCGGTTGGGAATGGAGCCGCGGAGTTAATCGCTCAGTTACGCGCCAAGCTGGGCGGAGCCTGAAATTGAACTAGAATAGAGGAGAGCCAGCGAGGTCTGCTCAACGAGTACGACCATTTGAGCTTGGAAAACTCCCTCACCATTCGCCCATCCGAATTCATTCCTTTCTCTTAGAGCCAGACCGTGGAAGACGCAGCTTACACCTCTCAACTACTGTTCTACGGCTTGCTCACGTTGGGCGTCTTGTCGACCTGCATTCCGCGTCCGCGAAAAAAAGACATTCCGGAAAACCTCGCCAAGGCCGAAAAGGAAGCCCGCAAAGGGGGCAACAACGTTCCCAAGGGCCGCTACAAGCCGCTCCGCAACCCGTAGCCTGAAAGCTGCTGGAACTTGGCCGAGCCGGCATTTGTCGCTCCGCACTTGGCCGGCCCCGCTCCGCACTTGGCCAACATTGCTCCGCACATGGCCGGGTTTCAGACACGATTCCCCGGCACGCTCGATTACATCCGTGGCCTGAATATCCATGGCGCGAGGCGGTTGGCTCGGCGCCCGGCAAGCTTGTGCTGTGAGCAGCGGTTGGTAGTGGCTCCTCTGGAAGCGTTGCTCGGGCCCAAGTTGGTTCTGTGCCGCGGGAATTCGCGGGACCGTCGCGCACTGCCGTCGCGGCGCTATCGGCGCCCCTTTTTTAGCCACAGGGCGAGCGCCCAACCACCAATGAACAACGAGCCGATTCCCAGCAGTACGGATGCCTTCCAACCTGCTTGGGGGACGGGAGACCACCAAATCGATCCGGTCATCGCGAGGAGCCAACAGGCGGCCACGGCGATGATCGCGAGCAGCGTGCGATTGAGTCGAGGCGGGAGGTTCGGCGAGGTCGGCCCAGTCGCTGGTTTCAGCTCTTTCGCTTGAGCCATGGCATCATTCCTCGCAGTTCTTTGCCGGTGGTTTCAAGCAGCGAGCCGGCAACTTCTTGTTGCATTTGTTGAGCCAATTGTCCACCTTCCCTTTGAGCCGCGAGAAACTCTCGGGCGAAGCTGCCCGACTGAATTTCGTCGAGAATCTGTCGCATGTTGCGGCGGACGTGTTGGTCGATAATCCGCGGGCCTCGAGTCAGGTCGCCGTATTCCGCGGTGGTCGAAATGACGTCCCGCATCGCCGCGACTCCCTTCGCGTGTAACAAGTCGACAATAATCTTCAGTTCGTGCAGGCACTCGAAGTAGGCTAATTCCGGTTGGTAGCCCGCTTCGACAAGCGTGTCAAATCCGGCCTGCACGAGCGAAGTCAAACCACCGCAGAGGACAGCCTGCTCGCCAAACAAATCGGTTTCCGTTTCGGCAGCGATGGTGGTCTGAATCACACCGGCCTTGGTTCCGCCCAAGGCGCGGGCGTAGGCCAGCCCCAACGGCAGAATCTCCTGCTCCTCGCCCGGGTCCGTCGCTATCAGGCAAGGGACTCCTCCACCCTGCAGATACTCGCCCCGGACCATATGTCCTTGTCCCTTGGGAGCGACCAGCAAGCGGTGATAGCCTTGGTCGCGGGAAACGAGGTTGTAATGAAAGCTGAAACCGTGACAGGTCAGAGCCGTAAATCCGCGGCTCGCGTGGGGCAGAATCTCCCGGCGAAAGACCTCGCCGTGAACTTCGTCTGGCATCATCAGACAGACGATAGCGGCACCCGCGACCGCGGCCGGAACTTCCTGGGGCTGAAACCCATCCCGCTCGGCCTCCTTCCAGCCGCGGCCGCCGGGCCGTGCGGCGACCGTTACTTCGCAACCCGAGTCGCGCAGGTTGAGGGCGTGGGCCTGCCCTTGGGCGCCGTAGCCGACCACGGCCACCAGTTTCCCGTTCAGGTCGTAGCCAGCTGCATCCGCTTCGTAGAAGATTTTGGTTTTCATCGGGGTTATGTTGGTTTGAGGACTGTCTCGTGCGGGGGATTCGCAAGGGCGAGCCAACGTCGCCGGACCGATTTGCTGCCCGAGGGCGGTTGTCCGTTTCGGGGGTCCTTCGTCAGGCGGCGCGCAACTGCTAAAGTATCGGGGCCGCCGCGTCCCGGTCACACTTTGTTTCTGGGCCTGTAACTTGGCTCAGGACCCAATGGCTGCGAGTGCAGATGCGCTGCAAGTACAGATGCAACGTACGACCTCAGCTCACCTGACCTCAACTTAGCTGGTCGGTTTGACGCGTCTTCCGCGGCCACACAAACCGTTATTTTCACCCCAAGTTTACAGCATGGCTGTTCGAGAACACAGAGCCGGAGCTGATCCGGGAGCGAGCGGAGACAACCGCCGCCGGACGAGTTGGGGCTGGTTGACCGTCTTTCGGTTTGGCCTGGTGCTGATCGCCCTGTTGCTGCTCAACAGCTTTCTGGTCAAGGCCATGGTCGACAGCTCCGCCCTGATGGCCGATGACCTGCGAATCACGCAGACGCTGCAATTCGCCCTGCCTCTGCTGATGATCTTTGTCGAATTTTGGCTGTACGACCTCCTCAAGGCGGCTTTAGCCACGGACCGAGAGGCTTGAGCAAGAGGATCGAAACGGGGCGGGGCATATGACGAGCGATGGGACGAAACGAACCGACGAGCCGGTGACTGGCCGAGCAGACGCCAGCGTGGGAGTCTCGGAGCAACTGCGGCAAAAGCATTTGTGGATGCCTTATTCGCAAATGAAGACAGCCTTGCCCGCGGTCGAGATCGTATCGACCCTGGGTGTCTTTCTGCAGACCGCCGATGGACGGCGGTTGATAGACGCGATCAGTTGTTGGTGGACGGCCTGTCATGGTCACCGCCATCCGCACTTGGTCAGTGCCGTCGCCGACCAGCTCAAGACGATGCCGCATGTGATGCTGGGCGGGATCCAGCACCCGCAGGCCAAGCGGCTGGCCGCGCGGTTGGCTCAACTCCTGCCGGGAGACCTCAATCATGTCTTTTTCAGCGACTCGGGATCGGTTGCAGTCGAGGTGGCGCTCAAGATAGCGAAGCAGTACTGGTTGAATCAGGGCGAGTCGGCGCGAAACCATTTTGTCTGCTTCCAACATGCCTATCATGGTGACACGACTGGCGCCATGAGCGTCTGCGATCCGGTCGACAGCATGCATGCCCATTTCAAAGGGTTTTTGCTCAAGCAGTTTCCCCGACCGATTCCCCAAACTGAGCAAGAGTTTGCGGAGTTCTCGCAATTCCTGCGGCACCATCGCCATGAATTGGCTGGCGTGATCATCGAGCCACTGGTGCAAGGCGCGGCCGGGATGAAGTTTCATTCGGCGGGCCAATTGAGAGAGTTGGCCGAGCGGGTGCGAGCTGAGAGGCTGCTTTTGATTGCCGATGAAATCGCAACCGGTTTCGGGCGGACGGGAACGATGTTCGCTTGCGATCAGGCCGAAATCGTTCCCGACTTGATCTGCCTCGGCAAGGGACTGACCGGGGGGATGCTACCTCTGGCGGCGACCGTCGCAACCACAGAAGTCTTCAGCCAGTTCTACAGCGATGACCCGGACCACGCCCTAATGCACGGTCCCACCTACATGGGCAATGCACTCGCCTGCGCCGCCGCAAACGCCTCGATCGACTTGTTCGAAAAAGAACCGCGTCTGGAACAAGCCCGGCGAATTGCCGAGTGGGGTGAGGAACGACTGGGGCGATTGCGCTCGCACCCGCGGGTCCGCCAGCTGCGGTGCCTCGGAGCGTTGGTCGTGGTCGAGATCGACTGCGAGCCGGGCTTGAAGCCGGTTGTTCCCCGGTACATCGAGAAGGGTGTCTGGGCGCGGCCGCTGCGCAACACGCTCTACCTCGCCCCTCCGTTTGTGATCAGCTGGCCGCAACTGGAACAGTGTGCCGATGCTCTGCAGTGGGTGCTCGATAACCTGCCCTGAGTGCCGCGTCTCCGGGTTTCCTGAATCAGCCGACGAGGTCACGCAACGTGCGGAGGTTGACGACGTCCCAGTCTTCACCGGCTTCGTTGTGCCCTTTTTCTGTTTCCAGGTACATCGGAACCCTGTCCAGTCGGGAATCGTTGAGCAGTCGGCGGAAGCCTTCGAGTCCAATCGCTCCCAGGCCGATGTGTTCGTGACGGTCGACGCGGGAGCCTAATCCTTTCTTACTGTCGTTGAGATGGATTGCCTGCAAGCGATCGAGGCCGACCTGCTCATCGAATTCACTCCACATCTCGTCGTAGCCGGCCGGTTGCGACAAGTCGTAGCCCGCGGCAAAGGCATGGCAAGTATCGAAGCAGACCCCGACCCGTTCGCGGTGGCCGAGTTGGTCCAGGATCGCAGCCAGCTGCGCAAAGTTCCAGCCCAAGTTCGTCCCCTGCCCGGCTGTATTTTCCAGCAGCAGTCCGGCTCCGCACTCGGCCGTGTCAATCAGAATCCCATCCATTGCTGCGGCGATCTTGTCGAGGCCCTCTTCGGCAGTTGATTCCGTGAACGCCCCCGGATGAAAAATGACCCAGCGAATCCCCAGTTGTCCGGCGCGGTGAAGTTCGGTCGCCAATGCCCCGCAACTTTTCTCTCGCAGGTCCGGATTCGGACTGGCGAGATTAATCAGGTAACTGGCGTGGGAAATCGGGTCGCTCACCCGGTGCTGGTGCAGCGCGCCGGCAAAGGCTTCGGCGTCCTGCGGCGTGATTGGTTTGGCGGCCCATTGGTTGCTGTTTTTCGTGAAGAGTTGCACGCAGTCGCAACCGGCGACAGCGGCGGCCTCGACGGCCTTGTAATAGCCGCCCGCGATCGACATGTGGGAACCAAGTTTGGGCACGGGATTCAACTCCAAGGGAAGACGAAGGCGCAATGATCGCGCTCGAGGGAACGCTGAGCGCGAGGGTGTTTGCGCCTGACCGGTGGGTGAGGGTTCAATTGGCTCAGAGTGGACCGGCCTGATTGAGCCTGAGTCGTAAGGACCGCGCTGGCGGGCGAGCGCTGGCCCGCAGGCGCCCGATACTGTCGCCGATTTGGGCCGCCACGTGAATGGGTCGGCTCTTTCATTCAGGCGATCGCCGGCCTAAAATCGGGAACAGATGCCCGAATTGGCGGCTAATCCTGGTGGAATTCCATGGGGACGTAGCTCAATTGGGAGAGCGCTACGCTCGCATTGTAGAGGTTGTGGGTTCGAGTCCCATCGTCTCCATTTGGCTTCGCTGGCAGCTTGACTGGTTGGCATGCGGCATCCTGCTCGGTTCGGACTTGCGGCGGGGCCGAACGGGCAGGCCAATTGAATCCGGCAGAACGCTGCCGAGCCTTGATCTTTTTTGTCCAGTCGTTCGAAATCCAGCCCTCTTGAGCCCGGCATTACCAACTTCGGCAAAGGGACTGGGTTGACTTCGGTGAAGTGGCTGCGATGCCGTCTTCAGCAGGCATGGTCTTTACCCCAGTTGGTTGACTTCAAGCCGGATTTTCGGCGATAGAGAGTAATTGGACGATGACAGTTGCATTGGTTCCCGGTGCGAATGGCTTTCTGGGTGGGGCACTGGTCCGCATGCTGGCAGAGCGGGGCTACCGCGTCCGGGCATTGGTGCGGAAACGGGGGGACAACCTGCCGGCGGATGGTTGCGAGGTGTTCACCGGTGACCTGCGAAATCTGGACAGCGTTCTGCCTGCCGCCCGGGGCGCGGACGTCATCTTCCACGTCTCCGCCGTTTCAGGCATCTGGGGATCTTGGAAGCACTTCCACTCCTGCAACACGGTCGCGACGCGCAACGTGTTAGATGCCGCCTTGCAGGCCAAAGTGCCGAAGCTGGTTTACACCAGCAGCCCGAGCGTGACGTTTGACGGTGGCCACCAGATCAATGTCGATGAAACGGCGCCTTATCCGAAGCAATGGCTGTGCCATTACCCGCATTCTAAGGCCTTGGCGGAACAGGCTGTCTTGCAGGCCAATGACCCGAGCGTGCTGATGACCTGTGCGCTGCGGCCTCACCTGATTTGGGGGCCGAAGGATCGGC
>JAJTFE010000048.1:0-12607 GCA_021298375.1 Blastopirellula sp. | reverse complement strand
TGATCCAACGCGCCCGGGCGGGGCAACTTTTGCGGGTTGGCGACGGGACGAACCTTGTCGACCACATCTATGTCGATAATGCCGCGTTTGCCCACATCCAGGCGGCCGAGGCGATGCGTCCGGGGTCCCCGGTTTGCGGCAGCACCTACTTCATCTCCCAGGGCGACCCCGTGAACTGCTGGGGCTGGATCAATGACATTCTCAAACTTGCTCGGCTGCCGCGAGTCAAACGCTCGATCTCTTTCTTCTGGGCGTGGCGTCTGGGGCATGCCTTGGAGATTTACCACGACCTGTTCAACATCGAGCGGGAGCCGCGGATGACCCGTTTCCTCGCCGCGCAGTTGGCCAAGTCGCATTACTTCGATATCTCGCGGGCCCGCCGGGATTTTGGTTACTACCCGATCGTTTCGACCGACGAGGGAATGAAACGTTTGGAGGCCTCTCTGGGTACCTCTTGAGGAAGCCACAGCCGGAGCTACTGCCGGGGCCGGAGATCGGTCTGGCCGGCGGGGTGAGCTGTCGCGAGGGAGCGCGATCGCGCCGAGCAATCCAACCGGGTCCAACTTCCGGGGCCGCCCGCTGCGGCCGAATGACAGCCCTCGGCCGGAGGATTTGCGGGCTGGACTGATAGCTGTTGGCGGTTCCCCCGCTTGGGAGCCAATTTTGAAACTGCTGTTTTCCCCCGGATTTTGCGGCGCCCGTTGCGAAACCGGTGGAAATCGATAAATTCTAGGCTCTGGAATCCCGCCTGGATGGAGCTCGTTCGCACCCGATGATAAGCCGCGTCAATCAACAAGACCTTCCTGATGAAATGCGCGTGGTGATCACGGGCATCGGGATGACCGCGCCGATCGGGAATTCGCTGGCCGAAGTCCGCGAAGGGTTGCTCAGCGGTCGGAGCGGCGTACGGCCCTACGAGATTCGGTATTTTGGCAAGACCCTGGCCGGGGTCTGTGAGTTCGAAGTCAACCGGCACCAGTCGAAGAAGGATGCCCGCCGCGGAACTCGGGCGGGGAGCGTTGGCATCTACTGCGCCAATGAAGCGATTCTGGACAGCGGAATAGACTTTGCCAATTTCGACAAATCCACGGTCGGCGTTTACGTCGGCGTGACGGAACATGGAAATGTCGAAACGGAGAACGAGGTCTACCAAATCAAGGGGTACGACTACGACACCTCCTTTTGGTCCCATCACCACAATCCGCGAACGGTGGCGAACAATCCGGCTGGCGAAGTGGCCTTGAATTTGGGAATCACTGGCCCGCATTACACCATTGGCGCCGCCTGTGCTGCCGGAAATGCGGGGATGATTCAGGGACTGCAGATGCTGCGGCTCGGCGAGTGTGATCTGGCCATCGCAGGAGGGGTCTCCGAGAGCATTCACACCTTCGGAATCTTCGCCGGCTTTGCCAGCCAAGGCGCGCTCGCTTCTCACTCCGACCCTGCCAAGGCCAGCCGCCCGTTCGACAAGGCGAGAAACGGCATTGTGGTCGCGGAGGGAGGCTGCCTCTACACGCTGGAGCGGCTGTCCGATGCCAAGCGCCGGCAAGCAAAAATCTACGGCGAGATTGTCGGCTATGCAATCAACACCGACGCGACCGATTTCGTCCTCCCCAACGCCGAACGACAGGCGCAATGCATGCAGCTGGCTCTGAAGCGGGCCAATTTGTCGCCCGAACAGATCGATATCGTCAGCACACACGCCACCGGCACGACGAACGGCGACTCGTTGGAATGCGATGCAGTCCGACGGGTCTTTGGCCAATCCGAAAAAACCTTTATCAACAATGCCAAAAGCTTCATCGGTCATTCGATGGGCGCGGCTGGCGCGATTGAATTGGCTGGAAATTTGCCGGCCTTCAGCGATCGGGTCGTGCACGCCACGATCAATGTCGACGACTTGGACCCGGAGTGCGATATCCCGGGCTTGGTCCGCAACCAGCCGCGTGAAGTCAATCGGGTCGATTACATTTTGAATAATTCGTTTGGGATGCTGGGAATCAATTCGGCCCTGATTGTCAAACGTTTTTGAACCATTTAACCGGACTGGCGTTGCCCGTTCGGACAAGGAGAGAGAGTCCGCATGACACCGGAAGAAATTCGTCAAGCGATTATTGAAATCCTCGAAGACATCGCTCCGGACGAAGACCTGTCCAATTTGAATGATGCGGTTTCATTTCGCGAGCAGATGGAACTCGACAGCATGGATTTCCTTGACATCGTGATGGAACTGCGAAAGCGCTATCGCGTGCAAGTTCCAGAGGAAGACTACGTCCAGTTGGCTTCGATGGACAGCACCGTGACCTACCTCGTACCGAAAATGGGACAAGTTCCGGCCTGACCCATTCCGGCTCAAACTGCTGTGCGTCGTATCCAGGCGCGACGTATTCAGGCGCGACGTACTCAGAGTCGCGAGGGCCTTCAGTCACGCGAAACGCTCAGTCGCTGACCTTGGGCGGACTAATCGGCGGTCTTCCATCGTCCAGCGCCGCGGGGGCGACTTTGCCGGGGTTAAACCGCCCGGTGTTTTGGTTGGCTTGTCTCCGGCAAACTCCGGCCTGCGGAATGGGTTGATTCCTTCGGCAAAGCCGGATTCGAGGGCCCTGCGATGGGACTCGGGGCGGGAATGGGGAGCTTGCCTGCAAGCGGTTCTCACGACGCCAGACGATTCCCCAAGTCTCGCCGGAGCGGTGTTTGCCAGGGCTCGTGACTGCCAGGTGTCCGATAGACCGTCTTTCCTTGCGGCCCCCCCCGGAGGCAACTGCACCTCGGGGTTTCCCGTTCTATCCATCCGTCCATCCAGCGATTTCCTGTCCGCCCAAAGCGCGAGTTGGTCGCACGGTCCCCTACCTGAAAGCATGTTCGCGGCTTGGTGGCGGGAGTCATTCATAAGCGGCTGGGTGATGGAGACGTCGCCCCAATCGGGCCGGGAATTGTTATGCTTTGTCAGGCTTCGGGCGACCTCGACCAAGCCGCCATGAACTCCCCCGAGAACCCCGACCCGCTATCCATGTACGACACCATCATTATTGGCGCTGGCATGTCGGGACTCGCAGCGGGGATTCGCCTGGCCTACTACGACCAGAAGGTCTGCATTCTCGAGCGGCACACGACGATCGGCGGTCTGAATTCGTTTTATCGAATGAATCATCGGGACTACGATGTCGGCTTGCATGCGGTTACGAACTTCACGGAAAAGGGGGCGAAAAAAGGCCCCTTGGCCCGAATCCTCAGGCAGCTCCGTTTCAAATGGGAGGATTTTGCCCTCGCCCCGCAGAAGGGTTCACGCGTCGCCTTTCCGGGTGTCAATTTACGGTTCAATAACGACATTGAATTGCTTGTGGCCGAAGTCGCCCGGGAGTTTCCCGAACAGCGAGACGCCTTTCAATCGCTATTGGGGCAAATCACCGACTACGACGACCTCGATCAGGCGGCCTTCGAGATCTCGGCTCGGCAAGTGCTCCAGGAACGGCTGCGCAATCCGCTCTTGATTGACATGCTCCTTTGTCCGCTGATGTGGTACGGAAATCCGCGGGAGCACGACATGGCTTGGGGACAGTTCTGCATCATGTTCCGCAGCGTCTTCCTCGAGGGCTTCGCTCGTCCCTACAAGGGTGTTCGACTGATTTTAAAGAATCTCGTGAAACGGTTTCGCGAATTGGGCGGGGAGTTGAAACTTCGCCGCGGTGTCAGCCAAATCCTCTCGGAAAATGGCCGGGCCATCGGCGTGCAACTGGAGAATGGCGAAGTTCTCTACGGCAAACGGATTCTCTCCTCGGCTGGGCATGTCGAAACCCTGCGATTGTGCGCGGATACGACCGAACCGATCCGCCCAGAGCCGGGCCAACTCTCATTTATCGAGTCGATCTCGGTGCTGGACTGCCAGCCAGCCAAGCTCGGGTATGACGAGACCATTGTTTTTTACAATGACAGCGAGCAGTTTCACTGGTGCCGCCCTGAGGCAGAACTTTGCGACTTGCGCACGGGCGTCGTCTGTTCGCCGAACAACTATCTTTACGACGACGCGCAGGGGGAACTGCCAGAGGGTTTCATGCGATTGACATCGATTGCGAGTTTCGACCGCTGGAACGCCTTGAACGAGGACGAGTACCGTCGGGAGAAGTTGCGCTGGTACGATCGGGCGATTGCCTCTTGTGTCAGGTTTGTGCCCGATTTTCGCGCTCATGTGATTGACACCGACATGTTCACACCGACTACGATTCGGCGCTTCACCTGGCACGACAATGGAGCCGTTTACGGGGCGCCCGACAAGAAGCTCGACGGAACGACGCATCTTGAGGGGCTCTATCTTTGCGGAACCGACCAGGGTTTTGTTGGAATCATCGGGGCGATGATGAGCGGCATCTCGATGGCCAACATGCACTGCCTGAAATAGTCGGTGGGCGGCCTGATGGTTCGTCGGCCCCACAGCCCCAGCACGAGTCGCCCCGTCCCGAGTTTCGCTTCCTTCAGAGCCATGGATTGGGGGGAACCGCCGCTGCTCCATTGAGTTTGCGGCGTCCATCTCGTATTCTGAGGCTACCTTTTTCGGCCTTTTTCGTCACAAATCGTCACAAACACTGTCGCCTGCCATGCCCAAGGATTTTCTTCAGGACGTTCGCTCACACTACGACGCGATTGTGATCGGCAGCGGGTTAGGGGGGCTGACTGCCGCCAACGTGCTCGCCCGCGAGGGCCGCAGTGTTCTTTTGCTGGAACAGCACTACAAGCTTGGCGGTTTGGCCACGTGGTTTAAGCGCCCCGGGGGACACATTTTTGACATCTCGCTGCACGGCTTCCCGCAGGGCATGGTCAAAAGCTGCCGCCGGTACTGGACCAGTGAGATCGCTGATTCGATTGTCCAGTTGCACGGGGTGCGATTTGACAACCCGATGTTTTCGCTGACCACCAGCTTCGACCGAAAGGACTTTACCCGACTGCTGATCGACCGGTTCGGGATTGAGCCGGCTAAAGTCGAGGAGTTCTTTAATACTGCGCGAGGCATGAACTTCTACGACGACCAGTCGATGACGACCGGCCAATTGTTCGAGAAGTACTTTCCCGGGCGGGGTGACGTCGTCCGCTTGCTGATGGAGCCGATCACCTACGCCAACGGCAGCACGCTGGAGGATCCGGCGATCACCTACGGGATCGTTTTCTCGAATTTCATGTCGAAGGGTGTGTTTACCTTCGAGGGTGGTACCGACCATCTCGTCAAGTCAATGGAAAAGGAAATGCGCCGCAATGGCGTCGATATCCGCATCAATTGTGATGTCGAGCGAATCCTCGTCGAACGTGGAGTCGTCCGCGGAGTGGAACTGGCCGGCAAGAAGATCACCGCCGATGCCGTAATTTCCAATTCCAACCTGCGAAGTACGATTTTCAGTCTGACGGGTGCGGAGTATTTTGATCCCGCTTTCATCGACGAAGCCAAAGCGGTGCGGCTGAACAATTCCAGCACCCAGGTCTACATGGCCCTGAAGGAGGGTGACGAAATCGACCGGAACACTGGAGACCTGCTGTTCTGCAGCACGGCGCCGGAATTCCGGACCGACCTGTTGCTCAGCCGCGATATCACCAGCCGCACGTTCTCGTTCTACTATCCGGATATCCGACCCGATGGCAAACAACGCTATCTGATCGTGTCCAGCACCAACGCACACTACGACGACTGGAATCGACTCAGCCCCGAGGAGTATGAGGCGAGCAAACGGGATTTGATCGAGACGACCTTGGAATCGCTGGAGCAGTATGTGCCCAACTGCCGGGAGCGGATTGCCCATATCGAGGCGGCGACCCCCCGCACCTTCGAGCATTACACCAAACATGTATCGGGAGCGAGCTTTGGCACGAAATTCGAGGGGCTGGCCGTCAGCCGCACGCTTCCCGAACAAGTGCGCGGTTTGTATCACGCGGGCAGCTGCGGGATCATCATGTCGGGCTGGCTGGGGACGATGAACTACGGCGTGATCGTCGCCAACGACGTGTTGAACTATCTCAACACCCAAGTGCCTGCACCGACGCCAGCCGTCTTGAACTGACGGCCTGGTAAAAGGCCTGCCCGACTTGCGGTTGATAGCTGGAATTGGCTCGCACCCCGCTGAACCTGCTTTCCAGGGAGAATTCCTGCCGTGTGCTTTGGCCGACTGGCCGCGGATCCGCGTGGCTGATCCAGCTCCGACGTTCGCATTTATTTTAAGCGCCCTTACTGAGATAAACCTCCGCCATGACTCGATCCCAAATCGAACAGGCCATCCCTCACCGTCCGCCGATGCTGCTGGTCGACGAAATTGTCCCCCAAAGCGAAGACTCGATTGTGACGCGTCGAACCTTTCACGCTGACGAGTACTTCTTTCAGGGGCACTACCCGGGCCAACCGATCGTGCCGGGAGTGATTCTGTGCGAAGCGACAGTTCAATCGGGCGCGGTTCTGCTGGCGGGGCTGATGGCCGGACAACCCGGGGTACCGGTGCTGACTCGGATGAACGAGGTCAAGTTTCGTCGGATCGTCCGCCCGGGCGACACGCTTGAGATGACCGTGAAATTGAATGAACGACTGGGCGACGCCTACTTCTTGACGGGTACCGCCAAAGTCGAGGGACAAACCGCGGTGCGGCTCGAGTTTGCCTGCGCCGTGAGCCAGGTCTAGGTTGACTATCCCTGCAGTCCGCAATCGACCTTTTGGATTGCCTTATTCGCCCCCGATCCTTTTCAAGCCTCAAAAAACAGTCAGGTAATTTCGATGGATTTTCTTCAGCTCAGCGGCAAAAAAATTGTCGTCTTTGGAGTGGCGAACAAGAAAAGCGTTGCGTGGCACGTCGCGCAGACGCTGGAAGAGGCTGGTGCTCAGGTGATCTTCGTCGTCCGCAGCCCGGCCCGGCGCGAATCGACAGGCAAGTTGCTTGCGGGCAAACCGGTCTTTGTGTGCGATGTCGAATTCGAGGAGCAGATTGAAGCGGTCGCGAGAGAAATTGGCGAGCAGTTCGGCCCGATCGACGGGCTGGTGCACTCGATCGCGTTTGCCGATTACGAGGGAGGGATGAAACCGTTCCACGAAACCGGCCGCAAGCAGTTTCTGCGAACGGTTGAGATTTCCTGTTACTCCCTGCTGGCTATCTGTCGTTATTTCCAGGATCATCTCAGCCGCACGGCTTCCGTTGTGACCATTTCGATTTCCACGACGCGGATGGCGAGCGAAAACTATGGTTTCATGGCTCCGGTCAAGGCAGCCTTGGAGTCGTCGCTCGCATTTCTGGCCAAGAGTTTCAGCCGCTTTTCGGAAGTTCGATTCAACGCGGTCGGACCCGGATTGCTGAAGACCTCGGCCTCGGCTGGAATTCCCGGCTACGTGGATGCTTATTTGTACGCGGAGAAAGTCATCCCCAGAAAACGCGCCGTGGAGACGCAGGAAGCCGCGAATGTCGTCGCTTTTCTCCTCAGCCCCCGATCGTCAGGCATCACAGCCCAAACGATCGTGGTCGACGCCGGGATGGAGATCAACTACTTCGATCAGGAGTTGATCGATGCGCACAAGAATTGAGCTGGCGGAAGAATGACCCTCGGGGGCTGCTGTTCCCAGAGTTCAGTGCCGCTCCTCCTGAGAGTCAATTTCTTCCGGTCAAGTATTGGATCCGGTCGAGCATCTGCTTCAGTCCCTGCTTCTGCGCCAACTCCTCGGCGAGGCGAAGCTTCTTCGGCTCCGCGGAACCCTTGGTCAACTCCGTCAGGCTGATACCGGAACTCACCAGGATTGCCTCGCACACGCGCTCGGCCTGTGCTCCCGTTTGAACGTAAGAGGTCATTTCATTCACAGACTCAAGCATTTTTGCTTCAACGTCCAGCTCAAAGGCGGTCGCGAGGGACTCGAGCAACTCGCGACACAGCGGAATATCAATCAAGCGAATGGCGTGGTCCCGAGCTCGTTCCAAGGCGACGTATTTGACGGACGGGTCCGGTTGCCGGGTCGCCTCGGCAAGCAGCTGTTCAATCGCGGTCCTGCGGCCGGCAACGTTGTTGGCTGCGAAGTTCTTCTCTGGCAACGCCTCCCGTAACGTCCGTTTGGCCTGCTCCAACGCTTGGCCCTGCGGTGGGGGCAGCCTGCGGCCAGTCGGTCGCCGGGCGATTCTTTGCGCTAACACCCATTCCAGGTTGCCAATCTCATAGCCGTCGGCGGCCGATTCCTCGAGCCATTGGCGAATCAGCGGTTCCTGCTCACGGGCAGTCTGGATGTCGAGCATCAACGCGCTGGCCTTTGCCAAACGCCAAGTTGGGATGTCCGCGATCGGTGCCTGTTCAACCAATTGGGCCGCGAGGTCCGGTCGCAGATTTTCCCACGAAACCTTGAGACCAATTCCCTTTAACTTGACGAGGACGTATTGGTCCGTGGACTCAACAAAACCTGCAGTATCCTCGCCCCATTTGATTTCGCCTGTCTTGAGTTTGGCTGCTGACTGGACCAGTTGTTTCCAGTACTTTTCGAGGTGCCCGACTAACTCCTCGATGGCCGCCAGTTGTTGCTGCTCTTGCGGCGATGAAAGAGCGCCCTTCGCCAGCAGGAGCCGCTTTCGCGCCGTGGCCGCGTCGCGGTAACGCAAGTCATTCCAGATCACGCGATCCAATTCGCGAATCGACGGCGAGGCAAATGCTACTTCCTCCGACTCCCCGGGGGGACGAGAGGAATCTGGCTGAGCAGGTTCAGTCCCGGCCTGTTTTTCTTCCCCGATCGCCTCCGCGGATGGATCTGGTGACGGGGATGGCTCGGAGTCCTCTGCGGTGCCCGGCGAGAGCATTTCGCTCTGTTCGCTGGGCGGGGGCGTCAGCCCGCTGAAGGGTCCCTCCAGAGCAGGTTTTTTGGTGGGGCTTGTGGCCGCCGGGCGGGGCGCGTCGGCTCGCTTCTCCGCAACCGCCGTAGGTTTCGAATTGAGCCAGATCAGGCTGATGATCAGCATCGGCCCGCCCAGAAACAGCAGCAGGCCGAGGAGAGTGAGCGTCCACTTCCGCGACTTGTTTTCCTTGCGGCGACGTTGCTTGGCGTCCAGCGCGGCCACAGACGCCAGTGAGTCCTGTGGTGCCGCCACGGGTTGAGCCAAAGGGATCGGCATCGCCGCAGCCAGCGGAGGCGGGACCGCTTGAGGCGGAGCATGCGCCAAAGGCTGCGCGATTGGGACGGCGACAGGAATCGCCAGCGGAGGCGGAGCGGATGGCTTTCCCCGGGAAGCCGCGTCGTTCGTCCTCCGGTCATATTCCGCACGCTTGGCCGGGTTGGCGAGCGTTGCAAAGGCGAGTTTGATCTCCTCGGCCAGCGCTTTGCGCTCACCCAGTCCCTCCGGATCGCGAAAGGACTTGAGCAGCCCCAGCCGCGCCTCTGCCGCGGAC
Organism: Blastopirellula sp.; assembly: GCA_021298375.1. Lineage (GTDB taxonomy): Bacteria > Planctomycetota > Planctomycetia > Pirellulales > Pirellulaceae > BJ22. Next base: position 3,232 of record JAJTFE010000048.1, on the reverse strand, counting down.
CGCAGGACTTCGGATTGCTGCTCGGTTCGATCGACGCCCAACAGTTGATAATAATCCGGTTGCGGCTGCGCCAAACCGAGCCAGCGGCGATGGGGTGATACGGTTTCTGCCATGCGTGTTTACTTGATTTCCTCAGAACGCCTGCACTCTGCCAGGCTGGCGCTGTCATTCTCTCGACCCCATTCCGGGAGAAGCCCCGGTTCCCGCGTCGTGAATCGGGCCGGGTCGTCGGCAACGCGACTGTTTGACGCCGCCTCCAACTGCCGGTTCCCTGCCTTTTCCGATTAAAACCGGACCTTTACCATCATATTCGACTCGGAATCATCCAACCAACGGGAATTCGCTCTATGTCTGCAGTGGAAGCGCTCATCAGCAACGCAGCGGCCTACAAGTTCGTGCAATTGCGCGAACTCGCCAGCCTGCGACAACGGCTTCGCCAGCGTTCCCGTGAACTCGGATTGCGGGGCACGATTTTACTCAGCCCCGAGGGGATTAACCTGTTCATTGCCGGTCCGCCAGCGGCGGTCGATCAGTTTCTGTCCGAACTGAAGCAAACCCCCGGTTTGGAGGATCTCGCAGTCAAGCTGAGCCCGAGCGACTACCAGCCTTTCACACGCATGCTGGTTCGCCTGAAAAAAGAGATCATTGCCCTCGGCGAGGCGGAGATCCAGCCCGAGCGTTATACCAGCCGGAAGATCACGGCCCGGGACTTGAAGGCTGCCTTGGACCAAGGCGATGACTTGCTGCTCCTGGACGTGCGGAATGACTACGAAGTCGAACTGGGGACGTTTGAGGCCGCTGTTCCGATTGGCTTGGACCATTTCCGGGATTTTCCTCAAGTCGCAGCCAAACTGCCAGCCGATTGGCGGCAGCGCAAGATCGTGATGTTCTGTACCGGTGGCATCCGCTGTGAAAAAGCTGGGCCGGTCATGGAGCGGCTTGGCTTTGCAGACATTCTGCAACTGGAGGGCGGCATCCTGAAATATTTTGAAGAGGTTGGGGGCGACCACTATCGAGGTGATTGTTTCGTTTTTGATAAGCGAGTCGCGGTCAATCCAAAGCTGGACGAGACTTCGGCCGGATTGTGCTATGCCTGTCAGGCGGTGTTGAGCGAATCCGACCAGCAGAGCCCGCTCTATCTCCCCGGAAAACAGTGTCCCCACTGCTTTCGAACCCCCGAACAAAAACTGGCCGAGACCATCCGCTCGCGCGAGGCGGAATTGCAGCGTCTCACTTCACCATTGCCGGGGAAGGGGCCCTACGACAGCACCCGGCCTCTCAATGTCCCGGCAAAGTACGATCAACTCCCGCTACTGGAAATGCTTTGCCGCTGGCACGATCACTTGCCGAGCGGCTATTGGGCCCGCGAGTGCGAACTCGGTCGTTTGCGGTGCGAGGGCGCTACGCTGGCCCCCGACGCTGTGGTGCGATCAGGGATGCGGCTTGAGCACCTCTTGCCGGGCACTTCCGAACCGGATGTGGCTCGCGAGGTACAGTGGATTTACGAGGATGAGAGCCTCGTGGTCTTGAACAAGCCGGCTCCATTGCCCGTGCATCCCTGCGGCCGGTTCAATCGAAACTCCCTGACTGCCTGGCTGAATCAGATGTACGGGCAGCAGAAGCTTCGCCCAGCCCATCGCTTGGACGCCAACACGACGGGGCTGATTGTCTTCAGCCGCACCAAGGAGATTGCCCGAATCGTACAACCGCAGTTTGAAGCGGGAACTGTCGTGAAAACGTATCTCGCTCTGGTCGCGGGAGAGCTGCATCAAAGCGAGTTTGCCTGCACGGCGCCGATCGGCTCGACCCCAGTCTCCAGTGGCGGGCGGACCGTGGACTGGGAGGAGGGCCTACCCGCGCGGACCGAGTTTCGCCGACTGCGGACGGCTGAGAACTCGCTCGTTGAGTGTCGTCCCCTGAGCGGACGAACCAACCAAATCCGGGTTCATCTTCACACCCTGGGATACCCCATTGTTGGCGACCCGGTCTACGGTCTTAAACGGGTTGAGAACGCGGATGAACCCGCAGCCACGCGGGACGTGATGTCGGCACCGATGTGCCTGCACGCCTGGAAGTTAAGCTTCATTCACCCGCAGACCGGGGGCTGGGTATCGTTTGCCGCCGAACCGCCGGAGTGGGCGCGAGGCAGGGACCACGACTTCCCCTTTGGGCAAGCTTAAACCCCGGCTCGGGAACTCAGGCCCTCGAGCGGCGAGCCGCGAAGAAAACGGCTCCCAGGCCGCAGAGCAGCAGGCCCGATGTCGGTTCCGGCACCGAGTGCAGATTGACGAAATCGCGAATGGTCGAAGCGCGATTACCGACATAATTGATGCCGCTTGCCACCGTTCGGCCTGCATTGTCATTCAAGACGAACGCATTTGTTCCGAGAAGCAGCAACTTTCCGCCCCGTTCAATGAAAAAGGGACCGCCCGAATCACCGCCGCGGAAATGAGACTCATACTGCACATATTCCGCGTCGCTGCTCAGGTTGTACTCCATGATCAGCGAATCGTTGTCGGATCCATTGAAGGGTACATTTTCCCAATAACCCAAAATCCGATTTCGACCAACCGCTTGGTTGCAATCTGGTAAAAAGTTGCGCCGGTAACCGGAGCGTCCAAAACGCCCAGCCACAGGTCGGTCCCACCCACTCGAGCGCTCGTACTGGTCACTGTACGGACAAGCGGTGTCGAATTGGGATTGTTATCGAGGTGAAATGTGACTTGGGCGTTGGTCGGTGGCGGGAAGTGCCAAGCAGAGATAACGACGTTGGGGCTGAGCAACGTCGCCCACCGGCCCTGTCCAGAAGCACTGGAAACCTGGCCCACGCCGCTCAAGTTATAACCGCTGAGAATAAATGATCCGCTGTTGGTAAAGCGATCATTGGTGGCATCCGAATAACCATCGATTTGGATGTCCGCCAAGGCTACTTGGGATAGAGCCAGAAGCGAGAGCAGGAGAGCAAACAGTGAGCGTCTCATGGTGGTTCAGCCGGGTGATCGAAGACAGGATTGAGGGTGACGTGTGAAATCAGCTCCCACGAGGGGCCATTGCAGTATAAAAGCCGGTTTTTCCGCGCCAACCAAAATCCTCTCGGAACCAGTCCCCTCTCAAGCCGGGGTCTGCCCCAGACGGCCTTGGCTTGCCCCGGAATTGCAAAAAACGCCGCTAAAAAGCGGGCCAGGGCCTCACGGGGGAGCCGACTCCGCCCCCCGGCCCTGAGCAAACCGGG